>DASYVD010000081.1:0-13261 GCA_036000545.1 Actinomycetota bacterium | reverse complement strand
GGCCGGGCCCGGTGGCTACGGGCGGCACGCAAACTCCTCTACCCGCGGCAGCGCCGCAGCGCGAGTTGGGCGGCTTCTCGCGCGGCCTCGGTTCGCTGATGGGCCGTGGCCAGAGCTGCCGCGCTCCCCGACTGCGCAGTCTCCAGGTCCTCCGTGTGCCGGTTCCACAAGCGGACCATCGCTCGAAGCCCTGCCCGACACCGGTCCACGGTTCGCACCATGACTGCCAGGTCCTCCCGCAGCCCCTGCAGCTGGCCTTGCAAGACTTCCGTCGACTGGCCGCCGGCGGCCAGATCGGCACGGACCTCCACCAACTGCTGCTCCGCGGCCGACAGCCGAGAGGACAGATCCTCCCGCTGGAAGAAGAACACCGCCATGGACACGACGGCGATGAGGGCGATCAAGGAGAGCATGGCCCAGGCGATCCCCGGGCGCGACCGGGAGGGGTGCGCCAGGGGCACCGTGTCGATCCCTCGTGGAACCTGCATGCGCCGCGCCATCTCGCGTTGGCTCCGGGGGCGAGACTCGAACTCGCAACCTACCGGTTAACAGCCGGCCGCTCTACCGATTGAGCTACCCCGGAACGCGGGGACGGTCGACCCCGAAGGGCCAGTCTACCAGGGATGACCCGCGCTCTCTGGCGGCAGGGCCGGCGGTCTATGGCCACGATCCCCCGAACACGACGGCCGCGTTGGAGCCATAGCAGTCGGCTGTGCCCGTGTTCAGGGTGGCGTAGGTCGTTCCGCTCGTGTCGTCGCGGATGAAGAAGCAGGTCCCGGACGGGCTATAGACCGAGGCCACGAAGGTGGACGGATCCGGCACGTCCACGCTCGCGATCAGCGATCCGTTGCTCGCGGTGGCCCCGTCAACGTACGTCACGGAGACCTCGGCGGCCCGGAGCTCTGCCAGCGTGACACCCGTGTACGAATCGCTGTCGGAGAAGATCGCCTTGGCGGCCTTGAGAGCCGTGGAGGCGGACCCTTTTGCGGCGACGTCGTTGGCGTTCTTCCGCAACCCGAGGAAGGTCGGGATGGCGATGGCGATGAGAACGGCGATGATCAGGACCACGATCATCAGCTCGATGAGGGTGAAACCCTCCTCCTTTTTGCTCACGTCCACCAATCTCTCCAGGAGCCGTTTGGGCTACGTCTTCTAGTACGGATTCATCGGCCGTTCGGCCGACGGGTTGAGTCACATGGGCTAGGCATGCCCGGATTACGCTGGAACGTAACGAAAGTCAGGAGTCGTTCCGGAGGAGGCGGGCCGGCTCGGGCCGAGCCGGTCTACTCGAGGTAGTCGCGGAGCTTCTGCGACCTCGAGGGGTGCCGCAGCTTGGAGAGGGTCTTCGATTCGATCTGCCGAATCCGCTCCCGGGTCACCCCGAACTCCCGCCCCACCTCTTCGAGGGTTCTGGGATGGCCGTCCATGAGGCCAAACCGGAGCTGGATGACCTTCTTCTCCCGCTCCGACAGCGTGTGGAGCACCGACTCCAGCTGCTCCTGGAGGAGGATGAAGCTGGCCGCATCGATCGGGACCACCGCATCGGAGTCCTCGATGAAGTCGCCAAGATGCGAGTCCTCCTCTTCTCCGATGGGTGTCTCCAGGGACACCGGCTCCTGGGAGACCTTGAGGATCTCCCGGACCTTCTCCGGGGGGATCCCCATCTGTCGGCCGATCTCCTCGGGCAGCGGTTCCCGCCCGAGGTCCTGGAGAAGCTGCCGCTGGATCCGGACCAGCTTGTTGATCGTCTCCACCATGTGCACGGGGATACGGATGGTGCGGGCCTGGTCGGCGATGGCCCGGGTGATCGCCTGGCGGATCCACCACGTGGCGTAGGTGGAGAACTTGAACCCCTTGGAGTAGGCGAACTTCTCCACCGCACGGATCAGGCCGAGGTTGCCCTCCTGAATGAGGTCGAGGAAGAGCATCCCCCGGCCCACGTAGCGCTTGGCGATGGATACGACCAATCTCAAGTTGGCTTCGATGAGTTTCTTCTTGGCCAGCTGACCGTCTCGCTCGACCTTCCGGAGGAAGTCGATGACGTCTTCGCGGCTCCGGGGGCGCCAGGTGCGCGAGACCCGCTCCCGGCCGATCCCCTCCACCCGGTTGAAGCTCTTCTGCTGGTGCTCCCGGATCCGGTTCACGGAGTCGAGGACGGTGCGGAACAACTTCTGGTCCACGCGAGCCTCGCCGTCCATCCGGCCCAGGAGGTCGGTGGCGAACTCTCCGCCCTCGATCCGCATGGCCAGGTCGACCTCCTGCGCCGCGGTGAGCAGGGGGACCTTGCCGATCTCCTTGAGGTACATCCGGACCGGGTCGTTGGTGGGAGCCTTGAGCAGCTCCTCGTCCCGGCGGAGGGCCGCCTGGGCCTCCTCGGCGAGCTCCTCCCCGGGGACCTCGATGACCTCGATCCCCTCCTGCCGGAGGTGCTCCTCGATCTGCGCCAAGAAGTCCTCGACCTGCTCGGCGGTGAGGTCGTCGGCCTCTGGGATGGCCTCGGCGAGCTCCTCGGAGGTGACGAACCCTCGCTCCCGACCCCGGGCCGCGATGATCTCCTTGGCCTCTTCGAGGCCAGGGTCCCTCACGATGTCTGCCAACTCAGACTCCTTCACCGGCCCGGGCCCGGACCTTCCGGCGCTCCCCTTCGAGTGAGATGAGCTCCTCGAACAAGGCGTCGTAGGACTGCGGGTCTGTAGTCGGGTTCAGCCTCTCCAGCCGTTTCTTTAGGGTACCAATCCGGCGCTGCAGTGACATTTCCTCCAGCCGCGAGACCACCCGCTCCGCGTAGGCTGCGGTGGGCTCCCCCCGCACCGGCTCCACCGACAGCTCGGCCAGGAGGCGCGCCAGCCCCTCCTCCTGCGCCCGCTCCACGAGCTCCGCAGGCTGGACGGGATTGGTGCGAACGAACAACAGCACCTTCCGGTGACGCTCCGTCGCGAAGAGCTCCTCCTCCAGCGCGGCCAGCTCCTCACCACAGGTATCGGCACACTGGAGAAGAAGTTTCAGCGCCTCTCGCTCGACCTCCCGCGCGGGAGCGCGAACCTGACTCTCGTCCGGACGGTCCGGAATACGCACGGGCTCCGAGGGTCGGGGCCCTCGTCCCATCCGATCGAGGGACATAGCAACCGAATTGGCGCTCACTCCCGCCAGATCCGCGAGCATCCCGGCGTACTCGGAGCGCCGGACCGGGTCGTCGAGCCCGGCCACGATGGGGAGCGCCTCGTTGACCGCCCGGGTCTGGGCCTCGGGGTCGTGGAGCTCCCTGTCCCCCAAGCTCCGCCGGATCATGTACTCGACCAGGGGCAGCGCCTCGGCGGCGAGCGACTCGAACGCCTCGGCGCCCCGGTCCCGAACGAAGTCGGCTGGGTCAAGCCCCTCGGGGAGGACCAGCACCAGGACCTCCACCGGAAACTGCTCGAAGAAACCGTACGCCCGCTCGGCCGCCCGGGCCCCCGCTTCGTCGGAGTCGAAGGCGAGCACCACACGCTTGGAGAACCGGGACAGGAGCTTCATGTGGCCCTCGGAGAGCGCCGTCCCACAGGTGGCCACTGCGGTCTCGACCCCCCCACGATGGAGGGCGATCACGTCCGTGTAGCCCTCCACCACGTGGGCCCGACCCGAGGAGGTGATGGCGCTCTTGGCCCGGTGGAGGTTGTAGAGCATCTCGCCCTTCCGGTAGAGGGGAGTCTCCGGGGAGTTGAGGTACTTCGGCCCCTCCCCCTCCAAGAGCCGGGCACCGAACCCGACCGCCCGGCCGGCCAGGTCGTACACGGGGAAGGTGATCCGGGATCGGAACCGGTCCCGGACCGTTCCCGAGGAGTCCTTCAGGGCGAGGCCCGCCTCGACCAGGAGCTCTGGCGAGAGCTGCCGGGCCAATCGCCGGAGCAGGAAGTCGGGGTTGCCGGGCGCGTAGCCCATCCCGAACTCCTGCACCGCTTCCTTCGAGAACCCGCGGGAGTGGAGGTACGTCCGAGCCGCCTCGGCCTCGGGGGCCTCTAGGAGGAACCGGTGGTAAAGCTCGGCGGCCTGCTGGTTGGCCCCGTACAGCGATTCCCGGCGGGACCGGGTCCGGCGCTCGCCCGGACTCACCCCCTCGTACCGGAGGGTCACTCCCGCCCCCCGGGCCAGCCGCTCCACGGCTTCCGGGAACGTGAGGTGCTCCACGTCCATGAGGAACCGGAAGACGTTGCCTCCCTGGCCGCACCCGAAGCAGTAGTAGACCTGCTTGGCCGGATCCACGGTGAACGACGGGGTCTTCTCGGTATGGAACGGGCACAGGCCGGAGAGGGCACGTCCTGCTTTCCTCAGCCCCACGTACTGCTGGACGACTTCCACGAGATTGGTCCGCTCCCGAACCGCATCGACATCGTCTTGCCTGATCCTGGCCATGGTCCCCCAGGGTTAGAGCATCCACTCCTGGGGAAGGAAGAGGCGCTCGTAGGTGCGAAGGGCGTACCGGTCGGTCATCCCGGCGATGTAGTCGACCACCCGCGTGGGGAGGTCCCCCGGCGCCGCCTGGTACTCGGCAGGGATCTCCTCGGGGTGGTCGAGGTAGTGGGCGAACAGCGACCGGATCACCCCGATGGCCTTCTCCTGCTGGTCGTGGGCCTCCTCGCGGAGATACACCCGCTCGAACATGAAGTCGCGGAGGGTGTCGAGGGCCCCGGCCACGGGCTCCGACATCCCGACCTCCGGGGCCGCCGTGCTGGTCTCCACGATGTCGCGAACCAGAGTGTCGATCCGTTGGCTGTGGCTCGGCCCGAGCAAGGAGGCGGCCTCGTTGGGGAGGTCTTCCTCGGTGAGGATGCCCGCCCGGATGGCGTCGTCGATGTCGTGGTTCACGTACCCCAGACGGTCGGCGAACCGGACCACCTGGCCCTCCAGGGTCGCGGGCATGGGCATCGACCAGGTGTGGTTGACGATCCCGTCCCGGACCTCCCAGGTGAGGTTGAGGCCCTGGCCGTCGCGCTCGAGGTAGTCGACGACCCGGAGGCTCTGCTCGCTGTGGCGGAACGGCCGGCCCAGGAAGGGCGACAGAGCCTGCTCTCCGAGGTGGCCGAACGGCGTGTGTCCGAGGTCGTGCCCCAGGGCGATGGCCTCCGCGAGGTCCTCGTTCAGGCGAAGAGCCCGGGCGATGGTCCGGGCGATCTGCGACACCTCCAGGGTGTGCGTGAGGCGGACCCGGTAGTGGTCCCCTTCGGGGGCGATGAAGACCTGCGTCTTGTGCTTCAGTCGCCGGAATGCCTTGGAGTGGACGATCCGGTCTCGGTCGCGCTGGAAGGCGGTCCTGAGGTCGTGTGGCGACTCCTCCCGCTCCCGGCCCTTGGACTGGCTGCTGAGGGTGGCCCGATCGGAGAGCGTGCTTCGCTCGATCTCCTCCAGCTGCTCGCGGACCGTGCCCACCGGGGCGTAGGGTAGCATGCGCCTCCGACACCCCCTCTGACCTGCCCGGATGCCCCGGGCCAAACCCCGGAGCCTTTGTGGCCCCGCGCTATCTGCCGACGAGCCGGTAATAGAGGTAGGCGAAGATCTCCCGGCTGTACCCCGACAGTCGCGTGGTCTGACTCCGGGCCGCGGAGTGCCAGGTGGCCGAGACATACCCCTCGATACCCAGATCGCGGGCCATCCGGCGGATTCTCAAATTATGCCAGGGGTCCGAGACCAGGAAGGCGCTGCGGAGCCCTTCCTCCTCCAGGAGGTCGGCCGCGGCCACGAGGCTCTCCCAGGTGGTCTGACCGTGCGGCGAGGGGATGACGGCCTCGCCGGGAACACCCTCCCCCATCAGGTACTGGGCCCCCGCTTCTGCCTCGGTGAAACCCTCACCGGGCTGGCCCGCGCCCAACACGAGGATGCGGTCGGCGAACCCCCGCTCGAAGAGGAGGACGGCGTGGTCCAGGCGTCCCTGGAATACGGGCGACGGCTCTCCTCGGTACTGCGCCGCCCCCAGCACGACGATGGCGTCGGCCCGGTCCACCCGCCTGGCCTCGTCGTTGTGTGCGGCCTGCCACACGGCCACCGCAGTGGCGATCAGCCCCGCCAGGGCAGCGAACAGGACGACCAGCGTTGCGGTGAGGAGGGGGTGGCGCCGGAGCCGACTCACTGTGCGGAATCTAGCACCGGCCTCCCGCTCCGACCTTCGGGACCTACACCGGGCAGTCGTCCTCGACTCTGGCCGTCACCACTGGTTCCCGGTCGGCTCGTCTCACAGCAACGTCGAGGCCGTCCCTCGAATCGGCCATCACCGCGAGCACGTAGTCGCCCGGACGGATGTCGCCCCTGCCCCGCAGGCCACCGAAGCAACCCTCCGGCGCAACCACCACGGCGGTCCCCGCCTTCTCCATGAGCTCCTCAGAGGCGGCCTCGAGATCGTTGGGATCCTCAGCGGACTGGAACACAGCGATCCACACGCGCGAGGGACTATGGCTTGTGCGCGAGGGCGTTCCCTGTGGGGAGGATCCAGTTCTCTGCGGCGAGCCCGACTGGTGGCCGGCGCACCCCACCAACAGCAGCGCAAGGGCGAGGCCCATCGCCAGGGCGGGTAGAGCGCGCTTCCTCGTGGGGCCGGCCCTCATCGGGACACCTCGGCGTGGTCGAAGGGCACGATCCACGTCCCCCCCGCCAGCTCCGGGCGCCGGACACGAAACTCCGCCAGGGCCTGTTCCGGCGAGGTCCTCGAAGGGATCGGAACGACCACGGCCCAGGCCCCGGGCTGCACCGCCGCGGGCGCATCCCCGTGGCCCACGACCCGGGCACCCGGGATCCGAAGATCTTCCCCCAGTGCCCGGGCGGCCGAGTCTGAGCTGAAGTCCCCGATCAGGAGGGCCAGCCCCTGGGCGGTTTCCCTCAGATCGGGCCCCTCGCTCGGCTCTCCATCGACCGGGCCCTCGAGCTTCCCACGGGCCTGCAGCAGGTCGGGGTCCGGTTCCGTTACCGGATCGACGGACACAGCTCCGCATCCGAGGCTCTCCGCTCCCCTAGCCCCCTCCAATACGAGCCGCCACTCCCCCGTCGATTCGTCGGGCACGTTCCACACCACGCGACCTCCCAGGATCCCGGCCAGGTACATCTCACCGGGCAGGTCACGGAGTTTCCATGCCCGGCCTTCCCGAAGAACCCACAGCTCGAACGAAGGGAGCTCGGTCGTCGAGGCGCGGCCGGAGACCCGGACGAAGAAGACCGAGCCATCGGGAGCGACCACCGGAGTCCGGAGGACCGACCAACGGTCGAGATCCGCCCGGAACCGCGTGAGCCTCGACCAGGTGCTCGAGTCCAGGTCGTAGCGCCACAGGTCGTTGAGGCCGTCGTCGTGCGTCTGACCCACGGGCTCCTGGACGATGGCGACCAACTTCGATGGCGTGATGAACACGGGCGAGAAAATCCCTGCAGCGCCACGGGGCGGAGGCACGAGCCGACGCGCACCCGTGGCCGGGGACCATACCTCCACCGCGGAGAGGTTCACGGCCCACGCCAGCTGACCCGACGGAGTCCAGGCCGGATGCGTCAGCTCGCCGCGTCCCTCGATCGTCTTCACGCCGGTCGGGCGCATCACCACCAGGACGTCCGGCCCGGCCACGTCGTTGACGTAGGCGGTGCCCATCCCGGGGTGGCTCGCGGCGTGACGCATGAGCCCCGGCCGGCCCGGATGACGAAACATCCGTCGATCGCCTGAAGGGCCCAGCATCACCAGTGCGTCCCGGTGCACGGCGGCGAGGCCGCGCCCCCGCGCCGCCGGCGACGTGGAACCGGCGGTCTCGAGGCCCGCCTCCTGGCCGGGGCATCCCCTCGCCCCCGCTGCGATGGGGGGAGACGAAGCCATCCGCCCGGATGCCGCGCCGACGAGGATCGCCGCGATGAGAAAGATCTTCCCGACCATCGAGCCCTCCTAGTAGCCAGTGACGTACTGGAAATGCATGGGGTCCGGGGTGACGCTGAAGTTCAGCCCCCAGTAGAACCGGTGGCCTGGAAACCTACCCCGGAAGATGTTGGGAAGGTACCGTCCGTAGTCCTCGCCGTCGGCACCGCGACCGTTCCAGTAGTCCTGCCCAAACGGATTGCGGGCGGTGTTCGTGTCGATGGCCGCTCCCCACGAGTGGGTCGACCAACGGGTCCCGCCGCGCATCAGGCGACAGGCATAGCCATAGACGCCGTAGTCGTGCGCGCCGGTCTGATGGACCGAGCTCACGTGCCCCCGGACGTTCCAACCGACGTTTCGGGCGAGGTAGGGGTGGTAGTAGACATAGCCGCCGACGTTGCGGTCCACGGCGGAGGGGAACCACGTCCTCGCGTTGTTCGCGCGATCGCTGCAGTGATCCCCGAACGTGTCGATCAGCTCGGACAGACCCGCGGGCCGGAAGGGCACTCCGTCCGAGGAGTGATCGTGGACGAAGTCCCGCCAGTGTCCCGCGTTCGCCGGGGAGGCGAGCGTCAGCGCCATCACCACCGCGGCGAAGCCTCCACGAAGAGCGGTCGGGGTGCGCACGGCAGCCTCCTCAGGTGCACGCGCGCGTGGAGGCGACCACTCGCTCCACGTTCCACCAGTGGTCGAGGGAGCCGTCGGGACAGAGGTAGAGGAGATCGATGCCGTCCCCACCGTCGATGAGGTCCGCGCCGGTCCCGTCGAACAGGATGTCCTGCCCGCGGCCGCCGCACAACCGGTCATCGCCCCTGCGGCCGTACACCATGTCGTTCCCGGCGAAGGCCGAGGCGACGTCGTCCGCCACGGTTCCGTAGATCACGTCGTTCCCGGGCGTCCCGCGGATCGTGGCCGGCTCCCCCAGGCATGTGGCATTCGACGCGTCTGCGTGAACCTCGGGAAGGAATGTGGCAAGAACAAGGATGGCCGCTCCGATCAGGAGCCCATAGTGGGGTCGGAGAGCGGCGAACTGAGCGGGCACTGGTTCCCACCTCCCTCGGTGTCGACCGGTGGAGGAGGGAACCGGCGTTCCTTCAGTGACGGCTCACGCTAGCACGACACATCCGCGAGCGAATCCCCCGTCGTGGGGATTTGGCGTTCTCGGAAGGGGGATTTCGACCGTCCGCTACTTGGAGGTTTCCTCGCGCTCCCCGATCACCGCTTGCGCCGCCGCCAGCCGGGCGATGGGCACCCGATACGGCGAGCACGATACGTAGTCGAGCCCGGCCCGGTGGAAGAACCGCACGGACGCCGGGTCGCCGCCGTGCTCGCCGCAGATCCCCAGCTTGATATCGTCCCGAGCCTTCCGGCCCTTCTGACACGCCACCACCACCAGGTCGCCCACACCACGCTCGTCGAGGGACTCGAAGGGGTTGGTGGTGAGGATCTTCTCCTCGAGGTACCGGGCCATGAACTTCCCCTCGACGTCGTCGCGGGAGAACCCGAACGTGGTCTGGGTGAGGTCGTTGGTCCCGAACGAGAAGAACTCGGCCACCTCGGCGATCTCGTCGGCCACCAGCGCCGCGCGAGGGAGCTCGATCATGGTGCCCACGAGGTACGGGAGATCCACCCCGCGGTCGTGGATCGTCTCGTCGGCGATCTCTCGGATCTGCTTCTCGACCGCGACGAGCTCCTCTTTGGTCGACACGAGCGGAACCATGATCTCCACGATGGGATCGCCGCCGCGCTCCTTCACGTTGCACGCGGCTTCGATGATGGCCCGAGCCTGGGTGCCGTAGATCTCGGGGAACAGGATGCCCAGCCGGCACCCGCGCAGCCCGAGCATGGGGTTGGCTTCCTCCAGGGCGATGACCTTGGCCAGGATGTCCTCTGCCTTCCGCTTGCCACCGGACTCCTTCAGCAGCTCCCGGGACTTCTTCGCGTTGGGGCTGGCCAGTGCCACTTCCAGCTCCTTCGAGGACGGAAGGAACTCGTGCAGGGGCGGGTCGAGTAGCCGGATGGTCACCGGCAGCCCGTCCATGGCCTCGAAGATCTCCTCGAAGTCCTTCCGCTGGTCCGCCAGGAGCTCCTCGAGCCCGTCGAAGTACGGCTTGATCTCCGTCGAGCCGAGCTCTCTCTCGAGCTCCTTGACCCGCTTCTCCGCTTCCTTCTTAGTCCTGCCCCGAGCCTCGGCCAGCTCCCGCCGGGCCTGGTCCAGACGGAGATGGACGGCCCTCGCCGCCGGCGCCGCCAGGATGACCTGTCGGAAGGTGGGAAGCCGCGGATCCCCCGGGGTCCCGAACATGTGCTCCGTACGGCACAGGCCGATGCCTTCCGCCCCGAACTCCCGGGCCTTGGCCGCCGACGGCCCGTCGTCCGCGTTGGTCCGCACCTTGAGCTGGCGGATCTCGTCGGCCCACCCGAGCAGGGTCTCGAACTCGCCGGAGAGCTTCGGCTCGACCAGCGGCACCTCGCCGACGACGATCCGGCCGGTGGTCCCGTCGATCGAGATCACATCGCCCTGCTTGACCTTCGTGCCGTCCACGGTGAGCTGCTGCTTGGCGCCCTCGATCTTCAGGGCCTCCGCCCCCACCACGGCTGGCTTGCCCATCCCCCGGGCGACAACCGCGGCGTGCGAGGTCCGTCCGCCGTGAGAGGTGAGGATGCCCTTCGAGGCGATCATCCCGTGGAGGTCGTCGGGATTGGTCTCCCGGCGGACCAGGATCACCGCCTCGCCCTTCTCCCCCATCTCGGCGGCGGTGTCGGCGTCGAACACGGCCTTGCCCACCGCGGCGCCCGGCGAGGCGTTCATCCCCTTGGCCACCACCTTCACGTCGGCCTCCGGGTCGAACTGCGGGTGCAGGAGCTGGTCGAGCTGCTCCGGCTCCACCCGGGTGACGGCCTCCTCCTTGGTGATGAGGCCCTCGTTGGCCATGTCCACGGCCATCCGGACGGCGGCTCCGCCGGTGCGCTTCCCCACCCGGGTCTGAAGCATCCACAGCTTCTTCCGCTCGATGGTGAACTCGATGTCGCACATGTCGCGGTAGTGGCGCTCGAGCTTCTCCATGATGTCCAGAAGCTCCCGATAGGCCTGCGGGTTGATCCCCTCGAGATCGGCGATGGGGAGGGTGTTGCGGATGCCCGCCACCACGTCCTCACCCTGGGCGTTGGTCAGGTAGTCGCCGTACACCCCCTGCTCCCCGCTGGCGGGGTTCCGGGTGAACGCCACCCCGGTGCCGGAGTCTTCCCCCAAGTTGCCGAACACCATGGCCACCACGTTCACCGCGGTGCCAAGGTCGTCGGGGATCTTGTACTGCTTACGGTAGGTTTTGGCCCGCTCGTTGTTCCACGACCGGAACACCGCCTCGATGGCCATCGAGAGCTGGTCCCGCGGGTCCTCCGGGAAGAGCTCCCCGGTGTTCTCCTTGACGATCTTTTTGAACTCGTCGACGAGCTTGCGAAGGTCCTTCTCGTCGAGGTCCGTGTCCTTGGCGTCCTTCCCCTTCTTCCCCTTGGCCTTCTCCAAGGCTTCCTCGAATACCTCGCCGGGGATGCCCATCACGATCTTCCCGAACATCTGGATGAACCTCCGGTACGCGTCCCAGGCGAATCGGGGATTGCCCGACTGGCGGGCCAGGCCCTGGACGGAACGGTCGTTCAGCCCCAGGTTGAGGACGGTGTCCATCATGCCGGGCATGGAGTACTTAGCTCCCGACCGCACCGATACGAGAAGGGGGTCGCTCTCGTCGCCGAGGCGCCGGCCCATCTCCTCCTCGAGCTTCCGAAGGTGCTCCTCGACCTCATCCTTGAGGGTGTCGGGCCACTGCCCGGTTTTTAGATATTCGATGCAGGCCCGGGTGCTGATGGTGAACCCCGGGGGCACGGGCAGGCCCAGGTTGGTCATCTCCGCGAGGTTGGCTCCCTTCCCCCCTAGGAGGTCCTTCATGTCCCTGTTGCCTTCATGGAAGCCGTAGACGAACTTCTGCGCGGTGGTCTGCTGCGACATTCGCTTTTCCTCCGAGCGGCGGGTTCCCACTCACTCTAGCCGGAGATGGTCGAGGCGGCGAAGCGGGCCCGCCGCAACGATTTCCGTTGCGCTATACTGGCTCCGATGTCGGTGCTGGGAGGGACGATATGCCCGTGCCGGTGAGGGAGAAGCTGAAGGCGGTAGCCAAGGACCTGGGCAGCCAGGCTCGGGTGGCCCGCGCGCTCGGGGTCAGCCCTTCGCGAGTGAGCCGCTGGCTGAAGACCGAGGAGCCCGACCCGGAGAACCAGCTCAAGGTGGAGGGCTTGGAGTTCGTGCTGGCGTACCTGCTGTCCTTTCTCCATCCGGACGTTGCCGTGGACTGGCTGAACGGGCTGAACCCGTTCCTCCACGACTTCCGGCCCATCGACTACCTGGCCCGGGGCCGAGTCGGCGACGTCATCGAGGCCGCCAGGGCGTTCAAGGCCGGTTCCTTCAGCTAGCGTGCTCTACCGGGTGTTTCCTCGGCTGATCGGAGCCGGGCCTCTCGACCCAGGAGGGGCACTCTACGCCCCTCGATTCGACCAGGGAGCCGGCCGGCACGACTACCCCGACGCGTACGGTGTTCTCTACCTCAGCCGACACTCCGTCTCACCCGTGGCGGAGCATCTCCGGGCGCTCCGAATCCGCACCGTCACAGATCGCCACCTCGAACGAGAAAGCGCTCGGCTGTCGTTGGCCACCGTCGATGATGCGGAGCTTCGCGACCTCCTGGACCTCGACGATCCCCGCAATCTCCTCCAGCGATCCCTGCGTCCCTCGAGGGTGGCGACGACCAATCGGGAGCTGACTCAGCCGATGGCGGTGGCCATCTACGAGGAAGGCGTCCCCGGCTTCGAGTGGTGGTCCACCATCGAGGCCTCGTGGATCAACGTGACGCTGTTCGAGGATCGGGTGACGGATCGACTGACGATCGTCGGGGAGCCGGAGCCACTCACCCTCGACCATCCCGCGGTTCGCCAGGCCGCCGAAGCGGTCGGTGTGCTTCTGTCGAAATAGTCGCGGCTATGCGCTTCGATCGCCACCCGACGGCCCCAAGAAGTGCACCCGACCCCCCGAGAGCGGAGGATCGGGCCGCTGGACCGTTCGCTGGATGGAGCCGTCCTGGATCCACCGCGCCCCGCAGTGGGTACAGAACGCGCGTCGGGTGGGACCGAGGATCAGCACCACACGGACCGACCGGCACACGGGACACCTGGACATCTCAGTCTCCTTTTCTATGAGGCGATCGCTTGGGCGATGAGGGGCTTCGCCGCGTCGATGGCGATGGCGAACCCGATGTTCTCCGCCTGGGTGGTCCCTGCCGCGTTGACTCCGATGACTTCCCCGTCCAGCGTCACGAGGGGCCCGCCGGAGTTGCCCGCGTTCAGGGCTGCATCCGTCTG
>DASYVD010000080.1:0-3376 GCA_036000545.1 Actinomycetota bacterium | reverse complement strand
GTCCGGCACGGGGACGACCCCGACCTGGTGACAACGGCGCTCCGGGAGACCGAGGAGGAGCTGGGGATCCCGCCCTCGGCGGTCGAGATCCTCGGGGCTCTTCCCGCCGTCCACACCGTGGTGAGCGGCTACGTGATCGTTCCCTTCGTCGGACGGCTGGCCGAGGTCCCACCGCTCTCTCCCAGCCCGATCGAGGTTGCAGAGGTTCTCCAGCTCGACTTGGCCCGCCTGGCGAAGGTCGAGCGTGAGGTCATCTCGGGCGGGGGTGGTTCTTGGCACGCCTACGAGCTCGACGGAAACCTGGTCTGGGGTGCGACGGGCCGGGTCCTCCACCAGCTCCTCGACGTCCTTCGCGGCGAGGATTGGGCACCGTGACATACGCCCCGCCTGACCAGGATCTCCGGGCCATCCTCGGTCGCACCCGGACCATCGCTGTGGTGGGATTGTCGAGCAACCCGCGGCGAGACTCCCACGGTGTGGCCAGCTTCCTCCAAGCCCGAGGGTTCCACATCATCCCCGTGAATCCCAATGAGACGGGGGTCCTCGGCGAGAGGGCATATCCGACCCTGCTCGACGTCGCAGAGCCGGTCGACGTGGTGAACGTGTTCCGCCGGCCGTCCGCCACGCCAGAAGTCGCCGAGCGCGCGGTGGCCATCGGAGCGCCGGTCCTCTGGCTCCAGCTCGGGATCGAGAACGATGAGGCCCGGCGGATCGCCGAAGACGGCGGGCTGACGGTGATCATGGACCTGTGCATCCGAACGGTCGTGGCACGGTTCGAGCTCGAGGAAGCCACGCGACGAGACGATGAAGTGAGGCGGTCGGGAGGTTCGGACGGTAGTTCGCCCTGAGCGGGAAAGCATCCATTCGGAGAGCGAGCGAACCCCTCGACCCGGAGAGGAGGCTGAGCATGCTGAAATGGGAGTACGCGACCGTGCCACTCATCGAGCACTCCACGGCCGAGATCCTCAACAACTGGGGGGACGACGGGTGGGAGCTGGTGGGCGTCCTGCAGCAGCCCCAGGGGTTGATCGCCTACCTCAAGCGGCCCAAGGAGTGAGCCCTGTCTCACGGGCGGCGGCCGTTCTCGTCGCCTCACTCCTCCTGAACGCCTGTGGAGGGGAACCGGAGGCCCGGCCCACGCTGAGCGGTCGCTCGCCCGAGCCCACGGGCACGGCGAGCCCCACGGCCGAGCCGGATGAGGGATTCCAGCCGAGGAGGGTTCGCCTGGGCCTGCGGGTCGTCGCCGGCGGATTCAGCGCGCCTCTGCTGGTCACGCACGCGGGCGACGGCAGCGGGCGACTGTTCGTCGTGGAGCGCGGCGGGCGGATCCTTGTTGTTGGCGACGGACGGGCACAGGGCACGCTGTTCCTGGATATTTCGTCCAAGGTGACAGCCGGGGAGAGCCTCCTCGGGGAGCAGGGCCTGCTCGGCTTGGCCTTCCATCCCGAGTACGAGATGAACGGCCGGTTCTTCGTCAATTACACCGACGTTAACGGAGACACCGTCGTGGCCGAATACCGGATGTCGGAGAATAATCCCGACCGAGCGGATCCAGGGTCCGCACGTCAGGTCCTCCTGATCGATCAGCCCTACGGCAACCACAATGGTGGCAACGTCATCTTCGGGCCCGACGGCTACCTGTACATCGGGATGGGGGACGGGGGCAGCGGCGGCGACCCGCACGAGAACGGGCAACGGTTGGACACAATGCTCGGAAAGCTCCTCCGAATCGATGTTCACGGGCGCCGACCCTACGGGATTCCACCTGACAACCCCTTTGTCGATCGAGCGGGAGCCCGCCCAGAGATCTGGGCCCGTGGGCTTCGCAACCCGTGGAGGTTCTCCTTCGACCGTGAGACCGGCGATCTGTGGATCGGGGACGTCGGTCAGGGCGCTCGCGAGGAGATCGACCGCGCCCGAGCGGGGACGGGGAGTGGCCGAAACTACGGCTGGAACACCATGGAAGGAGATCTCTGCTACGAGCCCCCGGAGGGGTGCGACGCCTCCGGGCTGGCCGGTCCCATCGCCGTGTATTCGACTGGAGAAGGCTGCGCGGTGATCGGCGGGTTCGTGTACCGAGGGACGAGATTTGCCGTCCTTTACGGCGGTTACTTGTTCGGTGACACGTGCAACGGCAGGATTTGGGCCCTCGACGCGGCAGGGCCCTCCCCGGGGCGGCCGGTGCTTCTCATCGACACTGAACGCATCATCAGCTCGTTCGGGGAGGACGAGGAGGGCGAGCTGTACATCACCGACCTGCGCAGCGGAGAGGTGCTTCAGGTAACCGGCGAGCGGAGATAGTCCCAAACGAGAAGGGGCGGCCCGAAGGCCGCCCCTTCTGCTGCTCGTCCCGCGGTTACGGCGAAGGTGTCAGCGCCGGGCAGTTGGGCGCGGCGGAACCATTCGAGTCCGCGCAGTTGATCCTGCCGTCCGGAGCCGCCTTCACGAACGGGCTGAGTGGAGAGCTGGCCGTGACGTAGTCCGCCAGCACCTGGTCCATGATGTTCTGGGACGTGGCCCGGCTGGAGAAATTGGGGTACCCGTCACCACCCGTCACCATGAAGTCGTTCTCGGCGATCTTGTACGTCGCGCTCGCCGTGAGATTCACGGGTGTCGTCGTGCAGTTCCCGGCTGCATCCGCCATCACCGCAGAGAGGACCCGGCTCCCGGCCGGCAGCGCGATGTCGTACGTGAAGCAGAGCCCGGAGACCTCCGGGAATCGCCCGTTAGCCTGTGGCATCTGCGACACTCCGTTCTCGAGCATCGTCTTCAGCTCGGTGCCATTCACATCGAGGGTCACGACGATGTTCCCGAACGGAAGCACCGTAAGCACCTGACCGCGAGTGATCGGGAACTCCCCTGCCGGGAACGGGTAGAGGCTCGCCGGGCAGAAGTCGTTCGCGTTGTCAGTGGTCGGACAGGTCAGTTCGGCGCGAAGGCCGCCGGAGTTCGTGATTGCGAACTGGACGCCGATCGAGCTGTACGTGGATCGCATGGCGTCGGTGGTGACGTTCCCCACGAGCGACTCGCAGGTACGGCCGGCCGTGTTCCCGCATTGGTCGTCCCGCGGGATCCTCTTCGTGGCGCTGCCGACCACCGTGTTGAGGATCGGTGCGAGCTGAGCGTTTAGCTCGTCGATCCGGGCTTGGATCTGTGGATCGGGCGTCACGCCGATGTTCCATGGCTTGTGGAAGTCGGCGGTCATGTAGACGACGTCGTCGGCCGCCGTGTCGACGATGAGCCGCACACGAGTGAATCGGATCCCCTTGCTGCGGTTCTCTACGACCAGCACGCCGTTGTCACGGGTGTCCATCACCTGGAAGTCGGTGTGGTCGCCGATGACCGCATCCACGTTCTGCACATCGTCGGCGAGGTC
>DASYVD010000079.1:0-5128 GCA_036000545.1 Actinomycetota bacterium | reverse complement strand
AGGCATTCGCGGACGATCTGATCCGCCTGGTTGAAGCACGGGACGACGACGCTGATCCGGGTCGGGGTCGACCCTTCCGTCGAATCGTGTACGTCAGACGCCATATCGCACGTGTGACCGAGCGGTCGCCAACATCGTAATCGGCCGGGAGCGGCGTCGAGCCGGGAGGCAGCGCAGAGGTGTCTCCTCGGTATGCTGGCGCAACATCCAGGGAGGCGCGAATCGGGTGCTCGACAGGCACGAGGTGTTGGCCGAGGAGGAGTTCTTCCCCCTGGCCGCGGCGCGAGCAAAGCGGCACGAGCTGGCCGCGTTCCGGAGGAAGCTGAGAGCCCTGGGCTACTCGGAGGACGCCATCACGCGGACGCTCGGCATCGAGGGCCCGTACGCGCTCACCAGGTTGGGCCGGGAGCTGTGGTCCCGGTACGTCATCCCAGGGAACGAACCCCTCTCCGTCTTGATCCGGTTGTTCCTGCTTTGCCTGTCGGAGCCGGAACCGCTGGTTCGAGAGGTGCTCGGAGAGGGCGACCTGCAACTGCTGCGCGATCTCAGGTTGCTGAGCAGCGATGGACCTGGGCGCCTGAGGTCGCCGATCGGGCTGTATCCCGTGGGTCCCCTGCTCGTGGCGACGGATTGGTGGCGGGAGCCGAAGGATGGCCCCAACACGAGCCCCAACCGCGTCATGCCCCTAGGGAGGGACTCCTACGGACTGGCTCGGTTGATCCCGTCGTTCGCCGGGGAGGCCGCGGTCGACCTGTGTACGGGCTCGGGTGTGGCCGCACTGAACGCAGCGATGCGCTTCGATCGTGTCGTGGGCGTGGACGTCAACCCGCGAGCCATCAACTTCGCGCGGTTCAACGCGCTGCTGAACGACATGGACAACTGCTCGTTCGAGCAGGGAGACTTGTACGGCCCGGTCGGGGGCCTGCGCTTCGACACGATCACGGCGAACCCCCCCTTCGTGCCCGTGCCGGGGAGCACCGAATTGCTGTACCGGGACGGCGGACCGAGCGGCGAAGACGTCCTGCGGGAGATCGTGGCGGGGTGCTCGGCGCACCTGAAGGAACACGGAGAGTGCCTCATCGTCACGGACATGGTCGAGCACCGAGGAACGAGCTACGAGGAGAAGCTGACGAGATGGCTCGGCACGGACAGCGGTTTCACTGCAGCTGTGCTCAAGCGTCCCGCCGAAACGATCTATCAATACGCGAGTACCCATCTCTCGCATACCGCCCCGTTCGGCGTCTCACCCGCGATGTTCGAATGGATCGATCACTACCTGGCAGAGGGCATCGAGGAGGTCGCGCGGGGCTACATCGCCATCCGGCGGAGCGACCGGCCGGGCACTCGGATCATGACCGTTCCCATCGAACGCGCGATCGGTCGGGACGTTGGCACCGGCGTGGTCGAGGAGCTGTTGCGACGGGTGGAAGCCGTTTCCTCCCACCATGTGTCCGAGCTCAACTTCGCGCCACGGTTCCATCCCGGCAACGTCCAACTGCTCCCAGAGGGCGCCGATCTGACCCAGGTGACGCTGCCCTACCTCGTGGTCAGCGGGTTGCAGGCGGCGGCGCGGCCGGACGGCACGATCTCGCTCGACGCCTTGCTGGCGGCGTTTCGAGAGGCCGGCCACGAGGTGGGCCCCCGGCGTCGAGAGGATCTCGAACACATCCTCCGTCAGCTCTACGTGTCCGGGTACCTGGACCCCGTGCCGGCTGAGTCCGGCGAGGGTCCCACCACCCGGGTCGGGGAGCATGAAGCTGCGATGAAGATGTGGTGGAGCCGGTGAGGGAGCGCCGGGCACCATGCCACAATGACCGCCCGCCACAGGACGGAAGGTCGTGAACGACGTGATCCCGCCACGCCTCGGAACCCGAGATCGCGCGATGGACGTTTTCAGTCGGCTTTCCAGCCTCCCGCGGATCTGGCTCCTGGTACCCCTTGGCCTATGGCTCGCCTGGTGGGCCGGTTCGGCCGTGGCTTCGGAGGGGTCTCGTCGGACGTTCGCCGTGAGCCTGGCGGCGGTTGCTATCGGTGTCCCCACCGTGAAGGCCGTCTTGGGCCGGCGCGTACGTCCCGGATTCATCGCCGTCGAGGTACCCGTGCTCCTTCTGTTGCTCAGCACGTTGGTCTTCAGGGAGCGCTCCGCAGACGAGCTTGCCTACAATCCACTCGACGCCGCCGCCCAGTTCCGGGTCCTGTGCGTCGCGCTCGCTCTGGTCTTGGGGGCTGTGGCCCTCATCTCCCGGCCGCACGCCACACCATCGAATGGCCGCCTGACTTCACTCCCGATCCGTCTGTATCTCCTCTACGTCTTCGTGGTCTTCCTCGGGGCACCAGTCTCTATCGATCTGCCGCTGACGGCCTACCGGGGCGTCGAACTGATCACCGGCCTCATCGTGATGGTCGGGGCTCGGCGGAGCGTCGGGGACGAGGCGGGTGAGAGGATCGGGACCGTCCTGTACTGGTTCCACGTCGGGCTGCTTCTGTCGGTTTGGATCGGCTTCATCCTGTCGCCCGATGAGGTGATGTACCGGATCCTCAACAGCAACTCTCCGCTCGGATGGCAGATCCAGGGAATCTGGCCCTCGATCTCATCTAACGGTGTCGGGGCGTTGGGCGTGCTCGTAACGTTCTGGTCCCTTGCCCGCCTCCGGATACTTCCCACGCCCACATCTCTCCAACGAGGGCTCGGCTACGTCATGGCCGGGCTGGCCGTCGCCACCTTGATCTTCGCGCAGTACCGGACCGGTTACGTTGCGTTCGTCGCTGGTCTGCTCGTCTACCTGTTGTTCGGGAAGAAATGGGTCTTCGCCAGCCTCGTCGTGATGGTCGTCCTCGGCGCGATCGCCGTAGGCCCGTCATCCCTGATAGGGGACGCTGAGCCCTTCGCGCTCCGAGGGCAAACCACCGAGCAGGCTTCGAAGTTGTCGAGCCGAGTGGACTTCTGGCGTGCGTCCATCCCGGTGTGGGAGGAGTCGCCGCTGATCGGGAGGGGATTGCTGACGGCCACGCGCTTCGAGGTCCTTGCCCCGCTGGGGTTACCCTACACCTCCGGCATCCACAGCACCTGGGTCGAGGCGCTCGTGGGCACGGGCCTGATCGGCCTTACCCTGCTGAGCCTCTCCTTCCTGATCACCTTCAAGCGCGCGTTCGCTCGGGCGCTTTGGAGCGGAGACCTGCTTCCGGTGCTGCTGTTGACCGTCCTGGCCGTCCGGAGCATCACGGGGAGCACCTTCGAGACCTTCAGCTACCAGGCGATGATCTTCCTCTGGCTCGCCCTGGCCCTGTCCGACGACGAACAGCAAAGGCTCGAGTCGGTGCCGTCGACGGGGCGACCAGAGCCGTAAGTGCGCATCCTCATCCTCCACTCGCGCTACCTCTCCGGAGCAGCGTCCGGCGAGAATCGCGTCGTCGACGACGAAGCTCGACTCCTGATCGAGGGCGGCCATCAGGTGGACGTGTGGGACCCGGCCCCGGCCAACGCTCATGGACTTCGTCTGATGGGCACGGCCGCGCAGGCGATCTGGTCCACGGACGCGACAGCCCGCGTCCGTTGGCTGATCCGGCGGTCGGAGGCCGAGATCGTTCACTGCCACAACCTCTTTCCGGTCCTATCGCCCGCCGTGCTCCGTGCTGCGAGCGAAGAGGGCGCGGCGGTGGTGATGACTCTGCACAACTACCGCCTCCTGTGTTTGCCGGCCACGTTCATCCGAGACGGCCGCGTCTGCGAGGATTGCCTCGGGCGGACGCCGTGGCCGGGGGTCGTGCATGCCTGCTATCGAGATTCGACCCTCGGGAGCGCCGCCCTCGCCACATCGCTCACCCTGCACAACACCCTCCACACGTTCGAGCGAGTCACGAAGTATCTGGCGGTGAGCGGCTTCGTCCGTCGGAAGTACGTGGAGGCCGGATGGCCCGATGATCGGATCGAGGTGAAGTCGAACTTTGCTTGGGAGAGCCGGAAGCGAGAGGGACCGGGTCGGTATTTCCTCTACCTGGGACGGCTATCACCCGAGAAGGGGATCGCGACCCTACTTTCCGCATGGAGGCTATCCTCGTCACGGCTTCTGGTGGTTGGAGACGGACCCACTACGGAGGCGCTCAAGGCAGACGCTCCGCCGAGCGTGGAATTCAGGCCGACCGTCTCACCCGCGGAGGTGCCGGCCTTGATCCGAGAGGCGCGAGCCCTCCTGCTTCCCTCGATCTGCTATGAGGCACAGCCTCGGGTGATCCTCGAAGCCTATGCGGCCGGAGTCCCGGTGCTCGCCAGCGACCTTGGCGCGCTGCCCGAGGCCGTCCCGCCCGACTCCGGTCTGCTGGTCGCGCCGGGCGATGCGGGAGCCTGGGCCGATGCCGTCCAGAGGCTCCGGGACGATCGTGAGAGCGAGCGGTTGGGGCACGGGGCCTGGCGACGCTGGCGGGATCGATACTCCCCCGAACGCGCGCTCCAGAACCTGGAGGACGCATACCGACGGGCTGTGGCCTCGAACTGAGGCACGCGGAGATAGCCAAAGGTCGGATGCCATGCGCCGTTTGCTGTAGGTAAGGTACGGGAGGGAATGGTGGCGGCGGCCTAGTCCATGGTCTTGAGTGGCAGGTAACATGATCGGCTGCTTTCCGCGACCTACTGGCCCGGTATTGGCTGAGGGAGGACCCCGAGATTCAGACGAGGAAGGCCCAGTTGCCCGACGAATCGGTGGCCCCCGATTCGTTCAATGGGGTGCCGGCATCCGCGGTCTCGGCACCCGCTGGTGGCGAGCTCATCCTTGACGCCAAGCCGAGGACGGCGTCGCGACCGCCTGCGCGGCTCGCGTTCCGTCGCCTGAGCATCGCGCTGGCCCTTGCCGACGCAGCCTCGATCGTTGCCGCCCTTCTCGCGCTTCAGTACGTGACGTCCGACTGGACGAGCATCGACGGGGCCCTTGTGCTGACGCTCGCCGTTGCTTCTCTCGAGTGGATCGCCGTGTTCCACGCTTTCGGCCTCTATCGCGTGGAGCACCTGTCGGCATGGGAGGAGTTCCGGGGCATCTTCAGCGCGACGACCGTCGGGGTGGGCGTCATCATGGTTTCCAGCTTCTGGTGGGAGGCATCCATCTCGCGTCCGTTGCTCGCGTGGACCTGGCTGTTC
>DASYVD010000078.1:0-11080 GCA_036000545.1 Actinomycetota bacterium | reverse complement strand
TCGCAGTCCTCCGTTGCCCGGATCGAGGCTGGCAAGGGCGACGTGAAGCTCTCCACGGTGGAGCGGTACGCGGCGACCCTGGGCCGGAAGGTCGAGTGGCGACTCGCGAGATCGAGTGGCAATCGGGGCGCCGATGGGGGGCGACGATCGACCAGGCGGGCTGCTGCAACGATGGCCCGTCGGTCGCTGCGGGGGAGCGCTCGCTAGCTCAGTGGCAGCGGGCCTTTTCGAACTCCACCACCACGTCCGTGATGGTCGGCGGGTCAGTCGAGAAGTCGATGGTCGCCGCGGTGATGTGCCCTACCACCGTGAAGACCAGCCGGGACCCGTCGGAGCCCACACCCCGGACACTGAACGTGAACGTGGCGTTGGCCATGTTCGCGTTGTGGTTCTCCCCGAACCAGATCGTGTACCGCCCGGTGTAGGTGGGCTCGGTGGGGTCGTCAGGGGTGAAGACGAACGGGGCGGTGAACGTGCCCGTCAGATGGAGGTGCCCGTCGGGATGCATGGTGACGTGGAACACTCCGCTCTCCGTCGAGGCGACCGTCCCCGTCGCGCCAGAGCATGGGTTCATGTCGGGGAAGACCTGGGCCACGTCCTTGAAGGTCGCGGTGAAAGTCTCGGCGGGGCCGCCGTGAGCGCCGGCGGCGGCGGGCATGGCGAAGAGCGCGAACACGGCCGCGATCACGAACGAGACGCGAAAGACTCTCATGGCAGCACCTCCCGATGCGTGGAGAGACGACTCGCGGTGGCGCGGGCGGTTGGCTCGGCGGGCGGCCTCACCCCCAATGATCCAGGTGGCTTCGGTCTTACTCTCCTGCCACGCCTGGGTCAATGCCTTGGCGTGTCCGCGTTCTCGCCGTCCGCCGTGGCCGACTCGCCTACGGCAGATGAGGGTTGACTGCCCAGCTTGCTTCATTCGAGACTCCTGCCAGGAACGTCCGGCTGGCGACGGGGGCGCCCCCGCCGCGGAAGGGGGGGATGGGTCGTGCGCCTTAGATCGATTCCGTTGATCGTTGGGGCGGTCCTAATCTTGGGTACCGGCGTGGCCCTTGGCAGCCACGTCACTCAGGTCGACCCGGCGACGGTCCCCACAGGGTTCCTCGCCGCCCACAACTCCGTCGCGGAGTTCCCCGTGGGACCATTTGCTCGAGCGGCAGCTGCGGAAGGGGCCGAGGTCTACGTCCAGCATGCGCGCATCCCCGCGGGAGGCTCCACCATCTGGCATACGCACCCGGGACCGGTGATGGTTACGGTCGTCGGCGGGTCGCTGACGTATGAGGATGCCCACCGGGGCGAATGCCGGCAGAGGACGTACGGGCCGGGGTTCGGCTTCGTCGACCCCGGCTTCGGTCACGTCCATCGTGCGGTGGCGGGGGACTCGACTCTGGACTTCTACGCCGTCTACGTTCTGCCACCCGGCTCGCCGAACCACCTGATCGCAGCCAACCAGCCGGAGGAGTGCGTCTAACGCCCCTCCAGCAAGTCCGAAGGGGAGGGAGGCAGTGAAGCCTCCCTCCCCTCGCAGTCTCGCTCGAACGGGAGGCCTTCTGGCCTTGTGCTGCGGGCATCGAGGGGAGTACCGTCCCGATCAGCAAAGGAAGCGTATGAACCGACGTCGGCTCCTCGTGCTCGTTGCTGTCGCCGCCACAACCGTGGTGGCGCTCGTGCCGACAGCGGCACGGGCGGCGTTCGTGGAGACCTTCAGCCAGCGAGGGGTCGCCGCGGCGGCTGGGTGGGAGTTCTGCGTTCCGGACACGCCGATGCAGGGAGTGACCACCTGCACCCGGGTATTCTTGTTCGCCTTCGAGGGAACGGAGAGGGGGACCGACGTGGAGGCGTTCAAGGGAACACGCGTCTGCCTCACCGTGGAGACGATTAGCTTCCGCGAGCACGGGCAGGGGCCGGGCGCGAGGAACGCCATCGAGGGGGGCTGCACGGCGGCTCCGGAGGGCACGCTCACCGTCCCGAGGGACCTGTCCTCGGCCGAGCTTCAGACCACGACGGTCACGATCACGTGCTCCGAGGGAGATTGCCAGCCGGGAAGCAGCCGGCAGGTCACGGTCTCGGCGGGCTGGACCGCCGTGGGCCCCCTCGAGCCGACCCGAGAACACGACAGGTTCGTCATCGACGACTGCACCGAGATGGTGTTCGTCAAGAGAGAACGCCGCGACGCCGTGGCTATCGGCACCCTCGATGGCTCGTCGCTCGCCAGCACGACCTTCGCCGACATCACCGACGGGACGCTGACGACCAAGTCCACCTGCCCGACTCCTTGAGCCGGGAGCGGCCCTAAGGCTCGGCAATATGCAGCCCGAGGTTCACTCCCGCATGGTCCGACGGCCACAGGCCCGATAGGGTTCGGTCTGCCACTTCCTCTCCGATGATCTCCCCGCTGCCTCCCACCGCGTCCACGTAAGGGTCCTCGTTGTGCATGACGTAGTCGACAACGTGATCGAGCTCAGACGGGAAGTTCAGGAGGTCGGCCTGTTGTCCCGCGGTGCAGCCTGGATCGCCCGGCTCGGCCTCCACGCAGTGCTGATCGGCGGGCATGGCCTCCACCCACCCGTCGACGAATCCGGCTGCGATGAACAGCGCGTATGCGTCGGCGGCGTCGCCGCGCAGGGTGTTGAGGTCGCCCGCCAGGACCACGGGCAAGGGTGAACCGGCCATCCAGCCGATGAGCTCATGCGCCTGGGGCACCCGGATCGCCCGGGCGAACGCCTCGAGGTGGGTGTTCACGAACCGGTAGGACTTGCCCCGGAACTTGACGTCCACGCTGGACCATCCGCGGGGTACCAGGATCTGCTGCCCTCCGATGGTCAGGGGCAGCTTCGCCTGGAAGGTCTGCGAGGTGGGGTTGGAGAGGTTCAACTCGGAGGTGGGGAGGTCCGACCGAGCCAGGATCACGTCGTGGTCGGTGAAGCTGGCCAGCGTCGTAGAGCTGATCGGCAGCGCTCCGCCGAAGTTGACGTTGGTCGCCCCGGGGACCGGCTCGTAGTGGGCCCCTCGCTCCTCGAGCTCACCGAGCAGGATCTGGAGAAAGTCGTAGGTGGGTGTGAGGGCGCCCGGGTCGCTCAGGGGCGCGGTCTGCCACAGGGCCACCTCCTGCAGGCCGATCACGGTTGGCGCCGCCTCGGCGATCTCGCGAGCGATGACCTCGGCGCGTTCCGGGAAGTTGGTCTGAACCATCTGGTTGTAGACGCGAGCGGCCGCCTCCACCAGGGGCGGCCCGGGCGGGGCGGTGAACAGCGGCCCGAGGTCCGCGCCGAGGTACAGGTTGTATGTCATCGCCTCGAACCGGCGCTCGGCTTGAGGTGGGGCGGTGGCTCCGGCCGCCGTCGGCGTCGCCAGGACGACCAAGAACACGGCGGTGACGGCAGGGCGGGCTCGGCGACGGGCGGAGGGTCTGAGGACGGGGGGCATGGGGACCTCCTCGCGTGCTCTGTGGGCGGCACTTTCCCATCTCGCCTCGAGGCGTGACATGGCCCGGAAGGACTATCTTCCGACCCACGGTCCCGGGCATGAACCGCGATGTGCGGTGGGGTCACTTATGTGACAGCCTGTCCCCAAGCTGTCTTCACAAGGAGGTGGGGCCATGTCGAACGGCGTCGTGGATCGGGCCAAGAACGCGGTCATCAGCGTGGTGCAAGGAGCCGGGGATATCGTGAACGCCACCCGCTCGACGGTGACCGACATCGTTGTGAGCACGCTGAAGGAGGCCGGCGAGATCACCGGCGCGGCCCTGGGCGTGGTCACGGACGCCGTCCGGGGAGCGCTTCAGGGCACCAAGGAGATCGGCGTCGACGCGGCCCAGAGCGCCCAGGCCGTCGTCTCCGGGGCCGTCGAGGCCGTGAGCCAGGTGGGCGGCGACGTCGTCCTGGGAGCCAAGAACGCGGTCCGCGGCGCGATCCAGGGAGCCGCCGAGGTGGGCGGCGACGTGGCCGGGGTTGCGGTGAGCGCCGTCGAGGGTGCCGTGGAAGCCGCGGGCAAGGTCGGCGGGGACGTCACCAAGGTCGCCAGGGGCGCTGCCGAGCAGGCGCTGGAGACAGTTGGGGAGGTCTCCTCTGGAGCCGTCGGAGCCGTGAAGAAGGGGCTTACGTCGGCGGCGTCTCTCCCCGGGGACGTCATCCGGTCCGTGGTCGAGGGCGACGAGAAGAAGAAGTAGCCCGGCAGCCAAGGAAGGAGGGCGCCATGCCCAAGTTCATCAGCCTGATCAACTGGACCGATCAGGGGATCCGCAACTTCAAGGATTCCGTGGACCGGGCCACCGCCGCGGGGCAGATCGCCGAGAAGCTGGGCGGCAAGCTTACGGACACCTACTGGACCCTCGGTCCGTACGACGTGGTGGCCATTTCCGACTTCCCCGACGACGAGACCGGGGAGGCCTTCCTGCTTGCGATCGGGTCCCTAGGGAACATCCGGACGACCACTCTCCGGGCCTTCGACGCGGAGGAATTCAGCCGGATCATCAGCAAGGCCGGCGGCTAGCCCGGCCGCTTCGCGCTTTCGTTCCGCTTGGGCCGGCGGCTCGCTTTCTTAGCGACTGCCTGTTCGGCCTTGGATCCAACGACCTCGTCTATGGTGTCCACCAGGTCGCCGTAGCTTCCCTTCTCGTCGGGCGCGGCGTCCTGTTGGTCGGCCGAAAGGGACGAGCCGGCGAGCACCGTCCGCCACAGCTGCGAGGACATGGTCATGGTGTCGCGGGTCCTTCTGACCGAGTCATCGACTCACGTACAGTGGCGCTTGAGGTGACCCCGTGAGGCGACTTCCGGCGGTGGTGTTGGTCGCAGCCCTCGGGGTGGCGTGTCGGCCGAGCGCACCGGCGCCCGTCCTGGCCACCGGTTCCCCGAGCCCCCAGCCAACGCCTTCACAGGAACCCAGTCCCACGAGCGAACCGGCTCCGAGGTTCCAGGGCACGATCTCTCCCATCGACGTCGAAACCCGGGAGCTGATGACGGGCCGCTCGTGGCGACCCGGGTGCCCTGTGTCCGTCGAGGAACTCCGGCTCGTCACGCTCACCCACTGGGGGTTTGAGGGCCGTGTCCACACCGGTGAGATGGTGATCCACGAGGACGAGGCCCGGTCGGTGGTGCGGGTGTTCAGGAGGCTGTTCCGGGCCCGGTTCCCCATCAAGCGCATGGAGCTCATCGACCGGTACGGGGCGGACGACGATCGCTCGATGGCCGCCAACAACACGTCAGCGTTCAACTGCCGAGCGGTGACCGGGGGCTCGGGATGGTCGCAGCACGCCTACGGCTGGGCCATCGACATCAACCCCATCCAGAACCCGTACATCACAAGCAACGGAACCGTGCTTCCTCCACAGGGAACTGCCTACGTCGACCGGTCCCGGAACGTCCGGGGGATGATCCACGACGGGGACGTGCTGGTGCGGGCGTTCTCGGCGATCGGGTGGGAATGGGGCGGCCACTACCGGTCCATCAAGGACTACCAGCACTTCTCGGCCACCGGAGGCTAGCGCAGGAGATATCCGCCCCCCCGGCGAATAAATCAAGCACGAAGGGGACCGGAGGCACCCGGAAGGGAGTGGTCCGACGTGGTCCGGGTGCTTACGACCTTCTTTCTTGTCGCCGCTGCGGTGATACTCGGTGGCGCTCCCGTCACCGGAAACGACTCCCTCGTCTCAGGGACGGGTCCCGTGCCCGGTGCGGGACCGGGGGATCGCCTGGTGAACGGGGCCGTCGCCGTGATCGCTCCGCCGCCGGGGCGGGGCGTCTGGGGCGAGGCCATCCTCGACGACGGACGGACGGCTGTTCTGGGAGTGGAGACGGGTCCCGACGGATCGGTGACCGTCTCGTCGTGGGGCGCCCCCGATGAGATCGGCCTTCTGGCTTTACCCACCTCACCCCCGGATTGTGAGGACAATGCCCGGTCGACTCTCTCGTTCAAATGGCCGACCACGTTCAGGTGGTACTTCAACGCCCGGACGACGCCCGGGGGCCTGAAGAAGAGAGGAGTCGAGGGGGCACTCCGGAACGCCGCCAAGAACGTCGCGCAGTCGATGAACTCCTGCGACCTCGCCGATGAGGTCTCGGCCGCGGCTTCGTATAAGGGACGGCTCCGGAGGAGCCTCCAGATGACGCCGGACGGTGTGTGCAAGAGTTCGGGCGACGGCCGGAGCGTGACCTCCTTCGGACAGCTCCCCAACGGGGTCCTCGGCCTCGCCTGCGTGTGGTATCGGAGTGACGGGACGGCCACCGAGTCCGACGTCCGGCTGAACAAGTCCCAGAGTTGGGCGGTGAAGGTCACGACACCGTGCATCGACCGGTGGCACATCGAAGCCGTGGCCACGCACGAGCGCGGCCATACCTTCGGCCTGGGCCACGTCGACGAGGCCACGCACGGAAACCTGACCATGAGCCCGCGGATCAACGGGCCGTGCCAGAAGTCGGAAGCCCGGCTGGGCCGTGGCGATGTCCTGGCGCTGAGGTCGCTGTACTAGCGGAAAGGATTCCGGCTTCCGCCGGCGAACTTACCGGGCGAGCAGGCGACGGGGGGACCCGCCATGCCCGCGGCGGGGCCTCCCGTCTACCAGGAGCCTCCTCCGCCCCCGCCCCCACCCCCGCCGCCGAAGCCGCCCCCTCCGAACCCGCTCGACCCCGATGCGGCCGGGCGAGACGACAGCATCCCGGCAGAGGTGATGGCGAAGCTGTCGATGGATGACGCGAAAGCCACAGGCGCGAACGGCTGGCTCCCCACAAACCAGGGGGTCGACGGTTGCTCGCCCAGGGCAGCGAACGCCCGGGCCCACTTCTGGGTGAGGCCGAACACGATGGCGTAGGGGAGGTACTTGGAAAAGAGGTTCTCCTGCTCCATCCACCGGGCCATGTGGGTCTCGGCGGTGGCGATGTAGGTCCGGAAGCCGAGGACCCGGCGGACCAGGCCGGTGCCCTTGGGGGTGCGGCGGGGCATCCACCTCGCGCCGATGATCATGACGATCCCGGCCACCACGATGGCGAGAGGGACCAGCCCGAGATGGGTCCGCCATGCCGCCAGCCAGGTGAGCCCGCCCCCGGCGATCGCTACCAGAGCTCCTCGGCCGGCCCAGGCCTGCCGCACCTTGTCGGGGCGGCCGGCGAACCACCGGCGCCTGAACACGTCGGAGTACAGAGCCCGCTGGACCCGATGGTAGCGAGCGGCGAACGACCGGCGCAGCTTGGAGAGCTTCACGCTGGCCAGACCATCGGATGAAGGCGAAGGATGCAGGGCCGCTGCCGCGGACATCGGCTCGGGCTGGGCTTCCTCGTCTTCTTCGTCGTCTTCCTCCTCGTCCTCCCACACCGCGTCCGTGTCCCGGAACAGCCCCTCGAGCAGCGCCGCCTCGTATTTGAGGAGACTCCCGTCGGCCTTGCTGAGCTGCACCAGTCGCCAGTCGGGCTTTCCGAGGACCCATCGCTTGGGGATCTCCTCGATCCGCAGGTACCCGCGGACTGCGAGGTCCACGATCGTTGCCGTGATGTCGACGGGGTTGGTTTCCTCGTCGACGAGGACGCCGACCTGCCCGGGCCGGATGTCTTCGGGCGGGGCGAATTCGACCGGGAAGGTGCCTTCCTCGAGCAGCGGTACCGCCTGTTCGCCCCCCGGGCCGGTGGCGAAGGCGATGTCGATCTGCGAACCGATGGCCCGGCGGTCGCGCCCATTGACCCATATCATCCAGCCGATCGCCGCGAGCAGGGCGACGAGCAACAGGGCGGTCAGACCCACCGTCACCGGGGTCACCGAGAACGCCCGGGCGAAGCTCCATCGCTCGACCAGGATGGGCTCGCTGGAGATAACGGCGCCCGTCGGGAAGCCGACGACGACCGTGAGGCCGTTGGTCGGGAGCAGGTCCTTGTGCGAGAAAGTCGCCGAGCGATCGTCCGTCGTGCTCGTCGCGCACGGAAGGTTCGACCGGAACGCCCCCGCGAAGCAGGTCACCTGGGCGATGGGAACGGGGGCGGTCACCTCGGCGGTGGCCTTGCCGATGGGCACCGTCCACTCGGTTCCCACGGCGTTCCAGTACAGCTCGTCGTGGGTGCGGAATCCGTTCAGGGCTCCGGCCACCCGGTAACGGATCGTGTAGACGTGACGGCCGGTGATGGTGAGATCCGGGTTACCGATCCGCAGGTGGAGCATCCCGTCCTGTTCCTCCCGCTCGACCTGGTCGGGGGTCCCCGGCGAACCCACCACCTCGAGGCTGTCCACCTCGTAGATCCGGTCGTGGCTGTCGTCGTAGGGGAACCGGACGGGGATGTCTCGAAAGATGCCGTGACGCTCCTCCGCGCCGAAGTCGTAGACGATGCGCTCGGTGACAAGGATGTCGCCGCTGGGCTCGATCTCGACGCGGACGGCATACTCCGGGATCCACTCGACGGCCTGAGCCCGGGCGGTGGCGGGCACGCTCACCAGGGCCGTCAGGGCGGCGGCCGCCAGGACGCATCGGACGGGGATGGAGAGTCTCACGGTGCGAAGCATCGGCCACCGTGGGGCCGAGAACAAGGTCCCTGGGTGTTACCCTGACCTCGGTCCCGGGGGTGTAGCTCAGGGGTAGAGCGCTGCCTTCGCACGGCAGAGGTCAGGGGTTCAAATCCCCTCACCTCCACCAATGGCCCGGGCGGCCATTCGACCACCGACTTCACGACGGGCACTCATCTCGGATCCTGAGACAGTCCCGGTGCGTGGAGAAGACGTCCCCGAAGAGGGAGACGGAAGGGTATCGGTCTAGCGGGTTTCGAGAGCCGCCCGGACGCGGGAGGCTTCGTCGTGGGCGCCGACGTACGAGAGAGCGGCGACCGCCGTGTGGATCACTCCCCGGAGCCGTTCGACCTCGCGAACCAGGTCGCCGGACCCGTTCTGCTGCTCGGGGCGGGTGACGCTCGGGGGCTTGGTCGCGGTCGTCTGGGCGGCGGAGGTCGGGGACGTCTGGGCGCCTGGCGTGGCGGCCATCCAGAGTTCCCACCTGTCGTGACGAGAAAGGAGTTTGCTCATCGTCTAACCACCTCACCCATTCCAATCGGCGCACGGGCCGAAGATGCACATGACAGGCTGTGACCATTTCGTCTGGTTGTTTGTGCCGATTCCCCCGTAGTCCGAATAGACCAGAAACTCTAGCCCTGGAGCTCCCTGAGGTCCGTCTCGAAGGCCTGGTAGGTTGCCTCATCGAACAGGACGAACCGGACCTCCTGAACACCGGTGGGGGCCTCGCTCACCGCCCGTAGGGCCACCGGCGCCGCTTCCTCCACGGGGAAGCCGTAGACCCCGGTGGAGATGGCCGGGAATGCCACAGCCCTCGCTCCCAGCTCGTCGGCGACCTTCAGCGACTCGACGTGGCAGGAGGCGAGGAGGCCCGAACGATCCTCGCCCTTTGAGTACACGGGGCCCACCGTGTGGATCACCCACGTGGCCGGGAGGTTGCCGGCGGTGGTGGCCACGGCCTGTCCGGTAGGAAGGCCGTCGGGGTAGCGTTCCTCACGGATCCGCTTGCATTCTTCGAGGATGGCCGGGCCTCCCCTCCGATGGATGGCCCCGTCCACGCCCCCGCCGCCCATGAGGGTGGAGTTGGCCGCGTTGACCACGGCGTCGACTTGCTGCTCGGTGATGTCGCCCCGGATCAGCGTGATGCGCGGCATGTCCGCATCTTAGGGTGTCTCAGTGAGCGCGGACGTCGTGGTGGTGGGGGGCGGAGTCATCGGCTCCGCGTGCGCGTACGCGCTGTCCGCCCGGGGGGTCCGAGTCGTCTTGCTGGAGCGGTCCGAGCTCGCTGCGGGGGCTTCGGGCCGCAACCACGGGCTCCTCCTCGAGCTCCCCGACCCCTCGTTGTCGGCCATCGGGAGGCGGAGCACCGCGCTGTACGAGGAGCTGTCCGCTGTGGCCCCCATCGACATCCGCCTGGACCGTGAGCCGATCGGGTTCCTCATCGTTGCCGGCCAGGACGAGCACGAGCGGGAGGCCGGTCGGGTCGAGGCGGAGGCGGTGGCGGCGGCGGGAGTTCGTGTTGAGCATCTCGACGGCGACCGGGCCCGGGAGGCCGAGCCGGCTCTCGGACCGGAGGTCGCGGAGGCGTGGCTGCTCGAAGACGGGCGCCGACTCGACCCCGCGGCCCTGACCGTCTCGATGGCGCTGCTGGCTCGAGAACGCGGCGCTGAAATCCGCCGGTACGTCACGGTCCGGTCGCTCCTCACCGACGGGGAACGGATCCGGGGTGTGGTCACCGACGAGGGAAAGGTACCGGCGGACGCGGTGGTCGTCGCCGCGGGGCCGTGGACTCCGGCGGTGGTCCGGCCCGCCGGCGTGGAGGTCCCCGTGGTGAGTGCTCGAGGCTGGCTCGTGCACCTCGCCGAGCCGGCAGTGGTCCCGCAGGTGCTGCTGGAAGGGGCGGGCTGGCACGTGCTGGCGGGGGAGGAGGCCGCCCCTCGAACGCGGGCCTCCGATCTCGACCGGGGTTTTCCCCCGCCCGACGTCGGCACGCTCCTTCACCCCACGGTGGACCACACGGTGCTCGCCGGCGGCTCCCGGCAAGCCGTGGTCGCTCCGGAACCCGAAGACCCCGGCGTGCCGAGAGAGATCCTGCGGCAGGCCACCCGGTGGATGCCCGGTCTGGCCCAGGCGCGGGTCCTCGGGGCGTGGTGGGGGATCCGGCCGATGTCGCCGGACGGGCTCCCGCTGATCGGCCAGGTTCGCGAAGGGCTCCACATGGCCACCGGCCACGGGCCCTACGGAGTCATGCTGGCCGCGGGCACCGGTGAACTGGTCGCGGCTCTGGTCCTGGGGGAGGAGCCGTTCGCCGATCCCAACCCGCTCGACCCATTCCGGTTCGACTGAAGGCAGCCGTCGGAGGATGATGTAGTCTTACATCATATTGATGTATGCTAGTCCTATGAGCCGCCGGACGCAGATAACGATCACGGACGAGCAGCACGCGAGGCTCTCGGCCCTGTCTGAAGAAACGGGGCTCTCCATGTCGGAGCTCGTGCGTCGGGCACTGGACCGCACGTACACCGCGAACCGTGTCCGCGCGTTAGGAGAGAGCTTCGGGGCCTGGCGGGGACGCCAGAGCAGTGGTAGCCAGTACGTGGAG
>DASYVD010000077.1:0-3466 GCA_036000545.1 Actinomycetota bacterium | reverse complement strand
TCGAGAGGTCGGCGTCCACCTGATGGGACGGCGGCTGTACGAGACGATGCTGTACTGGGAGACCGCCGACCAGGATCCATCGCTCGACGACGCGGAGCTCGAGTGGGCCGCGCTCTGGAAGCCGCTCCCAAAGGTGGTGTTTTCCACCACGTTGTCGGCGGTGCAGGGCAATGCCCGCCTGGCCTCCGGCGGCCTGGCGGAGGAGATCGAGCGGTTGCGAGCCGGGCCGGGGGAGGGCGACATCGCGATCGGCGGCGCGACTCTCGCCGCCGAGGCGGCCGCGTTGGGTCTGATCGACGAGTACCGGGCCATGGTCTACCCGGTGCTGGTTGGCGGTGGCATTCCGTTCTTTCCCCAGCACGAGCGCCGGGTGGATCTCGAACTCGTCGAGACCCGCACCTTCAGCTCGAGAGTCGTCTACCTCCGCTACCGCGTGGCGCGCTAGCCCTCAGTGCCCGGATCGGAGCGGGGGGGTCAGCCTCCGCGGACTATCCGGGGTGTGGTGTTCTGGTAGGGGTCGACTAGCCCTAAGCGCCCGGATCGGAGCGGGGGGCTCTCGCTTCTGTCAACAACGTCCGTGGGAACTACATCTAGTCACGCCAGAAATAGTGCAGTTGCGTCATGCGAGCGGCAAAAGGCAAGTGCTATGTTCGCGCCGGGTCGTATTGCACCCCACTGGAGTCGCATCCCACACCTGAGAGCAAGCGGACCGCTTCCAAGGCCGCATCCTCGGCGTGTGGCTCATCGTGTCAGCGCGAACCACATTCCTCTAGCTATGTCGGCTAGGTCGCTGTCACGCCCCGGCGCGTTGGAGACGGAGCTTGCTGGCGTCGACATCCCCTCGGAGGCTCGTCGCGTCGGCGTCCGTCAGCTCTGGCTCCTCGTCCCCTTCGCGGTCCTGGTCTCTGCTCTCGGCCAGGCGGATTAGCCGACTGTCGATGGATCGGGCGACGGCCGAGCGCCGCACGGCGCTTCTCGACCCGGTCCGCCCTCCGCCCGAGGATGTTTCACTTTGGCCACTAACTCGACATCGGCGCTCCGTTGTCCCCCGACGCCTGGTCGCCCTCGGCTCCGGTCTTATCAGGGAACGATGCCTCGTAGGCATCAAGCAGCTGCTTGTATCCACGCCGTTTTAACTCCGGAAGAACCTGGAGGAACAGGACCACGACGACACCGGTCCAGAGTGCCCAACCGAGCGTGTACAGCAAGTCGGCCACAAACGCAAGGGGCTCCGTCGTCACCGACGATCTGAGCGCGTATCCACCGACATACGCGGCCAAGCCGACCGCGAAGCCGACCCCGAGAGCCCAGTACAGGCTCCGCTGCCCGTACGCGGACTGTGCTCATTCGGGCTGCCAAAGGCACCCAAGACAAACGGGGTCACTTCTCTCCCGAAGATGGGTTCAGCTCCGTCTGTTCGGCGGGATCGGCGAGGAATACCTTTTGGGCGTGCAGGTGAAGGCCATGAGCGCGAGAGGGACGTGGCCAAGATGGGGATGGAGAACCCTAGGCTCAAAGGGTGTCGAAGTACGGGCGTGTCCGGCCGGCTCGACGACTGGGTCCTGGACGAGTCGGGCTTTCGGCGGGAGGCCCCTGGCGGAGCGAGCGGAGGAAAGGGTTGGGACTTCTCCGCCTGGCGGGAGTTCTCCGCCCTGGCCGCCCTCTCCGCGGGGGTGGGAGTCCTTTCCTTCTCCCTTGTGTGGTGGGTATGGCCACTCTGGCCCGCCTTTCTCCTGGCCCTGAGCGCTATCGGGCTCGGTATTGGAGCGGCGTTTGTTATCCGGTTGCCGGGTAGACAGCTGCGCGGGAGAGTGTTCGCAGTCGCCGGGATCATGGTGGGCGTGGCTACCCTCGTTGTCATATTCGACAAGGCGCTAGACGCTATCCCCTTGTGTTTCGACGCCATGTCGTGCGCGTAGCCCTCCGCGAGCAACACGGCGTAGAGCCGCCGATGGGCTGGCCGGGCCGCTCGGAGCCCCGCTACGTGGAGCTAAGGGCCATCTGGATGCTTGGGGGGAGCACCCCTTTCCCCAGGCGAGGAAATAGCCTCGGGGGACATGCCGAACACTCGCGCCCGCATGCGTCCTGCCTGGTTCACCGGCGATCTTCGTACCACAAGACGTAAGAGGCACTGTTGCGTTGGCCGAAGCCAGGGCGAGGTGGACCGACAACCTCGGACAAGTATCAGATCACGAGGGCCAGTTCGGTGAACGCGTCGGCAAGCCGGGCGGAAGGAGGCACGTCGGTCCCGAGGTCGTAGAAGCCCCGGCGGAGGTTCTGGATGAAGGCGTGCGCGGCGACGATGACCCTGGCGGTGCGGTCGCGCTTTAGCCCTCGCATCGGTCGAAGTCGGGCCTTCAGGCGTCCATGGTCAGTCTCGATGCGGTTGTTCGCATTCACCTCCGTGTCATGGAAGGCCGCAGGCAGCAGCTCATCGAGGACGCGGGGATAGACCCGGTACCGGTCGGTGGTGACCTCCACTGGTGAGACCCGGGTCCGGCCCATCGCTCGGGAGAAGAACCTCCGTGCGGCCTCCCTGTTCCGCCGTGGCGAGAGGAAGACGTCGATGACCTGGCCGAACTGGTCGATAGCCCGGAACAGGTAGCGCCAAGCCCCTCCGACCTTGACGTAGGTCTCATCGACGTGCCAGCGATCCCCGTGACGTGCTGACGGGCCCGAGCCGCCTCGGCGAACTCCGGCCCGAACCGCTGGACCCACCGGTAGATGCTCACGTGGTCGACCTCGATGCCGCGCTCGGCGAGGAGCTCCTCGACGTCCCGGTAGGACAGGCCGAACCGCAGGTACCAGCGCACCGCCAGGGTGATGACCTCGGGCGAGAGCCGGAACCCGGCGAAGGCCGACCTTGGCGCCGGGCGGAGGTGAGCGCATCGGTGAGATCTCATGAGCGCGAGTCTGCCCTATGAGGCGGCTTGGCGACCAATGCAACAGTGCCATGCCGAAGCGTTCGCGAATCTGTTCGGCGACGAGTTCGCGGTAAACGACGTGGCGGTGCCGGAGCCGATCACGACGAAGGACGGCGTCCGCCAGTACGCGCAGGGCTGGTTCACTGCATTCCCCGACATGAGCGTCAAACAGATGAACCGGGTGGTCAGCGACGATGCGGTTGCGGCCGAGGTTCAGTTCACGGGCACCAACACCGGTCCCATGATGATGGCGGGGAAGGAGATCCCACCCACTGGCAGGGGCGTGGTGGGCAAGGGCACCTACTTCGTGCGCGTTAAGAACGGCAAGGTCGTCGAGTTCAACTCCTACCCCGACATCGCGGGCATGATGATGCAGTTGGGGTTCATGCCTCAGATGTAGAGGGGGTCACCCGAACTCTCGGCGGTTCGGGTTGCCACCGGCAAGAGCGGCGGGGCGCGAGTGAGTTGGAGCTTCTTCCCGCCAGGCGAGGCCTCTCGGCGCTCCTCGGCGGGGGACAGAATGGGCTGTCCCGTTGCCACCG
>DASYVD010000076.1:0-22490 GCA_036000545.1 Actinomycetota bacterium | reverse complement strand
GGGGGATGAGCGCCGTGGCTGATTTCCAGCCGGTCCTCACGGCCCGGTGGGAGAAGAAGGGTGCCGACACGATCGACGGCTACCTGAAGGCCGGCGGATACAAGGCGCTCCGCAAGGCCCTGAAGATGAAGCCCGACGATGTCATTGAGGAGGTCAAGGCGTCGGGGCTCCGGGGGCGCGGTGGTGCGGGCTTCCCTACCGGGGTCAAATGGTCGTTCATCCCCCAGGACACCGGAAAGCCGGTTTACGTCGTGTGCAACGCGGACGAAGGCGAGCCCGGGACGTTCAAGGACCGCGAGCTCATGGAGCGCGACCCCCACCAGCTCGTGGAGGGCATCGCCATCACCTCGTACGCGGTCGGTTGCCGCACCGCATTCATCTACATGCGCGGCGAGTTCCTGGAACCGGCCCGGAAAGTGGAGCGGGCCATCCGGGACGCATACGAGAAGGGCTTCCTCGGAGAGGGGATCGCCAAGAGCAAGTTCGACCTGGATATCGTGCTGCATCGGGGGGCGGGGTCTTACGAGTGTGGGGAGGAGACGGCCCTCCTCGACTCCCTCGAGGGAAAGCGGGGGCAGCCACGGCTTCGCCCGCCGTTTCCGGCCGTCGAAGGGCTGTACCGCTCGCCCACCGTCGTCAACAACGTGGAGACCCTCGCCACCGTGCCCCACATCGTGGAGCGGGGCGCGGACTGGTTCTCGAAGATCGGCCCGGAGAAGTCGACTGGCACGAAGATCTTCTGTGTCTCCGGGAAAGTGGAGCGCCCCGGGAACTACGAGGCGCCGATGGGGACACCCGCACGCGTGATCATCGACGAGCTCGCCGGAGGGGTGCGGGACGGCAAGGCCCTCAAGGCGTGGGTGCCGGGCGGCTCCTCGACCCCATTCCTCACTGCCGACCACCTCGACACGCCGATGGACTTCGAGTCGATCCAGGCTGCCGGCTCGCTTCTGGGAACAGGCGCGGTTGTCGTGCTCGACGAGAACGATTGCGTGGTAGACGCCGTGCTCCGGTGGACCCAGTTCTACGCCCACGAGTCGTGCGGGAAATGCACGCCCTGCCGCGAGGGCACGTGGTGGCTGACCAAGATCCTCTACCGCTTCGAGAACGGCGGCGGGCGGATGGAAGACATCGACATCATGTACGACGTCGGGGACAACATGCTGTTCAAGAACTTCTGCGCCCTCGGCGACGGGGCGGTCTCCCCGATCCACTCGTCGATCAAGTACTTCCGGGACGACTACGAGGAGCACGTGAAGGCGGGAGGCTGCCCCTACGAAGACCGTCCCATGGTGGCCGCGGCCCCCGCGCGGGAGGGTGGTGCCGAGGGAGCGATCCCTCTGGGCGAGGTCCTGCCATGAGCGAAGGCCCGAAGCTCGTCGGCCTGACCATCGACGGGAAACCCGTGGTGGTGCCGGAGGGGACGCTCGTCATCCGAGCAGCGGAGGCTCTCGGCGTGGAGATCCCGCGGTTCTGCGAGCACCCTCTCCTGGACCCGGTCGGGGCGTGTCGCCAGTGCATAGTCGAGGTGGAGGGGCAGAAGAAGCCGGTCACCTCGTGCACCACGCCGGTCCAGGACGGCATGGTGGTGAAGACCCAGCACACCAGCGAGATGGCCCGGAAGGCGCAGGTCGGTCAGCTGGAGTTCTTGCTTATCAACCACCCGCTGGACTGCCCGGTGTGTGACCGCGGCGGCGAGTGCCCCCTTCAGGACCAGGCGCTGGCGCACGGGCCGGGGGAGAGCCGGTACATCGACCCCAAACGGGTGTGGAAGAAGCCGATCCCGCTCTCGCCGCTGGTGCTCCTGGATCGGGAGCGGTGCGTGCTGTGCACGCGATGCACGCGCTTCTGCGACCAGATCTCAGGCGAGCGGTTCATCGAGATGTTCGACCGGGGGGCGGGTGAACAGGTATCCATCGCCCCCGGCGAGGACTTCCGGTCGCCGTTCTCCGGCAACACCGTGCAGATCTGCCCCGTCGGTGCGCTCACGTCCACGCCGTATCGCTTTGCCTCCCGACCGTTTGACAACCGCTCGGGCGACTCGGTCTGTCCCCACTGCGCATGTGGGTGCAGCCTGCGGGTCGATCTTCGTAGCGGAAAGGTGATCCGCCATCTCGCGCGCGACAACTACGAGGTCAACGACTCGTGGCTGTGCGACAAGGGAAGGTACGCGTACCGGTTCGTGGATCGGGACAGGCTCGCCACGCCGCTTCTGCGCGACCGCGGGCTTCGCCCCGCTTCGTTCGGAGAAGTCTTCCGGGCGATCGGTCAAGCCGCCAAGGGCGGGCGGGTGGCCTTCCTCGGCGGGGGACGCCTCACCGACGAGGACGCGTTCTCGATGTCGAAGCTGGCTCGGACGGCGTTCGGGACCAACGACCTCGACCATCGCTTCCTGGGTTCGCCGGACGTGCCGTTGGAGGTGGAGCAGGCGGCCGCTGCTGGCATGCCCGTGACCTACCGGGACGTAGAGGGGGCCGCGGCGATCCTCGTGGTGGGGCTGGACACCAGGGAGGAGCTCCCCATCCTTCACCTCCGGGTCCGCAAGGCCTGGCGAAAGACCGGGGCCAAGGTGTTCGTGATCCATCCTCGCCGGACAGCGATCGCCGACATCGCCGAGCACGTCCTCGTCCCGCCGGGATCCGAGGCAACCGTCCTGGAGCGTCTCCTTGGCTCCTCCGGAACCGACACCGACGTGGGCCGTATCGCCGACGCTCTGCAGGAGGCCGGTGAGCGTGCCGTCGTTCTGGCCGGGCTTCGACTGGCCGAGAGCCCCGGCGGAGTGGCGGCCGCGGCGGCGCTTGCGGCCCAGGTGGGGGCGCGCTTCGCTTACCTTCCCCGCCGCGCGGGCGACCGTGGAGCGCTCCGTGCCGGAGTTCACCCACGCCTGCTGCCGGGGGGGCGCCGGGTGGACGACCCGGACGAGCGAGACGAGGTGGAGGCGATGTGGGGGGAGGTCCCGGCCGAGCCGGGCCGGAACGCTCGGGCGATCCTCGACGCCAGCGCTCGCCGAGAGATCGACCTCCTCTATCTGGTGGGGGCCGACCCCCTGTCGGACTTCCCGGATGCCGGCCTCGTCGGGCGGGCGATGGAGAACGTTCCCTTCAAGGTGGTGCAGGACATCGCGGCGGGCGGGTACGCGATCTACGCGGACGCCGTGCTCCCCGCTGCGGCGTTCCTGGAGAAGGACGGCCACTTCACCGACTGGGAGGGACGGGGCCAGCGGGTGCGCCCCGTGCGCCCGCCCGAGGGCCTGGCCCGCCCCGACTGGGAGATCTTTCAGGAGCTCTCCGAGGTCTTGGGGAAGGACATGGGATTCCGCTCCCTCGACGCGCTCCACGAAGAGATGGGGGAGCTGCTCGCCCCTCGGCCCGAAGCGGGCCGGGCGGAAGGCCCGGTGGCGCTGGCGGACGAGGCAGTCCCGCAGGCGGCTGGAGGCGGCCGAGGAGCCTCGGCCGCCCGGGTCGAGGGGCCCCACGCCTTAACCCTCTTCACGTACCCGCTGCTCGTCGACGACGGGCGACAGATGGCCGACGCCGATGAGCTCAAGCGGGCTCTCGGGGAAGAGCCCTTCCTCGAGGTGCACCCCGCCGACGCGGAGCGAATGGCGATCGAGGATGGAGGCCGGGTCCGGGTGAAGACGGAAGCAGGTGAGGCCGAGCTCCCGGTCCGCGTTTCGGCCGGAGTGGCCAGGGGAACCGCGTTCGTGCCGTTCAACCAGCCGGGGTTCCGAGCGAACACGCTCCTCTCCGGCGCCCACACCACGGACGCGGTGATCGAGCCGGTGGGGGTGGCCGAGGGTGCCGAGGTGAGCGCCTGATGGACCTCGTGGACTGGCTGCTCCTGCTGGCTCGGGTGGTCCTGGTGTTCGGGGCCCTCATCGTCGCGGTGATGCTGGTGATCTGGCTGGAGCGAAAGGTCGTGGCGGACATGCAGACCCGGTTGGGGCCCACCCGGGCGGGCCCGTTCGGGATCCTCATCACGCTGGCCGACGGGATCAAGCTGTTCTTCAAGGAGGGCATCACGCCGAGCAGCGCCGAGCGGCCCGTCTACGTCTTGGCCCCGATCCTCTCGTTGGTCCCGGCGATCATGGCCTTTGCGGTGATCCCTTTCGGCGCGCCGGTGCGGATCTTCGGCCGCGACGTCCCCATGCAGATCGCTGATCTGAACGTGGGGATCCTGTACATCCTGGCTCTGGCCTCCCTCGCGGTGTACGGGGTGGTGCTGGCGGGCTGGTCGTCGGGATCCGCGTATCCGCTCCTCGGCGGGGTTCGCTCGAGCGCCCAGATGATCTCGTACGAGGTCGGCATGGGGCTTGGGCTCGTCGCCGTGCTGATGTACACGGGCACCCTGCAGATGTCGGAGATCGTGGCCCGGCAGGCCGGCTTCTTCGAGCCCTTCGGCTTCCCGATCTTTCCGCGGTGGAACGTGGTCCCCCAGGCTCCAGCGTTCTTGATCTACGCCGTCGCCGCCCTGGCGGAGACGAACCGCCCGCCCTTCGACCTCCCCGAGGCCGAGACGGAGCTCGTGGCCGGGTACCACACGGAGTACTCGGGCATCAAGTTCGCCATGTTCTTCCTGGCGGAGTACCTCCACACGATCACCATCTCGGCGGTGGCGGTGACGATCTTCTTCGGTGGGTGGCGCGGTCCGATCTTCGGGTTCCTGCCGTGGCTGTGGCCGTTGGTGTGGTTCGTGATCAAGGTCACCGTGGCCGTATTCGTGTTCGTGTGGATCCGGGCCACGCTGCCGAGGTTCCGCTACGACCGCCTGATGCGCTTCGGATGGAAGGTCCTCATCCCGTCGGGGCTGGTGTGGATCCTCTTCACTGGGGCGATTGTCGTCTTGCCCGACGTCTACGGACGGGACCGGTTCCTGCGGTGGGTCGTGATCGTCGCCGCAGTCACCGTGGCCCTGTCGTTCGTCTCCTCGTTCTTCGGACGGAAACCCGAGGAGGCCCGACGCAGAGGAAGCGGCCGATGATCGGGCTGCTCAAAGGACTGTGGGTGACGTTCCGGCACATGTTCCGCAAGCCCGTGACCTACGCGTATCCGAAGGAGATCAAGCCCCTGCCCCCACGGGCGCACAACGGCCGTCACCTCCTCAACCGCCACCCGAACGGGCTGGAGAAATGCATCGGCTGCGAGCTGTGCGCGTGGGCCTGCCCTGCCGACGCCATCTACGTCGTGGGGGAGGACAACGATTCCGAAGCACCGGTGTCGGCCGGCGAACGGTACGCGCGCGTGTACCAGATCAACTACCTGCGCTGCATCATGTGCGGCCTCTGCGTGGAGGCGTGCCCGACACGTGCCCTCACCCTGACGAACAACTTCGAGCTGGCCTGGGAATCGCGCGAGGACGCCATCCTGGAGAAGGAGCAGCTGCTCCAGCCCCCCCTCCCGCTGGGAACGGCGCCCGGGACGAAGCAGGGGAAGTAGCGTGGACCTCCTCGTCTTCTGGGTCGTGGCCCCGGTGAGCGTCGGCGCGGCGGTGCTGATGTTGCTCCAACGCAACGCTGTCTTCTCCGCGCTGCTGCTGGTGGTGAATCAGTTCACCCTGGCCGTGTTCTTCGCCATGCTCGGAGCCCACTTCCTGGCCGCCGTCCAGGTCATCGTGTACGCGGGGGCCATCATGGTCCTGTTCCTCTTCGTCATCATGTTCCTGGGAGTGGACCGGCGGGAGGCTCTCATCGAGCCCATCCGGGGGCAGCGGTTCCTGGCGCTCGCCCTGGGGCTCCTTCTGGTGGGCGCGGTCGCGGTGGCCGTGGCCTCCGGTATCGGGCTCGGCGCAGAGTCGCTCCCCGCCTTCCCGGCCGAGCGCGACAACGTGGCCGCCCTCGGGAGAGCCCTGTTTACCAGGTTCGTGTTCCCCTTCGAGGTCACGTCCATCCTGCTCATCGTGGCGGCCATCGCGGCGATGGTCTTGGCGAGACGGCGGGCCCGGGGACTTCCCGACGAGGAGGAGCTCGAGGTTCCGAGGGAGCTGGAGCAAGGGTCCGGCGAGCCCGCGGCGCGCGCTCCGGAGCCGGCCGGCAGGCGAGCGGGAGGGAGGGGACGATGAGGACTCCCATCGCCTATTACCTGGTGCTGTCGGCGGTCCTGTTCGCCATCGGGACCGTCGGTGTGCTCGTCCGGCGCAACGCCCTCGTCATCTTCATGTCCGTGGAACTCCAGTTGAACGCGGTGAACCTCTCGCTCGTAGCGTTCGCCAGACAGCTCGGCCAGGTCGACGGCCAAGTGCTTGCCTTCTTCTCAATGGTGGTGGCAGCGGCTGAGGTGGTCGTCGGCTTAGCGATCATTGTTGCGATCTTCAGAAGGCGTCTGTCCGCCAACGTCGACGACGTCAATCTTCTTCGGTGGTGAACGGAGGCGCTCGTGAAGGCCGGGTGGGTCGTGCCGGAGCGGATGGTGTGAGGCGAGCCGTCATGAGGGAGCTGGAGGAGCGACAAACGCGTGGCTCGAGGGCTCGGAGAGACGTGCGTTTCGCCCTCCGACAGCGACCGAGTAGGCGAGCCGAACCCCCATCCGCGGAGGCGCGAGCCCACCGGCCTCCGGGAGGGCGACCGTGATCGAGTTCATATGGCTCGCTCCCGCGCTTCCTCTTGCCGGAGCCGTCGTGCTGCTCCTTGGCGGACGGCCTCTCCAGCGAATCGCTGGGTGGTTGGCATCGTTTCTTGTGGGAGTGGCGTTCGTGGTGTCGCTGCTGGCGCTGATCGATCTACTCGGATTCGGGGCGAGGGAGCGGACGGTCGCTCTCAGGCTGTTCGATTGGATCTCCGTCGGAAGATTCCACGCCCCGATGGAGCTCCGCGTGGATCCCCTGTCGATGGTGATGGCCCTCACCGTCACGGGTGTGTCGTTCCTGATCCACGTGTACTCCGTCGGTTACATGGAGGCCGACGCTCGCTTCTCGCGATATTTCGCGTATCTCAACCTGTTCGTGTTCTCGATGCTGACCCTGGTCCTGGCGAACAACTTCGTCGTGCTCTACCTCGGTTGGGAGCTGGTAGGGCTGTGCTCGTACCTCCTCATCGCGTTCTGGTTCGAGCGGAAAGCCGCGGCCGACGGCGGCAAGAAGGCGTTCATCGTCAACCGGATCGGCGACTTCGGGTTCGCCCTGGGTATCTTCCTGATCTTCGCCCATTTCGGGTCGGTCGAGTTCAGTCAAGTCCTCGACCCCTTCGCCGAGGGGGCCAGAGGCGCGACGCCTGCGCTGCCGGTAGGCACGGCCACCGCGATCGCCCTGCTGCTGTTCGCCGGCGCCGTGGGGAAGTCTGCGCAGGTGCCGCTTCACATCTGGCTCCCCGATGCCATGGAGGGCCCCACCCCGGTCTCGGCGCTGATCCACGCGGCCACCATGGTGACGGCGGGGGTCTACATGGTGGTCCGAACGCACGTGCTGTTCGAGGCGTCGGAGATCGCCCTCCTGGTAGTGGCCATCGTTGGCGTCATCACGGCGATCTACGCGGCGACCTCGGCGCTCGGCCAGGACGACCTGAAACGTGTCCTCGCCTACTCCACCATCAGCCAGCTTGGGTTCATGTTCCTCGCCGCGGGGGTCGGGGCGTACGCGGTGGCCATCTTCCATCTGGTGACGCACGCGTTCTTCAAGGCCGCCATGTTCTTGTCGGCGGGGAGCGTGATGCACGCCACGCACGGAGAGATCAACCTGCTGCGATTAGGGGGGCTCGCCAGGCGGATGAGGGTGACCGCCGCGGTCTTCATCGTGGGCGGCCTGGCTCTCGCCGGCGTCCCTCTGTTCGCCGGGTTCTTCAGCAAGGACCAGATCCTCACGGCAACCTACGAGGCCGGCCGGACGGGGCTGTGGGTCGTGGCGCTCGTGGCGTCGTTCTTCACCGCCCTGTACATGGCCCGGGCCGCGCTGCTTACGTTCTTCGGCCCCCAGCGGTTCGAGGGTGAACCGCACGAGTCCCCTCCGGTGATGACGGTGCCCATGGTGCTGCTCGCGGTGGGGGCCGTGCTCGGCGGCCTCCTCGGTCTCTCCGCCACGACCGGGCTCGTCCACGGGTTCCTCAGCCCGGTGGTGGGAGAAGCGGGCCACGAGCCCGTGGCGACGGGGCTTCCTGAGTTCGCGCTCGTTCTCGTTGCCACCGCCGTGGCCCTGGCGGGCCTGGGGCTCGGATGGCTCGTATACGGCAGCGGGCTCATCGACTGGGCCGCCGTGCGGGTTCGGCTCGGCGTGCTCCAGCGCGCGCTGGCCCGCGGATGGTACGTCGACGACGTCTACGGCTCGGTGGTTGTGCTCCCGGGGAAGGTCACCTTGGCGTTCCTAGCGTACGTGTTCGATCAGCGCGTCATCGATGGCGCGGTGAACGGGCTGGGTTCCGCCTTCGGCCGTCTCGCGGGGACCGGCCGCCGGGTGCAGACGGGCTTGGTTCGAAGCTACGCCCTGGTGTTCTTGCTCGGGGCTGTGGCCTTGCTCCTTTTCGTCGTGTGGAGGTCGTAGTTGCCGACCACGTTCTCTTGGCTCACCGTGATCGTGTTCGTGCCGCTCGCCGGCGCCGTGGTCCTGTTCGTCGCGGGATTGCTGAGCCGCAGGGCGCGCGACTCCGTGTGGCGGTGGGGCGCCCTGACCGTCTCCGCGGCTGCCTTCGTGATCTCCCTCGCCATGCTCACAGCGTTCGAGACCGGACGTCCGGGGTTCCAGCTCGTCGAGCGAGCATCGTGGGTCGGCCTGCTCAACTTCCGGTATACGGTGGGCGTGGACGGCATCAGCCTGTTCCTCGTGCTCCTCACGACGTTCCTGATGCCGCTGGCGATCCTGGCGTCGTGGAAGGTCGAGCGTCAGGTCCCCGCGTACATGGCTTCGATGCTCGTTTTGGAGACGGCCATGCTCGGCGCGTTCGTCGCCCTCGACCTCCTCCTCTTCTTCGTGTTCTTCGAGGGCCTGCTCTTCCCCATGTACCTGATCATCGGGGCATGGGGAGGGGAGCGGCGGGTCTATGCGGCCGTGAAGTTCTTCCTGTTCACCATGGCGGGCTCGGCCCTCCTGTTCGTGGCCATCCTGTTCCTCTACTTCCAGGCCGCGGCCCAGCTGGGGTTCGGGACCTTCGACCTGGTGCAACTGGCGCAGCTGGATTGGTCCGGGGAATTCGAGGTCACCGCACGGTGGCTCTTCCTCGCCTTCTTCCTGGCGTTCGCGGTGAAGGTCCCGTTGTTCCCGCTGCACACCTGGCTTCCCGACGCCCACGTCGAGGCGCCCACCGCGGGATCGGTGATCCTGGCCGGGATCCTGCTGAAGGTGGGGGCCTACGGCCTGATCCGGTTCAACCTCGCCCTGTTCCCTGAAGCGTCTCTATACTTCCGGACCTTCGTGATGGTCCTCGCTGTCATCGGCATCGTCTATGGGGCGGCCGTTGCTCTCATCCAGGTCGACGTAAAGCGGCTGGTCGCGTACTCGAGCGTGTCGCACCTCGGCTTCGTGGTCCTCGGAACGTTCGCCGGGACAGTGCAGGGGATGTCCGGTGGGGTCCTTCAGATGGTCAACCACGGCCTCTCCACCGGAGCGCTCTTCCTCTTAGTGGGGATGCTCTACGAGCGGACCCACACGAGGGACCTGCGACGGCTGGGTGGGCTCGGACGGCAGACACCCGTCCTTGCCGGCTTCTTCCTCGTGGTGGCGCTGTCCTCCCTGGCGCTGCCGGGACTCAACGGGTTCGTGGGGGAGTTCCTGATTCTGGCGGGGACGTTCGTGACGAACGCGGGCTTCGCCGCCGTGGCCGCCGTCGGAGTGATCCTCTCGGCGATCTACCTCCTGTGGGCGTACCAACGGATGATGCACGGCTCGCTGCCGGAGGAGCAGGCCCAGCACCCCGACCTCTCGATCCGCGAGTACGTGATCCTGGTTCCGGTCGTGGTGGCCATCGTGTGGATCGGCCTGTTCCCCAAGCCGTTCCTCGATCGCATCGAGCCCGACGCCGAGCGGCACGCGCGGATCGTGGAGATGGAGCCGGCAGGCGTCCGGGCCGCGGGAGGTGAGTGATGGTGCCCGTCTCTCCGCCTGACATCGACCTCCTCCCCATCGCGCCGGAGATGGCGCTGGCCGGAGCGGCGATCCTGGTATTGCTCCTCGACGCGTGGCGCCCCGCGCGGAACCAGCGCCTGGCGGTCGGGCTGACCCTCGTCGGGCTCATCGGAGCCGCCGCGGCCTCGGTGGCACTGTGGCGGTGGACGGGTCCGAGCACCGTGCTCGGGGGCATGGTGGCGGTCGACGGGTTCTCGGTGTTCTTCCGACTCCTGATCGCAGGGTCGGCGGCGATCGCCGTGCTGTTCTCCGCGACCTATCTGAAGCGCACCGGAGAAGCCCGCGGCGAGTATTACGCGCTGCTCCTGTTCGCCGCGTCCGGGATGAGCCTCCTCTCTGCAGCCGCCGATCTGATCGTGGTCTTCCTCTCGCTGGAGGTCCTATCGCTCTCGCTCTACGTGATGGCCGGATTCTCCCGGCGAAGGCTCGCCTCTCAGGAAGCCGGCATGAAGTACTTCCTGCTCGGAGCGTTCTCCTCCGCGTTCTTCCTGTACGGGATCGCTCTGGCCTACGGGGCCACCGGCACCACAAACATCCGCGAGATCGCCAGCGCCCTCGGTGGTGGAGGGGGCGGCTCGACGGCCCTGGCGCTGGCCGGAGCCGCGCTCCTGGCCGTCGGATTCGGGTTCAAGGTGGCCGCCGTGCCTTTCCACATGTGGACTCCCGACGTCTACCAGGGAGCGCCGACACCGGTTACGGCGTTCATGGCCGCCGGGACGAAGGTGGCCGGCTTCGCCGCACTGCTCCGCGTGACGATCACCGGACTCCAACCGGTGGTGCAGGATCTCACCCCGGCGCTGTGGGCGGTCTCGGCGCTGACCATGATCGTGGGTTCCGTTCTGGCTATCGCCCAGACGGATGTGAAGCGGATGCTCGCGTACTCGTCCATCGCCCACGCGGGGTTCGTCCTCGTCGGTGTGGTCGCCTACAACGCGTTGGGGGAAGCGGGGGCAATGTTCTACCTGGCGGCGTACGCGGCCATGATCCTGGGCGCATTCGGGGTCGTCGCCCTGGTCTCGCGACGGGGCGAGGAGCATACGTCCCTCGTGTCCTACGAGGGCCTGTACCGGCGGAGCCCGGTGCTCGCGGCCCTCCTGGCTCTCTTCCTTTTGTCTCTTGCAGGAATCCCGCCCACGGCCGGCTTCGTGGCCAAGGTCCTCGTCTTCCAGGCCGCCGTGGTGTCGGGCCATTGGGCGCTCGTGGTCGTGGCGGTACTGGCCAGCGTGGTGGCGGCGTTCTTCTACATCCGGGTCATCGTCATCATGTACATGCAGGAGCCCGAGGAGGCGGGGGAGATCCGGGCTCCGGGCGTCCCCTCTGCCGGCCTGGCCGTCGCCGCCGCCGCCACGCTGCTGCTCGGGGTGTTCCCGTCTCTCCTGCTCGACCCGTGGATCGGGCGAGCTCTCATCGCGCCATGAGACCGGAGACGACTCATCGGCTCGCCACACGACGGGTAGCATCGCCTCGATGACGAGAGCCACGAGTCCCGAGCTGGAAGCGCCCGACCCCGTCCTCGAGGCCGAGGTCCGCCGCCGGCTCGACGAGGTCGAGAAGGCTCTCGGCGACGCGGTCGTCTCCGACGTCCCACTGGTGTCGGAGGCGGCGGGCTACCTGCTGAGCGCCGGGGGGAAGCGGTTCCGGCCCATGCTGGGGGTCCTCGCCGCCCAATTCGGCGACCCGGACGACCCTCGGATCGTGCAGGGCGCGGTGTCCGTCGAGCTCACCCACATGGCCACGCTGTACCACGACGACGTGATCGACGAGGCCCGATCGCGGCGGGGGATCCCTTCCGCCAACAGCCGGTGGGACAACACCGTGGCCATCCTCACCGGAGACTTCCTGTTCGCACGGGCGGCGGCCGTGGCGTCTGGTCTCGGCCAGGGAGTCACGCGGTTGCTGGCGGACACCATCGCTCGGGTGTGCGAGGGACAGATCCGAGAAGCGGACATCGCCGGCCGCCTCGACGTTGACGAGTCTGGGTACATGGAGGTCATCCGGCGGAAGACGGCGTCGTTGATCTCGACGTCCTGCCGCCTGGGCGGGATCCTGTCGGGCGCGTCTCCCGGTGTGGCAGAGCTCCTTGGTCGGTTCGGGGAGGCCCTGGGGATGGCGTTCCAGCTCTCCGACGACATCATGGATCTCACCGCCGACCGGCAGACCTTGGGGAAGGAGCCCGGCGCCGACCTGCGCGAGGGCGTGTACACGCTGCCGGTCATCTTCGCCCTCCAGGATGGTCGGCTCGCGGCGGAGCTGCGGAGCCTCCTCGAGCTCGGACCCCCCGACGACTTCCGTCTCCCCAAGGTGCTCGAGCTGCTTACATCCGACGGGGGGAACCTCGACCGGAGCCGGGATGCCGTCAGCCGTGAGGTCCGGCTGGCCAAGGAGGAGGCTGCCGGGCTTCCGTCCGGCACTCCTCGGGACGCCCTGGTGCACCTGGCCGAGTTCCTGGCCACCCGGTGCGGAGCGGCGGTCTGAGGCCGGCGGGCATTCGATGATTTCAGGGGGCCCGAACGCCGCTGGTAGAATCCGCTTGGGAAACCTTTCACAAGCGGGGAACGCTTCGTGAGCGACTTCTACCAGGACTATGGGACCGTCGTCGCCCTGAGCATCGCGGGGGTGGCGCTGGTCGCGGCGGCGATCGGCCTGGCCCGAGTGGTGGCCCCGCGGCGGCTCCTCGCCGAGAAGGTGACCACCTACGAGTGCGGCATCGACCCGGTGGGAGAAGGGTGGTCGCAGAGCCAGATCCGCTACTACATCTACGCCTTCCTCTTCGTGATCTTCGACGTGGAGAGCGTGTTCCTCTTCCCCTGGGCCGTCGTATTCGAGCGGCTGGGCATGTTCGCCGTGGTCGAGATGGCCATCTTCATCGTGATCGTCGGGGCGGGGCTGCTCTACGCGTGGCGGAAGGGGGTCCTGAAGTGGGCCTGATCGAGCGGACGGGTCTCCCGGCGATCCAGCCGGTCAAATTCATCCTCAATTGGGGACGGAAGTACTCGCTGTGGGCGATGAACTTCGGGCTGGCCTGCTGCGCCATCGAGCTCATCGCCACGTCCATGCCGAAGCACGACTTCATCCGCCTGGGGGTGATCCCCTTCGCCCACGGGCCGCGGCAGGCCGACCTCCTGGTCGTGGCCGGCACGGTCACCGACAAGATGGCTCCGGCGCTGAAGCGCGTCTACGATCAGATGCCCGACCCCAAGTACGTGATCTCCTTCGGATCCTGCTCGAACTGCGGCGGGCCCTACTGGGACTCCTACTCGGTGACGAAGGGGGTCGACCAGATCATCCCCGTGGACGTCTTCGTGCCGGGGTGCCCGCCGCGGCCCGAGGCCTTGCTCCAAGGGATCATCAAGCTCCAGGAGAAGATCGCCGGCGAGGACATCCGGGAGAAGTGGAGTGGCAAGCTCACCGGGGCCCCTGCCTCCCGCTGAGGTCGTCCGGCGCCTCCGGGCGCAATTCGGGGAAGACCTCCTGGACGCCGCGGAGGTCCACGGGGAGGCCGTGGTGAAGGTGTCCCCCGCTAGGTACAGAGAGCTCGTGCAGATGCTCCGGGACGATCCCGAGCTGGGATTCGACTTCCTCGACTTCGTCTCCGCGGTCGACCGCAAGGAGGAGGGGTTGGAGCTCGTGGTGCAGCTGTACTCGACCGCGCACCGGCACCGCGCCCGGGTCAAGGTCGGCTGCGACACCGAGGAGCCTCGGGTCCCCACGATCCATGACCTGTATCCCGGGGCGAACTGGCACGAGCGGGAGACGTGGGAGCTGTTCGGCATCGACTTCGAGGGTCATCCCCAGCTCGTGAAGCTGATCCTTCCGGAGCCGTTCGAGGGGCATCCTCTTCGGAAAGACTTCGTGCTCATGAGCCGCGTGGCCAAACCATGGCCGGGCGAGGAGAAGGCCGAAGGAGAGGAAGGGGAGTGACGAAGGCTTGATCGACGCGCTCCTCGAGCTTCTCAGTGTCCTGAGCGACAACCCCTGGGTCATCCTGCTCGTCAAGGTCGGGGCGGTACTGGGGTTCTTCCTCACCGCTCCCATGGTGGTCGGCTACACCGAGCACAAGGTCCTCGCGCACATGCAGCACCGGCTGGGGCCGATGGAGGCGGGGCGGTTCCACGGCTGGGCCCAGCTCATCGCAGACGGAGTGAAGTTCATCCAGAAGGAGGACGTGATCCCCCGGGCGGCAGACCGGTGGGTATTCTCCCTGGCCCCGGCGGTGGTGGTCGTCCCGGTGATCGTGACGTTCGTGGTGCTCCCGTTCGGCCCGGTTTTGGCTGTCGAAAACCTGGTGGCGGCGAACCTGGACGTCGGGTTGTTCTTCGTGTTGGCCATTTCCGCCGTGGGGGTGATCGGCATCCTGATGGCCGGGTGGGCCTCGGCCAACAAGTTCTCGTTGATCGGGGCGCTGCGGGCGGCCGCCCAACTCATCGCCTACGAGCTGCCGCTGATCCTGGCAGCCGTCGCGGTGGCCATGCTGGCCGGCACGCTCTCCCTGGTCGGCATCGCGGAAGCCCAGGCCAAGTACTGGTACGTGTTCGTTCAGCCCGTGGGCTTCCTGATCTTCCTGGTGGCGTCCCTGGCGGAGCTCACCCGTCCACCGTTCGACATGCCCATCGCTGACTCGGAGATCATCTTCGGCGCCTACACCGAGTACACGGGGATGAAGTTCGCCTTCTTTCTCCTCGCCGAGTACGCGGGCATCGTCGTGCTCGCAGGGATCGCCTCCGTCCTGTTCCTCGGCGGGTACCAGGGCCCCATCCTGCCCGGCTGGATGTGGATGCTCGGGAAGATCGGCGGCCTGTCCTTCTTCATCATCTGGCTCCGAGCCACGTATCCCCGGCTTCGGGAGGACCAGCTCCAGCGGTTCTCATGGCTGGTGCTGATACCCCTGTCCCTGGTCAACATCCTCGTCACCGCCGTGGTGAAGGTGCTGGTGTAGGGCGATGGCCACCGAGATCGAACCCCGCGGCTTCGTCGAAGAAGAGGTGGTCTCCCGCGACGTGGAGGCCCGCCGTCGCGGACGGGAAGGGTTCTGGTTCCCTGGCCGCGGGCTTCTCAAGGGTCTGGTGGTGACGCTCAAGCACATGCTCTCCCGGTCGGTCACCCAGCAGTACCCGCACGTGAAGCCGGACCTCCCACCTCGGACCCGAGGGGTCATCGCCTTGAAGCAGGAGAATTGCACGGTCTGTTGGAAGTGCTCACGGGAGTGCCCCGACTGGTGCATCTACATCGAGGCGCACAAGGAGACCCACGAGCCGGCTTCCGGAGGGCGGGCTCGCTCCGTCAAGGTGCTGGACCGGTTCGCCATCGACTACGCCCTGTGCATGTACTGCGGGATCTGCGTCGAGGTGTGCCCCTTCGACGCGCTGTTCTGGAGCCCCGAGTTCGAGTACTCGGAGTACGACATCCAGAGCCTGATCCACGAGAAGGACAAGCTCCAGGAATGGACCTACACGGTGCTCCCTCCCCCCGAGCTCGAGGAGGGAGCTGAGCCGCGGGGCGAGGCGCCCACCGAGGAGGCTCAGGCAGCCGCGGCGCCGACCTCGGTTCCCCCGGTTCCCCGCCCCGGAGCCGAGGAGCCGCCCGGGCCACGGGCGGCCGGCCCCCAGCCGCAGGCGGCGGTGGAGGCTCCGCCCAAGGCGCAGCCCCCGGCCGAGCCCGCTCCGGCTGAACAGGCGGAGGGAACCAGGGCCCCGGGAGAGGAAGGGGCTCCGGCCCGGGCCGGCCCCCCGCCGGCCGAGGTCCAGCCCGACCAGGAGACCTACGATCGCGTGCTCCAGGAGCAGCTGGACAAGGGCGCCTCGCGGAAGGTGGCCGAGGGGCGGGCCAAGGCCGCTGCGGTGCGAGCGGCCCGGAAGAAAGCCTCCGAGGGAGGAGAGGGGTGACCCTCCAGGAGGTCATCTTCGCCGTCCTGGGGCTGGTGGGCATCGGGGCGGCGCTGCGCCTGGTGACGGCGAGGAACGTGGTCCACGCCGCTCTGTATCTCGTCGTGGCCCTGGCGACCGTGGCGGGCGTCTACCTGCTCTTGGCCGCCGAGTTCGTGGCGTGGGTCCAGATCCTGATCTACGTGGGAGCCATCGTTGTGCTGCTGCTGTTCAGCCTGATGCTCACGCGGGCGCCGATTGGCCGGGAGGCCCTCGACAACCAGCAGCGGGGGATCTCCGCGGTCGTCGGGGTGATCGTCCTCGCCGGGCTGGTGTTCCTCATCCAGGATGCCTTCGCCGGTTCGCCTCCCCTCGTTCTTCAGCGAGCGAGGACGGCCCCTATAGGAGTCGAGCTGTTCAGCACGTTCGTCCTGCCGTTCGAAGTGGTCTCGTACCTGCTGTTGGCCGCGCTGGTGGGCGCCATCGTGCTTGCCAGGAGGGACGAGAGTTGATCCGGCTTCCTCTGGTCCTTTTCTTCTCCGCGGCGCTGTTCGCCATCGGTGTGTATGGGGTGCTGGCCCGGCGCAACGCGGTCCTCGTGCTCATGTCGATCGAGCTCATGCTGAACGCGGTCAACGTGAACCTGGTGGCGTTCTCGCAAGTGTGGCAGGAGACAGCGCAAACGGGTCAGGTGCTGGGAAGTCAGGCGCTCGCGGGCCAGGTGTTCGCGCTGTTCGTTATCACCGTTGCAGCCGCAGAAGTCGGGATCGGGTTGGCCATCGTCATCCTCATCTTCCGAAACCGTGAAACCATCAACATCGACGAGGTCAACCTTCTGAAATGGTGACCGACGCGCTGCGCCAAAGACTGGCTGCGCGGCGCCTGTTGACGGCGCGGAAGGCCGACGGGGCCGGCCCTTCTCGGATGCGGTTCGGCTCGCCTGCTCGCTCCGCTCTCGGAGGGCGAACGACGCGTCGGTCCGAGCCCTCCCGCCTCGCCGTTGCCGCCGCTCCTCGAGCCTCGCTCCCGACGCCTCGCCTCAAGCATCCACTCCGGGCCGGCCCTGTCGGCTATGCGGAGGTATGCGGTGGCTGAGATTGCGTGGCTGGTTCCCGTGCTGCCACTGGTGGCTTTCTTCCTCGTGTTGTTCTTCGGACGGCGGACGCCGCTCCGAGGAGCGGGCATCTCGATCGCCGCCGTCGCCGTCGCTTTCCTGATCTCCATGACCATCCTCTTCAGGTTCGTCGGTGGCGACCTGGAGCCGGTCGAGCGTTCGTGGACGTGGTTCCAGATCGGGTCGTTCGAGTTCGAGATCGGGACCTACATCGATGGCCTGGCCGCGGTGATGCTGATCGTGGTGACGCTTGTCTCGCTCCTCGTGCAGATCTACTCCATCGAGTACATGCGCACGGAGCCCCGCTTCACCTGGTACTACGCCGCCCTGTCCCTGTTCACCGGGTCGATGCTGAACCTGGTGGTGGCAAACAACCTCATCCAGCTGCTAGTGGGGTGGGAGCTCGTGGGCATCTGCTCCTATCTGCTGATCGGGCATTGGTGGGAGGACAAGGTCAACTCGGACGCCGGGATCAAGGCCTTCATCACCACGAAGACCGGCGACGTGCCGTTCCTGTTCGGGATCTTCGTGCTCATCGTGGCGACCGGCACGGCCAACATCCCGCATATCACCGAGGCGGCAGAGCACGGAGAGATTCTCACGCCGCTGCTGACAGTGGGGGCGATCCTGCTGTTCGGCGGAGCCATCGGGAAATCGGCGCAATTCCCGCTGCATGTGTGGCTTCCCGATGCCATGGCCGGTCCCACGCCGGTATCGGCGCTCATCCACGCGGCGACGATGGTGGCCGCGGGTGTCTATCTGGTAGGGAGGATATTCGCGGTGTTCGTCCACGCCGGCCCGGTGGCTCTCCAGACCGTCGCCACCATCGCCTCGATCACCATGCTGATCGCCGCGCTCCTCGCGTTGATCCAGGACGACATCAAACGGGTACTGGCGTATTCGACGGTGTCTCAGCTCGCCTACATGATCGCTGGGCTCTCGCTCGGGGAGGAGGGGTACACGCCGGGCCTGTTCCACCTGTTCACCCACGCGTGGTTCAAGGCACTCCTCTTCCTGGGAGCGGGCGCAGTGATCCACGCCGTCCACACCAACAACATGAGCCTGATGGGCGGGCTCCGGAAGCCGATGCCGGTCACGTTCTGGACATTCGTCATCGGAGCCGCTGCGCTCTCGGGCATTCCACCCCTGGCCGGGTTCTGGTCGAAGGACGAGATCATCTCGACGGCGTTTCGCACCGGCCACTACTGGGTGTGGGCCGTCGCCCTCCTCACTGCGATCCTCACCGCGTTCTACATGACCCGAGCGGTGTTGCTGACGTTCTTCGGCGACTACCGAGGCCAGGGACACGCCCATGAGATGCCCCGGGTCATGACCGGGCCGTTAGTGGTGCTGGCCGGCCTCTCGCTAGTGGCCGGCTTTCTGGGCGCGCCACAGTTCGGCGCAGTCTTCGCGGAGTGGGTGCACTTCGGGGAGGCGGCTCACCACGAACCGTACTCGTACGGGTTCGCCGCCGTGTCGATCCTGGGGGCGCTAGCGGGGCTCGCTGTCGGGTACCGTCTGTACTCGCGGTGGCGCGAACGGGATCCGCTCCGGCGGTTGGGCCCCGTGTACACAGTCCTCGACCGGAAGTACTTCCTCGACGACGTCTATCTGCAGGGGATCGTTCGGCCCACCCAGTACCGGCTGTCCGCCGCGGTGGACTGGTCGAACCGCATCATCCTCGACGGCCTCGTCCACTCGTTCGCCTGGTTCACCCGGCTGTTCTCTCGGGCCACCGACGCGGTGGACCGGAACCTCGTGGACGGCGCGGTGAACCGAGTGGCGATCGGGACGGGTTGGACCGGCGGCCTGCTGCGCTATATCCAGTCGGGAAACGTCCAGCGGTACGCGGTGCTGCTGTTCGTCGGGGTGGCCATCCTGGCCGTGATCTTCACGAGAGTCTGACAAGGAGAGGCTGATGGATTGGTTCGACTCCTGGGCGATCACGCTGGCGGTGTTCCTGCCGGCGGTGGGCGCCGTGGTGGTGACCGTAGTCCCTCGGGATCGGGACCGACTGGTCCGGGCGCTGGGGATCCTGTTCACGGGAGCGGCGCTCGTGGTCGGGATCTTGATGCTGTTCGGCTACGACTTCTCGGCGCCCGGCGCGTTCGGAGACGGCTCGGCCGCCCGGGCGCTCCAGTTCGAGGCGAACCTGTCCTGGATCTCCGTCATCGACGCCAACTACCACATCGGCATCGATGGGGTCAGCCTGCCGCTGTTGGAGTTGACCCTTCTGCTGGGGTTCCTGTGCATGGTGTACACCTGGCGGTGGCTCCCCGAGCCCGGCCGGCCCAAGGCGTTCGTGGCGTTGCTCCTCATCCTGCAGACGGGGATGTCCGGCACGTTCATCGCCTTCGACCTGGTGCTGTTCTTCGTGTTCTGGGAGCTCGTCCTGGTCCCCATGTACTTCCTCATCGGGTACTGGGGCTATCCGGGGCGGCGGGAGTACGCCGCCATCAAGTTCTTCCTGTACACGTTGTTCGGGAGCGTGTTCATGCTCCTGTCCTTCCTGGCGATGTACTTTCGGTCGGAGCCGCACACGTTTGACATCATCGCCCTCCAGCAGGGCGGCTTCGACCCGACCTTCCAGAACCTCGCGTTCATCGGGCTGTTCCTGGGGTTCGCCATCAAGGTCCCCATGTGGCCGTTCCACACCTGGCTCCCCGACGCGCATACCGAGGCGCCCACGGTGGGCTCGGTGCACCTGGCCGGCATCCTCCTGAAGATGGGGACGTACGGGTTCGTGCGGATCGCGTTGCCGGTCCTTCCGGATGCTGCCCGGGTGTGGGCCCCCTGGATCGGCGTTCTCGCGGTCATCGCCATCGTCTACGCCTCACTGGCGTGCCTGGCCCAACGTGACCTCAAGCGACTTATCGCATTCTCGTCGGTCGGACACATGGGATTCGTGATGCTGGGCATCGCCACCCTCACCGACGTGGGGATCAACGCCGCCATCTTCGGCATGGTGGCCCACGGGGTGATCACCGGGATGCTGTTCTTCCTGGCCGGGTCGGTCCATGAGCGCTACCACACCCGCGAGATCGCGGAGATCGGCGGCGGGATGCTCCAAAAGGTTCCCTTCATGGCCAGCATCCTGGCGTTCACCGCCATCGCCTCGCTGGGGCTTCCGGGACTGGCCGGCTTCTGGGGCGAGGTTATGGCTCTCCTGTCGTCGTACAGCCCCGCCGAGGGCCTCTCGGTGACGCTGTTCCGGGTGCTGATGGTGTTCGGCGGTATCGGTACCATCCTGACGGCCGGGTACTTCTTGTGGATGCTCCAGCGGGTGAACCTGGGCGTCGTTCCCGACCGGTGGGAGCCGAAGAGACTGGCCGACGTGAACGCGGTGGAGTGGGTGGCCTGGGCCCCACTCCTCGTGGGCATCCTCTTGCTCGGCCTCGTTCCGGGCCTGATCCTCGGGATCACCAGCGACGCGGTCGCCAGCCTCACCGGCCTGTTCTGACATGCCGTTCGACGTCGACTACCACGCCATCGCCCCCGAACTGATCGTCGGGACGACGGTGCTGGTGGTCCTGTCGATCGACCTGTTCCTCTCGCCGACGCGGAAGTGGTGGGCGATGCCCCTCTCGTTCCTCGGCGTGGTCGCGGCCCTGGTAGTGGAGCTGACGCTGATCGGTCAGGAGCGGACCTCATTCACCGGTAGCTACGTGAGCGACGGCTTCGCCGTCCTGTTCAAGACGTTCTTCCTGTCCGTGGCCCTGGTCGTCTTGGCGTTGTCGCTGCGCTACTTCCGCGACGGCCGGTACTACCAGGGCGAGTACTACTTCCTGATCCTCTCGTCGTTCCTGGGGATGCTCACCATCTCGTCCTCGCGCGACCTGTTGATGCTGTTCATCTCCCTGGAGCTCGTGTCGGCGCCGGGGTTCCTCATGGCCGGGTTCCGCAAGCGCGACCCGCGATCGAACGAGGCCGCTCTGAAGTTCTTCCTCATCGGGATCCTGTCGACCGCGGTGATGCTGTACGGGATGAGCCTGGTGTACGGGGTGACCGGCGTCCTCCGGCTCGACGAGATCGCACAGCAACTGGCTGGGGAAGCAAGCGGAGTAGAGGTCGCCGCGGTGCTGTTCGTGGTGGCCGGGTTCGCGTTCAAGGTGTCGTCGGTGCCGTTCCACTTCTGGGCACCCGACACCTACGAGGGCTCGCCCGTTCCGGTGGCGGCCTTCCTCTCCGTGGCGTCCAAGGCGGCGGGCTTCGCCGGCCTGATCCAGCTGATGTTCTTTGGCTTTGCCCCGCTGGCCGCGTTCTGGGCCCCGGTGTTCGCGGTGCTGTCGATCCTCACCATGTCCATCGGGAATCTGGTGGCCCTCCAGCAGCGGCAGGTGGTGCGGCTCCTGGCGTACTCGAGCATCGCCCAGGCCGGATACATGCTGCTGCCGTTCGCCCTAGCGGGAGTGTCTCCCGCCGTGGACGAACAGGCCGTCAGGGCCGCCGTTTTCTACATCTTGGTGTACGCGATCATGAATCTGGGGGCGTTCGCTGTCGTGGTCGCGGTGGCCCGGGAGTCGCCGGGCGTCCTTGTCTCTGACTTCGCCGGTATGGCTCGGCGCGCGCCGGCCCTGGCGGTGGCCATGCTGATGTTCTTTATCTCGCTGGCCGGCATCCCCCCGACGCCGGGCTTCTGGGGCAAGTTCTTCATCTTCCAGGCTGCCATCGCCGCCGACCAGGTATGGCTGGCTGTCGTGATGGTCGTCAACTCCGTGATCAGCGTCTGGTACTACTTCTCGGTGGTTCGGCCGATGTTCTTCGTGGAACCCGCCGAGGTCCGGCCGTTCCGCGCCCCGGCGTTGGTGACCGCTGTGGTGGCCCTGGCGGGCGTCGCCGTGCTGGCGGTGGGGGTGTTCCCGGATCTCCTGGCGAAGCTGCCACCGGCGGTGACCCTGCCGTAGGAAGCCGGCGTCTTCGTTTCGCGACTCCCTGGATACAATCGAAGTAGTCGAGGAGGCGAGATGATCGGCATCAATCGGGTGAAGTCCTGGCTCTTGATCGCAGCACTGGCCGCGCTGTTCGTCGCGGTGGGCGCGCTCGTCGGCGGGCGGAAGGGAGCCACCATCGCCCTGGGCCTGGCCCTCGTGTTCAACTTCGCCACGTACTGGTGGAGCGACAAGGTCGCGCTGGCGGCAACACGGTCTCGCCCGGTTTCCGAGCAGGAAGCGCCGGAGCTGTACGAGATCGTCCGAGAGCTGGCCGCCGAGGCGAAGGCCCCGATGCCCCGGATCCACGTGAGCGCGATGGCCCAGCCGAACGCCTTCGCCACCGGCCGGAGCCCCGACCACGCCGCCGGGGCGGTGACCGAGGGGATCCTCCAGGTGCTCGATCGGCGGGAGCTCCGGGCCGTGCTGGCCCACGAGCTGTCCCACGTGCTCAACCGGGACATCCTGGTATCCACCATCGCCGCCGCGATCGGCTCGGCATTCACCTACCTCGCGTACATGGCGTTCTTCTTCGGCGGCTCCGAC
>DASYVD010000075.1:0-18951 GCA_036000545.1 Actinomycetota bacterium | reverse complement strand
ACGAGGTCGTCGGGATGCTCGATCCCGACCGACAGGCGGACCAGGGTGGGGGGGACCTCGAGCGGCGAGCCCGCCACGCTGGCGTGGGTCATGGGGCCGGGTACTTCGATGAGGGACTCCACCCCGCCCAGCGATTCCCCCAGGAAGAACAGACGGGTCCCCTCGGCCACCCGGATCGCTTCCTCCGGGGTCTCCATCTCGAACGACACCATCCCCCCGAAGTCGTGCATCTGAAGGGCAGCGATGTCGTGGCCGGGATGGTCTGCCAGGCCTGGGAAGTGAACCCTCGCCACCCTTGGGTGTCCGGCCAGGAAGTCCGCCACCCGACGGGCGCCCCGGCAGTGGGCGTCCATCCGTACCGGCAGGGTCTTCACCCCACGCAAGGCGAGGTAGCAGTCCATCGGCCCGGGGACGGCGCCCACCGAGTTCTGCAGGAAGGCCAGCCGTTCGGCGAGCTGGTCATCCCGAACGACGACGGCCCCTCCGACGAGATCGGAGTGTCCACCGAGGTACTTGGTCACCGAGTGCACCACGACGTCCGCCCCGAGCTCCAGGGGGCGCTGGAGGTACGGCGTGGCAAAAGTGTTGTCGACCACACACCGGGCCTCGGCCTGATGGGCGATCTTGGCTGCTTCGGCGATGTCCACCACCTTGAGGAGCGGGTTGGAAGGCGACTCCACCCACAACAGCCGGGTCTCCTGGCGGACCGCCTTCCGGAGCGTGTCCGGGTCTGTCATGTCCACGGTGTCGAACGTGAGCCCCCAGTCGGATAGGACGCGGGCCAGCAGGCGGTACGTGCCGCCGTAGACGTCGTCCGGAAGCACGACGTGGTCCCCGGGCCGGAGCAGCAACAGGAGCGTCGCCTCCGCGGCCATGCCCGAGGCGAAGCACAGCGCCCGAGTCCCCCCCTCGAGCGACGCCAGGACGCTTTGGAGAGCCTCCCGGGTGGGGTTCCCTCCGCGAGCGTAGTCGTAGGCCTTCGGCTTCCCCACGCCGTCCTGGGCGTAGGTGGAGGTCTGGAAGATGGGAACGCTCACCGCGCCATACACCGGTTCGGGATCCTGCCCGACATGGATCGCCCGCGTCTCGAACCGCAGGGCCTCGTCGTCAGCCTGGTCCGGCACGGGCTACTCCCCCACGCGCTGCCGGTGAGCCAGGAACTCCAGGAGGTCGGTACGGGTGAGGACCCCGAGGGCTCTACCGTCCTTGCTCACCACCACCGCCGGCTGGTTCTGAAGGTGCTCGAAGGCTACCTCGATGGGGTCGTCGGTCTCCACCAGGGGTAACGGGCCTTCCATCACCTGTGCCACGTCAGCCTGGAGCGAATCGGGATCCCGGAAGACCCGGTCGAGGAGGGTCCGCTCGCGGATGCTGCCCACGAGCGAGGTGACGTCGTCGCTCTGGTCCCGGGCCACGGGCGCTTGGGAGATGCCGTACTCGTGAAGCACGTCGATGGCCTGACGCACCTTCCCGTGAGCGCCCACGGAGACGATGGGAGGGAGGCCCGCGGGCTTGGCCAACAGCACCTCCTCGACCCGGACCACGCCCCGCCGCTCGAGGAACCCGTACTGGAGCATCCACGAGTCGGAGTACAGCTTGGAGAGGTAGTTTCGCCCGGTGTCGGGGAAGATCACCACCACGATCGCGTCCGAGTCCAGGTCCTTGGAGAACTCCAGGGCGGCGTGCAGGGCCGTGCCCGAAGACCCGCCCACGAGGATCCCCTCCTGCCGTGTGATCGCCCGCGCTGCAAGCAGGGAATCGCGGTCGCCCACACGGACGTAGCGGTCCACGACCTTCGGGTCGAAGGTCTCTGGCCAGAAGTCCTCCCCGATGCCCTCGACCAGGTAGGGTCGGGGCTGCTCGTCCGGGGCGGAGAACACCGAGCCCTCAGGGTCAGCCCCCACCACGAGGAGACCGGGCTTCTTTTCCTTCAGGTAGCGCCCGGCGCCGGTGATGGTGCCGCCGGTGCCGATACCGGCCACGAGAACGTCGATCCTGCCTTGGGTCTGCTCCCAGATCTCGGGTCCGGTGGTCTCGTAGTGCGCCTTGGGGTTCTCCTGGTTGAAGTACTGGTTGGGCTGGAACGCGCCGGGGATCTCCTCGGTGAGCCGATCGGCGACCCGGTAGTAGGACTCCGGGTTGTCGGGCGCCACCGCGGTCGGGGTGATCACCACCTCGGCGCCGTACGCGCGGAGCAGGGCCACCTTCTCCTGGCTCATCTTGTCGGGCATCACGAAGATGCACCGGTACCCCCTGATGGCTGCGGCAATGGCCAGGCCGTGGCCGGTATTGCCGGAGGTCGGTTCGACGATGGTGGCCCCCGGCTTGAGGAGCCCTGCGCGCTCGGCCGCCTCGATCATCCGGAGGCCGATCCGGTCCTTCACGCTGCCGCCCGGGTTCAGCATCTCGAGCTTGGCGAGGATGGTCGGGCGGACGCCCCGGGTCACCCGGCCCAGGCGGACCAGTGGGGTGTGGCCCATGGCGTCCAGAAACGAGTCGAGTACCTCCATGCCAGATCCTCCCGGCCGGTCCGGACTATTTTCTGCCACCTGGGGGGTCCGTGGGAGGAGCCGCGTCCGTCAGACCTTCACCAAACGGTAGATGCCGTCCGGGTCACTGAAGAAGATGCGGTGGCTCGAGGGGCGGGACTCGACCGCCAGCACGCCCTGCGAGTTGTCGAAGAGCAGGCGCCTGCTGACGACGTCGTTCCGCTCGGCGTCGAGTCGCAGCTTGCGGATCTTCCCATCGTTCCAGGAGCCCACAAGGAGGCGTCCTCCCACCCGGCCGCCGAGACCGCATCCGTCACAGAAGACCGCGCCTGTGGGTGCGATCACCGGGTTCCACACGACCTCCGGCTCGATGCGGGGAGTGGGGCCGCTGTTGTTCGTGGAGGGACAGTCGGCGTTGGGCCCCCACCCATAGTTCCGGCCCGACCGGGAGAAGTTCAACTCGTCGTTGCACTCCGGACCGTTCTCCGTCTGCCACAGGCGGCCGGTCTGGGGGTCGAAGGCGAAGCCGAACGAGTTGCGATGGCCATACGAGAAGGCGTACTCACCCGCGAAAGGGTTGTCGGAGGGTGCGCCGCCGCCGGGCGTCATCCGCAGGACCTTCCCTGCGTTGCTCGCGGTGTCCTGGGACCGGGAGGGGTCCCCGGCGTCGCCCGTTACGGCGTACAGTCTCCCGTCGCTGCCGAAATGGATGACACCGCCGTTGTGGTTTCCGGCAGCCACGATGGTGACCAGGTTGTCCCTGGTCGGGGTTCCGTCGTCGTCCCACCGGAGCCGATCGATGCGGTTCTGGAAGGGGTCGGCGGCCGTGTAGTACACGAAGATTCGGCGCGCCGAGGGCCACTGAGGATGCACGGCGATACCCAGGAGGCCCTGTTCGCCGTCGGTGGACAGGTTGGTGATCCTGCCCCAGAGTCGGTTGGTACCCCGCTCGAAGTCGTGGACGCGGATCTCGCCGGAGAACCGCTCCACGTAGAACATCTTCCGGCCGCTGGGGGTGAAGGCCAGGCCCGTGGGCCAGCAGTCTGTGCACCTGACCACCGCCCGCCGGGCGATGCGGGCGGACGCCGGAGACGCGGCGAGAGGTGACATGGCAACGAGCAAGGCGGTGAGGGCGAGAACCGAGGCCGTTCGTCGCATCTGCTTGCTCCTTGTTGTCGGCAGGACGCGGCTCGGGACTTTACCCCTCTCGGCCGATCATCGTCCTGCGATCCGCTCCCCTCCCACGAAGACGTCGAGGACGGGGTTGTGCCCGGGGCGGTACGGCACCATTCGGAAGTTGTCGCCCTCCAGGACCAGGAAGTCGGCGCGCTTGCCGGGCTCCAGCGACCCCAGGCGGTCGTGCAGCCCCAGGACCCATGCAGGGTTGGTGGTCGCTGCGACCAGGGCCGCGCCTGGCGAGAGTCGGTACAGCGAGCATGCCAGTGCCACCACCAGCGGCATGGAGACGATGGGTGATGTTCCCGGGTTGAAGTCCGTGGCCACCGCGAGCGCGGCGCCCCCTTGGGCCAGCGCGGCGACCGGGGGAAGTTGGGCTCGCAGCATCAGGGTGGAGGCCGGCAGCAGCACCGCCGCGGTCCCCGCCCGGGCCAGCGCGGCCCCTGCCTCGGGCCCCGCGTGGTTCAGATGGTCGGCGCTCCGAGCACCGAGGGAAGCGGCCGCGCCGGTCGCTCCGGACGCCCCCAGCTGGTCGGCGTGGCAGCGGAGCGGCAGTCCTGCGGCTGCCGCCGCCTTGGCCACCAGGCGGAGATCCTCCACCGAAAACGCGATGTCTTCGACGTAGAGGTCCACCGCGTCCACCAGTCCCTCCTCGGTCGCCTGGGGTATCAGCTCGGTGCACGCGATCTTCACCCATTCCTCACGGGTCATCCGGGGCGGCACCGCATGGCAAGCCAGCAGGGTCACCGTGGCGGTCTGGGCGGCTTCCTCGGACAGGCGGCGAGCCAAGCGGGCCTGGCGGAGCTCGGCTTGGACCGACAGCCCGTAGCCGGTCTTCATCTCGAGGGCGGTGGTCCCCATGGCCAGCATCTCGGTCAGGAGCGGACGGCAGAACGAGAGCACGTCGTCGTCCGATGCCTCGGCCAGCATCCGAGCGCTGCGGGCGATGCCTCCCTCGCCATGCAGGTCGCGGTAGGTGCGGCCCCCCAGCCGGGACTCGAACTCGTCGTCGCGCCACCCCACGAAGGGAAGGTGGGTGTGGCAGTCGACGAACCCCGGTACGACGGTGCACCCTTCCCGCTCCTCGTCGATGTCGCCCTCCCAGCCCAGTCGCTGGCCCGCGTAGACGATGGCGTCTCCCTCCCACACCACCACCCCGTCCTCGACCACCTCCGGCTTGACGGCTCCCCCGGCGGGGAGGGACCCGACCCCGCAGGTCACGAGTGTGGAGCAGCCGACGGCGCGCACGGCGAGGTCATACCACACCCGCTAGACTGCCCGGTCGTGAACGCCGAGGTCATCGACGAGGTCGTGGAGCGGCTCTTCCAGGAGGAGCGATTCGATTGGGTGGGCGTCTACGTGTTGGAAGGTGACACGCTGGTCCTGGGGCCGTTTCGGGGACCGAACCCCGCCGGCCACGAGCGGATCCCGTTCGGGGAGGGAGTCTGCGGCACCGTCGCCGCCAGAGGACGAACCGAGGTCGTCCCCGACGTGAACGGTCGCCCCGGCCATATCCAGTGCTTCCTGACCACCAAGTCGGAGGTGGTTGCGCCCATCGTCAAGGACGGGACCGTGGTGGGAGTCCTGGACGTCGATTCCGACACCCCGGACGGGTTCGGGGAGCGAGAGGTCGATCTGGTGGAACGAGCCGCCGGAGAGATCGCCGGGGGGTTCGCGGACGCCCCGACCGGAAAGAGGACCTAGGGCCCTCCGACGCTCACCGAGCCTTGGTTCGGTTCTCCTCGCGAGCGGGAGCGTGGCCGGTGCCTCGGGCCCGGCCATTGCCGTTCCCGTTGCCGCTCCCTTCGGCACCGGTGAGTGGAAGGAGCTCCGTGGCCGTGGGAACCTGTCCGTTGCCGGCGGTGTGGCCGTTGTTGTCTCCGGGACCGTTCAGAGCGGCGAGCCAGTTCGTCAGCTCCGCCGCGGACACCGGCTCGCGAAGGTAGTAGCCCTGCGCCAGGTCGCATCCCAGCCCGGCCAGCCGCTCGAAGATGTCCTCGGTCTCCACGCCCTCGGCCACCACCTGAAGGCCCAGGTTCCGGGCCAGCTCGATGGTAGACCGGACGATGATGTCGTCGTCGTGGTCCACCACCATGTTCACGATGAATGACTTGTCGATCTTCACCTGACGAACCGGCAGCCGCTTCAGCGAGGCCAGCGAGGTATAGCCGGTGCCGAAGTCGTCGAGCGAGAGCCGGACCCCCATGCCGGTGAGCTTCCCCAGGACGGCCAGGGCCCGCGTGGGATCGACGACGATGGCGCTCTCGGTGATCTCCAGCTCGAGGAGCTCCGGATGCACTTCGTGCTTCTGGAGCAGCTCGCCGACCTCCTCAGGGAAGTTCACGTCCTGGAGGTTCCGCACCGAGAGGTTCACCGCCACCGGAACCTCCAGCCCCATAGATTGCCATTGCCGGCACTGGGCCAGCGCCCGGTCCACGACGTGAAGGGTGAGGGGCTTGATGAGGCCGGTGTGCTCGGCCAGGGGGATGAACTCGTCCGGCTGCATCAGGCCGTGCCGGGGGTGCTGCCAGCGGACCAGCGCCTCCACTCCCGCAACCCGGCGGGTGCGCATGTCGATCTTGGGCTGATAGTGCAGCAGGAACTGGCCCCGGTCGATGGCTCGACGAAGCTCGCCCAGGAGGGCGAGCCGCCGGGTGCTGTTGCGGTCGCGCTCGGCCGTGTACAGCTCGCAGCTCGTGTGAGCTTCCTTCGCCACGTACATGGCGATATCGGCCCGCTGCATCAGGGTGTGGACGTCAAGCCCGTGATCCGGATACAGGGCGATGCCGATGCTGGCGTCGACGTCGAGGGATAGCCCGTCGAGGACGAACGGCGCCTCGAGGGCTTTGAGGATCTTGTCGGCCACCTGGATGGCTGCCGCGACGTCCGGCACTTCGGGAAGGAGGACGGCGAACTCGTCCCCTCCGAGCCGGGCGATGGTGTCCGTCTCCCGGAGCAGCCCCGCGAGGCGGCCTCCGATCTCTCTGAGCACGATGTCCCCGGTACGGTGCCCGAGAGTGTCGTTGATCTCCTTGAACCGGTCGAGGTCGATCAGCATGACCGCCAGGGGCCTGCCCGACCGCCGGCCACCCATGATGGCCTGGCGGATCCGGTCGTGGATCAGGCGGCGGTTGGGGAGCCCCGTGAGGGGATCGTGCAGCGCCTGGTGCTCCTTGTACTGCTTCTCCAGCCACACCGTAGTGCTTCGATAGACCGAGAGCATCGGGAGGGCCAGGAGCGGTACGAGCCACAGGCTCTGCTCCGCGGCGACCACGGCGATCGGCGACAGGAAGAGCATCAGGAACGCCGTGGAGGCCTGGAAGGCGAAGTCGCTCCGGATGTTCGGGACGATGGCCAGGCCCTGGGCCAGGGCGATGGCCACCTGGGTGAGCGTGTGGTTGACGAGGAAGAAGACTGCACCGGCGGCCAGGATGCCCGGGATGTCCGCGGGGCCGAACGCCGGTGGCATTCCCTCGTGGGGCACGCCGCTGAGCGCCAGGACGGCCCCGGCCGCCGCCACAGATACCGCGTACTGGGAGGCGTTGAACCCCGCCTTCCACCAAGGCTTCCTGCGGGTCAAGTCGGCCACCAGGGTGGCCAGCCCGTGGGCCAGGGCGGCCGCGGCCGGCCCGAACCCCACCAGGAGGGCGAACCCGAATGTGGCTGCGGTGCTGATCTCCACATCCTCGTTCCACCGGGGAACCTTCACCGGGACCATCTCGCCGAGAACGAGGAACGCCACGAACAGCCAGAACTGGCCGGGCGCGCTCTGGATATGGCTCAAGCCCTGGGTCGCCGGAAGGACGACCGCCAGGGCGAGTCCCGTGGCCGACACCACCGCCACGTACCAGTGGATCGGCCGGATGCTATGTAGTCGCATGGAGCCCTCGTGACCTAGGCCGGAGGGGGCGCCCCGGGCTTCCCCGGGGCGCCCTGACGGTGGCTACGGTCTACCCCCACTTTTCGACGGCACCCAGTACCGCCGCCAACATAGCGATCATGCCCACGGACACGATCAGCCGGAAGAGCCGTGCCTTCAACCCGTCACCTCCTCTCCCTTCAGCGGAGTCCCCCAGACGAGGGCCTCCGTCTGTCCAGTTATCGGCATGGGGGGCCGTCGGCCTTTAGGCCCACAGGTGGGGAATTAGAAGGTCTGCCCTTTGGGGCAACTGGGGTCCCTCAAGGGGGACCCCCAGATTGCCGATAAGCCCAGGGAAGCTCCAGCTGGACGGAGGGCGGACGGTGCTCCTGGTCGCATTCGTGGTCGTGGCCCTGGCCACGGTGCCCATCTTCGGCGGAAGGCTCGGTTCCCTGGCCGAGTTGCGGTTCCGCCACGCGTGGGCCCTCCTGGCTGCGTTGGGGGTCCAGATCCTCATCGTCAGCGTCATCCCCGACATCGGGGAATTTCACGGGATTGCCCACGTCGGCTCGTACCTGCTGGCCGGCATGTTCGTGGTGGCGAACCGCCGCCTGCCGGGGATGTGGCTGATCGCCGTCGGCGGGGCGATGAACCTGGTGGCCATCGCGGCAAATGGCGGGGTGATCCCGGCTTCGCCGGCGGCGCTGTTGACGGCGGGACGGGCCCTGGGCCAGGCCGGCTTCAGCAACTCTGCGGCACTGGCGGATCCGAACCTGGCCTTCCTGGGGGATATCTTCGCCCTGCCTCCCCCCTTCCCGTTCCACAACGTGTTCAGCGTGGGGGACCTGTGCATCGCCCTCGGTGCCGCGGTCGCGCTCCACCGGATCTGCGGATCGCACCTGATCCCGTCGGGCAAAGGCCAGTTCGGGGGCCTGCACCGCCATGGGGCGTTCACGCGGGTGTGGGCGGCTCAGTCCGTGTCCAACCTGGGCGACTGGGTGTACACGCTCGCGGTCGTGGCCAGCGTGGCCGGCCGCGGGTCCAGCGCCCACGCCCTGGCGGCCCTGCTGGTCGCCCAAGTGGCCCCGGGGGCGGTGGCCGGGGCCCTTGGCGGCCCGCTCATCGACCGGTTCCATCGCAAGACCCTGATGATCGGGTCGGACCTGATCCGGATGGTGGCGGTTGGCTCGCTCTTGCTCGTCGGGGAGCCCACCCTTACCCACCTGTACGTGGTGGCGGCGTGCCTGGGCCTCTTCGGGTCGATCTTCCAGCCGACTCTGATGGCGTCCATCCCCAACCTCGTCCCCAGAGAGCGGATCGTGGCCGCCAATGCCCTCGTCGGGGCCACGTACAACTTCGCCGTCATGGCCGGGCCGGTCATCGGCGGGCTCCTGGTGGCAAGCGTCGGAGCGAGCTGGGCGTTCGGCGTCCAGGCGGCCTCGTTCCTCTTCTCCGCGGCGCTTCTGTTCGGCGTGCGGTTCCCCAGACGCGAGCCGGACCCAACGCCCACCTCCCCGGCGAGAGCGTTGGTGGAGGGCATCAAGTACGCGCTGGTCCGTCCGGTGATCCGGGGCGCGCTGATCGTGATCGGCCTCGTGATGCTGGCCGCGTCGATCCGTTCGCCCCTCGAGCCGCTGTTCGTCATCCGGATCCTCGAGCTTCGCCCCGAGGCGCTCGGCCTGATCGGCGGGGTATGGGGCCTGGGGATGGTCCTGGGTTCGGTGGCCGCCCCGGCGGCGGCCCGGAAGTGGTCGAGGGAATGGCTGTTCGCCGCGGCCATCGGAGTGGTTGGCCTGGCCGTCATCACCGCGTCACGGGCGTCGATCCTCTCAACCCTCTTGCTGCTGTGGATGGTCTCCGGGTTCGCCAACGGCGTGGGCTCGGTCGCCTACCACTCCCTCCTGCAGGAGCGGACCCCCGATGCCTTCCGGGGACGGGTCATGGGAGCCTCGGAGGCGGTGCTCCAGGGTGCCCTGCTGGCGGGGGCGTCCACGGCTGGGTGGTTCGGCACCCACCTGGGCGTGCGAGCGACCTACGCCATCTCCGGGTTCATGTTCGTGGGGACCGCCCTCCTGTGCCGGGCGTTGCTCGGGGCGGCGCCGCTCCGGGACCCTGCCGCTCAGGACCAGACGAGACAGCCCGTTCCCGCTCCCGTCGGGGAGCTCCCCGTCGGCTAGGCGCCCGGTTCCAGACCATCAGACCCAGGGTTACCGGCACGATCAATCAGCCCCAGGATCGTGCCCAGGACGCCGGGTCACCCCTCGCGCGGCAGGATCATGTCCCACCAGGGGTGCTTCTCGCGTCCCCCCGCCAGGTCCACGTGCACGTGCTTGATCTGCCGGTACTCGTCGAAGCCGACCGACCCGTGCTCCCGGCCTATGCCCGATTGCTTGTAGCCCCCGAAGGGGTACCGCGGGTTGATCATGTGGTAGTCGTTGATCCACACGGTTCCCGTTCGGAGCTGCTCGGCGACCCTCACCGCCCTCGGGAGCTCCCGCGCCCACACCGCCCCCGCGAGCCCGTACATCGAGTCGTTGGCCAGGCGCACCGCTTCCTCGTCGTCCTCGAACGGGATGACCACGAGCACCGGTCCGAAGATCTCCTCCTGGCCAACCTTCATCCGGTTGTTCACGCCGGAGAGGATGGTGGGGCGGTAGTAGTAGCCGCCCTCATGACCTTCGACCGTGACCCGCTCGCCGCCCACCGCGACCTCGGCGCCCTCCGATCGGCCGATCTCCACGTACCGTTCCACCGTCTCGAGCTGAGTCTGGGACACGATGGGTCCCTGGTCTGATGCGGGGTCGAGGGCCGGGCCCACCACCATCTCCTCGGCCTTTTTCACCAGGGCCGGGAAGAGTTCGTCGTGGATCGATCGCTGGACGAACAGCCGGGTCCCGGCGGAGCAGACCTGGCCCTGGTGGAAGAAGACTCCCCACAGCACGCCGTCCACCGCGTACTCGAGGTCGGCGTCGTCGAGGACGATCGACGGTGACTTGCCGCCGAGCTCCAGGGTGACCTTCTTCACGGTGCCCGAGCCGAGCTGCATGATGCGCCGGCCGACCTCGGTCGAGCCGGTGAAGGAGATCTTGTCGACGCCGTCGGCCGATACGAGCTCCTCACCGGTGCCTGCGCCGGGCCCGGGCAGGACGTTGACGACCCCTTCGGGGATCCCCGCCTCCAGGCACAGCCGGCCGATCTCGATCGAGGTGAGCGGAGTGTACGAGGCGGGCTTGAGGATCACCGAGTTCCCCGCGGCGATGGCCGGGGCGACCTTCCACGACGCCATCTGGATGGGGAAGTTCCACGGGGTGACGGCGGCGCAAACGCCGATGGGCTCGCGCCGGAGATAGTTGTAGGAGGTCGGCGAACGAGGAAGCGCCTCCTCATCGTCCTCTCGCCCGGCCAGCTCGGCGAACACCCGGAAGGTCGAGATGGCCATCCCGATGTCGGCGTTCTTCGCCTTGCGGATGGTCCCCCCGGAGTCTTTCGATTCGAGCTCGGCGAGCTCGGCGCCGTTCTTCTTGATCAGGTCGGCCACGGCGAGGAGGGCCTTGGCCCGGTCGCGGCCGCGCATCCTGGACCACGGGCCCTCGTCGAAGGCCCTGCGAGCCGCTTCCACCGCGCGAGAAACGTCCTCTGCCCCCGCCTTGGCCACCTCGGCGAAGGGCCGGCCCGTTGACGGATCGAAGGACTCGAACGTCTCGCCCGACGCCGCGTCGATGAGCTCTCCGTCGATGACGAGCTGGTAGTCGGTCATGGGATCGTCCCTCCTCGGAGCTGAGCTCGCGTGTGCGTCGCTGCGATGCTACCCCGGTAGAGTCGGGCCGTGCGCCTTCGGAGGGCCGACGTCGTCGGCGTGGGGGTGGTCACCCTTGCCGGGTGCTGCTACGCGGCGGCGACGATCGCCATCAAGTTCACCTACCGTCTCCAGGCGGGGACCGGGATCGTCGCGTGGATCCGCTTCGCCGGCGCGGCGGTGGTTCTATGGGCGCTGGCTCGCGTGCTGCGCGTGGCCCGGCGCCCGGAGCCGAAGAAGCTCCGGTCGTTGGTGGGCATGGGCCTGGTGGCCTCGGTCGTCGGAGGACTGTTCGTGGGATCGCTGGAGCGGATCCCCGCGTCGGCGTCGACGCTGCTGCTCTACGCGCACCCCGCCATGGTGGCGCTGGCCACCGCCGTGCTCGGGCGGGAGCGTTGGGGCCTCGGCAAGGGCGTGGCCCTGGGACTGAGCACCGTTGGGCTCGTGCTGGTCCTGGGGGCCCCCACCGCCGACCTTGACTGGGTGGGGGTCGTCATGGCCCTGGGGGCGGCGGTGGCCCTCGCCACCTTCATCGTCCTCGCTCAGCGGGCGGTCGCCGCAGTCCATCCTCTGGTCTCGAGTGGGATCGTGCAGGCAACGGCAGCTCTGGCCTTCGCCCCGGTGGCTGTGGCCACGGGTGCGGTGGATCCAGGTCGGATCCCCGCTTCCGCGGGATGGATGGTCGCAGTGGCTCTGTTCACCGCGGCGGCGCTGGCCCTGTTCCTCGCTGCCGTCGAGCGTCTGGGACCGACGCGGGCGGCGATCGGAGCGACGGTGGAGCCGGTGGTCACGGTCATCCTCGGGGTCGCCGTGCTCGGCGAGACGCTGACGGGTGTTCAGCTGGTGGGAGGCGCCCTGGTGGTGGCGGCGGTGGCGATCCTCCCCATGGTCGAGGGGTGGGGCATGGCCACGACGGATCTTCCTCCAGTCGCGCGACCGTCCGGTCGAGAATCCTGAGGATGGTTCCGTTTCGGCAGATGCTCCGATGATCGGGGCAGCCTTCAAGCTCGTCCTCGCCTCGGCTAAGGCCGGTGACCACAGCGCCCTCGAGGTGATCTACCGTGACCTCGCCCCCGCGGTCCTCGGCTACCTGCGGGGTCAAGGCGCCGCGGAACCAGAGGACCTGGCGTCCGAGGTCTTCGTGGGCGTTGTGAAGGACCTCCCCAGGTTCCGGGGAGACGAACGGGCTTTCCGATCCTGGGTGTTCACCATCGTTCACCGGCGGCTGGTGGATGAGCATCGCCGCCGGGCCCGGAGGCTGGAGAGCTCCGCCGATCCGGAAGACCTCCTCCCGTTCGGTCGGAAGGGAGACGTCGAGGACGAGGCACTGGATCGGCTGGAGGGGAGAATGGTCCTCGAAGCGGCCCGTGCGCTTACGCCGGATCAGCGAGCGGTGGTCCTACTTCGAGTGCTGGCCGACCTGCCCGTGGCTGACGTGGCCCGAGTGCTGGGCAAGTCCCAGGGGGCAGTGAAGACCCTTCAGCGGCGGGCATTGGACCGGCTGGCGAGAGAGCTTCTCCCGGAGACCGTTACCTGATGGGCCCTTCTGACGATTACAGAGGTGAGATGGGTGTGAGCCTCGACCGGGCACTTCAGGAGCTTCGCAGGGAGTTATTGGAGGAGCCCTCTCCGGAAGTTGCTGAGGGCCACCTCGCGGCCATGATTGCGGCTACGGAGACCGGGTTCGAGCGGAGGATCGCCATGGCCCGGAAGTGGATGTCCCGCCGGCAGCTTCGGCTCGCTGTTGTGGGGCTGGCGGTCTTCCTCGCCCTGGTGGGAGGCATGGCCGTGGCGGGGGCGCTTCCCGGGCCGGTCCAGGACGCGGTCGCCGATGCCGTTCAGCTGGTGGGCTTGGATCTCCCGGGAGGAGCGGCGGGCGAGGCGGCCGAGCACGGCGGGGCCGTCAGCGAGACCGCTCGAAGCACAGAGCTCTCCGGTTGCGAGAAGGGCCAGCAAGTTGCCGGCGTGGCCTCGGCCAAGTCCGAGGAAAACCGCTCCGACGAAGCCGAGAAACCCGATCCCTGTGCGACCGACGATGATGCCGGGGGAGCCGGGGCTGGGGCGGGCTTCGGTTCTGGCGCCGGGTCCGGAGGACGCACCGAAACCGGCGGAGCCGGTGGCGGAGCCGGAGGCGGTGGCACCGACGATGCCTCCGGTGGTGGTGGAGGCGCGGGCGGCTCTACCGGCACCGGGGGGGCCGGTGGTGGAGACGGAGCCGGCGGAAGTGACCAAGGCTCGGGCGGCGGCTCCGGCGGTGGAGGCGGGGGGTCCGGAGAAGACTCCGGTTCAGGCCGAGGCTCGGGAGGCCCTCCCGGCGAGGCAAACGTCCCCGACACCGCGGCGGCGCCCTAGCCTGGCTGATCAGCGGCGCAAACCATCTTCAGTCCTTTCCGTGGGGAGTGGCCTTATCCCGCCTTGACCAAACAAGCGCTTGTTTGGTAGCCTGGAAGGGTTCCCGGGGAACACGCCACTGATGCCCCGGGGTTTGGAGACGAGTCTCAGATGCCCGTCCAGGACACCGGCCGCCGCGAGCGCCTCAGGGACCTCATCGGCCCCTCTCGCAAGGAGTCCATGGCCGCCTACGGGCGCCGAGCGCAGATGCTCGATGCCGCCGCGGAGCTCTTCAGCACCCGCGGGTATCACGGCACGAGCATCCGCGACATCGCCGCGGCGACGGGGATCCTCCCGGGCAGCCTCTACGCCCACATCCGGAGCAAGGAAGACCTCCTCTACGACATCGTCGTTCGCGCCGCCGAGCAGTTCCTCACCGGCGTGCGAATCGTGGTGGATGGGCCGGGGTCTCCCGAGGAGAAGCTGCGGAAGGCCATGCGCTCCCACATCGGCGTGGTGGCCCACGCGCGCGAGGAAGCTCGAGTGTTCCTGGAGGAATGGAACGCCCTCGAGGAGCCGCGGCGTGCGGAGGTGAGGGCGCTTCGCGACGAGTACGAGTCCCTGTGGGACGAGCTCATCCGAGAGGGGATCGAGGGCGGGCGGCTCCGACAGATCGATCCAACACTCGCCCGGCTCCTGGTGCTGTCCGCGGCGAACTGGACCTACACCTGGTACGACCCCGAGGGCCCGCTCTCACCCGACGAGATCGCCGACCGGTTCACCGAGCTCCTTCTGCGGGGGCTGGCCGCGGATGACGAAACCGGAGTGAAGCGATGACCTACGAAGAGAAGGTCGCGGCGTTCAAGGCCCGAATCGACGCCGGGGAGAAGATCGAGGCGGGAGAGTGGATGCCCGACAAATACCGGCAGGCGCTCCTCAAGTTCATCGAGATGCATGCCAACTCCGAAGTCATGGGCTGTCTCCCCGAACGCGAGTGGATCCCTCGCGCGCCGACGCTCAAGCGGAAGCTCTCCCTCACCGCTAAGGTCCAGGACGAGGCGGGGCACGGGCAGCTCCTGTACCGCGTGGCCGAGGACCTGGGGAAGTCCCGCGAGCAGATGTGGGACGACCTGGTCAACGGGCGGACGAAGTTCCACAACGTGTTCCACTACCCCGCCAACACCTGGGGTGACGTGGCGGTGATCGGGTGGCTCATCGACGGCGCAGCCCTGGTGACTCAGAAGGCCCTTCTCGACTGCTCGTACGCGCCCTACGTCCGGGTGATGCGGAGGATCTGCGCGGAGGAGTCCGTCCATCTGCGTCACGGGGAGGACATGGTCCTGGAGCTCGTCACCGGCACCCCGGAGCAGCGCGATCTGTTCCAGGACGCGGTGAACCGGTGGTGGCAGCCGATCATGCACTTCTTCGGCCCGCCGTCGAAGCCGGACAAGGACGTCCTCCTGTACTGGGGGATCAAGACGCGATCGAACGAGGACCTCCGCCAGGAGTTCTTCTCGACGTACGTGCCGAAGCTGTGGGACATCGGCATCAGCGTCCCGGACCCGGAGTTGCGGTGGGACCAGTCGAAGGGCGAGTGGATCTGGTCGGATCCCGACTGGGACGAGTTCTGGCAAGTGGTCAAGGGCAACGGGCCGATGACCAGGGTCCGGCTCGATCACCGCAAGATGGTCTGGGACCACCACGCGTGGGTCCGCGAGGTTTTCGAGCGGATCGCGTCGGTCGCCGTGTGAGGCAGGTGCTGTCACCGTGACCGCGATCCCCGTGTGGGACGTGCTCCAGCGACGAACGCCCGACGCGGACTGGGAGGTGGCCGGAGGCATCAAGGCCCCCGACCTGGAGATGGCCATGCTGCTCGCCCGGGAGACGCACTTCCGGCACAAGGAAGCGCCGGCGTTCGCGGTGCGCCTTCGTGGCACGGAGGAAGTGCATCCCGCTCTCGACCTCACCGGGATCGGGGGCGTCATCGACCGGGCCTACCGGCGAAGCGAGGGGTACGCAGGCGTCGGGGCCAAGCTGAAGAAGGTGCACGCATTGATGAAGGAACGAGGGCTGGCCATCGACCGTCCGCGCCCCCCGGCGACCCGCGGTCGAGCGGCGGAGGTCGCTCATGGCTGAGCGGGACTCCTATTTCGCGCCGGCGTCCCGGCCTGTCCCGGAAGCCCCTCCGCTCGAGGGCCCACCCATTCCGGACGACCCACGGCTCTCGCTCCTCCTCGCCCTGGCCGACGACGAGCTGGTGATCGGGCACCGCCACTCCGAGTGGACCGGATGGGCACCTCACCTCGAAGAGGACCTGGCGTTCTCCTCGATCGCCCAGGATGAGATGGCGCACGCGCGATTGCTCTACGAGCTGGCGGAGTCGGTCGCCGGGAGCGACCCGAACACCTTGGCGTTGGGAAGGAGGCCGGAGGAGTATCGGAACGCCGTCATCTGCGAGCGACCGAACCGGGACTGGGGCTACACGATCGCCCGGCAGTGGCTGTACGACGAGGCCGACGACGTCCGCACCGCCGCGCTCGAGTCGACCTCGTGGAAGGAGGTCCGGGACGCGCTCGGCGTGATCCGGATGGAGGAGCGGTACCACCTCGACCACGGCAGGACGTGGTTCCGTCGCGTCGCCGAGGACGGTGTCACGGCCCGAGACCGCGTGGCCACGGGGCTGGAGCTGGTCCTGCCCGAGGCCATGGCGCTGTTCGAGGCCCTTCCCGGAGAAGAAGTCCTGCTATCGGAGGGTGTGCTTCCTCGCGCGAGCGACGACCTCCTCGCGGAATGGCTCGAGCGGATCGGGTCGGACCTCGAGGCGGTCTCTCTCGACTATGTTCTCACCGGGCACGCCCGGCTCGGCGAGTTCGTCCCCACGTCCTCCGGTGAAGTCGAGGAGCGCGACGAGCTGACCGTCCCGGGTGTGGAGCGCCGCGACGGGAAGTGGGTCCACGTCGGGGGATTCGCGGGGACGGGCGGCCGTCACGGCCGGCATTCGGAGGACTTCGGCCCGCTATGGAAGGAAATGACCGCGCTCCATCGGGCGTTCCCCGGAGCGAGCTGGTGATGGACGCCCTGGAGCGGCAGGTGTGGGACGCCCTGGGGTCGGTCCCCGACCCCGAGATCCCCACGTGCTCGATCGTGGACCTGGGGATGGTGGAGCGGGTCGACGTCAACGAGGACGCGGTCGAGGTCGATCTCCTCCCCACGTTCGTCGGATGCCCGGCCAAGGAAATCATCGGTGAGGACGTCGAGGTGGCCCTGCGCCGAGTCAGCGATGGGCACACGGTGCGGGTCCGTTTCGTCTATGACCCGCCGTGGACCACGGACCGGATCACGGAGGCGGGGAGGGCGGGGCTCCGGGCCCTGGGGATCTCCCCGCATTGGGAGCTGCCGGCCGGTGGACCTGTATCCATCCCACTGATGAGCAGCGCAGGGACCCCCTGCCCCTACTGCGGTTCGACCGAAACGATGATGGAGGCGGCGTTCGGGCCTACGCCGTGCCGAACCACGCACTTCTGCCGGGCGTGCCGCAACCCCTTCGAGGGATTCAAGGAGAAGAGCTCGCCGCCTGATCGCTCTCGACTTCCATCCACCACTCGGTGAACTCCGAGCAGCGACCGTCCTCTTCGAGGCGGATCACCCACAGGTTGCTGTAGTCCGGGTCGTCGGTGTAGGTGGTCCAGCCGCGGACGAACCCCGTGTCGCCGTCGATGCCCACGACCTGGTAGCGGAATTTCCACGTGCCGGGCTCGTCCTTCCGGCCGATCCATTCCGAGGCGATCCCCGCCCGGCCGACCCACGGGTCACGATGGGGCGCGGTGTAGTACCGCGCGTCCTCGGTGAAGAGGTCTCCGATATCGGCGGGGTCGTTGGTCGACCACGCCCACATGTAGCGGTCGATCCACGCTTGCAGCTCGCTGCGTTCCACGGTCTTCCCCCTCGGTTTCCGTTGGAACGCATCTGTACTCGAGTTCGCGAGAAGGGGCAACCGGAGCACAAGAGAACGGGCGGCCGGGAACGAACGGCCGCCCGTCCGGTCTTACGGCCAGTTCCTATGGGCAGTGGCCGGAGGCCGCTCCGAAACCGCCGTCTCCGAAACCGAGCGGTGACTCGCCGACCGTGGCAGGGATCAGCCCCGAGATCGGGCCGCCATTGGCCGCCGACGCCGTCGTGTCGTCGGTCGCGGTGGCTCCCGAGTTCGAGTTATCCACCGTGCATCCGAGCAGTGGGGTGATGCCGTGAACGTGCGCCGCAGCGGGTGCCGCCGCCCCAATGCTCAAGGCCACGGCGGCCGCCGAGGCGAGGATCGCCTTTTTCATGGAGCCTCCTCCCTCCGTACGCTTCACCCGCTAGTTCGTCTGGGCGGGCGCCGAGGTTCGGAGGCTCAGAAGCTTGGCTTGAGGACCATGAGGCCGACGATCATGACCACCATGATGCCCAGCACGATGCCAAGGATCGTGCCCCGCCGTGACAGCCACTGGAACTCCTCGGAGCCCGGACCTTCCGCCTCCAACACGTGGATCTGCCGCCGGAGCGTCGGCGTGTACAGGCCCACACCGAGGAGGATGACCACCGCCCAGAGAATGAGGCCCCCGAGGATCCAGAACGTGGTGATCTCCCACGGACTGATGACGACCATCCAAAGGCCGGTCACGAGGAGCAGCCCGTAGGCGGGGTTGGCGAACCGGTCGTCGAGGATCTTGATCCCACGTAGGACGTGCAGCTCGTGCTCCTGGGCCTGCGCCGCGCGAGCCAGCCAGATGCCGTAGGAAGCGTTGAACCCCACCGCCACGATGGCCAGTAAGATGTGGGCGAACTTCACCCAGTCGTACACCGTCATGGGCCCCTCCTTCTGCGGGGCCACTCTACCGGCGAAGCCTGCCCTGGCGATGCCGGGTCTTGACAAACGTGTAACCAGACGGGGGAACTATCCCCTTGACGGCGGTAGGCTCAGGCCATGCGTCGAAGCCCCGCCTGAGTGACGGAGTAAACGTAGGGGCCTGCCTCGGCCTCAGCGGTTGCTTCGATACCCGGCCAGAATCGCGCCAGCAGGGTAACGACTTCCCAGCGCGTATAGTTGCCTGCCCGTCTCAGGCTGAATACGCGAAGCCCCGCCTCGCGGAGCGCTTCGAGTTCCCAGGATCGCCAGCGCATCCTCTTGTCACGCATGATGACCACCCAGTCGTTCTCCCCGACGATGGGTAGCCAGTCCTTGTCTTTGTCGCCACGCGCTACCGGAGACCCCGGGCCACCCGGGTAGACAGTGTCATCACGGAGCAGGGCAAGAGCCTCAC
>DASYVD010000074.1:0-2400 GCA_036000545.1 Actinomycetota bacterium | reverse complement strand
CCGGTGCTCGGGATCCACATGGTGGGACCCCACGTCACCGACCTCATCGCCGAGGCCATGCTCATCACCAACTGGGAGGCGGTCCCGGCCGAAGTGGCCGCCCTCATCCACCCGCACCCGACACTGTCCGAGGCCATCGGGGAGGCCCACCTCGCGTTGGCCGGCAAGCCGTTACATACCGCCTGAGGGGGCGCCCATGGCGACCGAAGTGTCCGAGAAGCAGGCCGAAGCGGACTGGCGGGTCGGGCTGTCCGACGACCAGCTGAAGGACGTCCTGTACAAGCTCAAGCTGTGCCGGTACTTCGACGAGCGGATCGAGGCGTTGTACCGGCAGGGGCGGCTGCCTGGGGCGATCTACTCCGGGCGGGGCCAGGAGGGGACGCACGTCGGCGTGGCGTACACCCTCCGCGAGGACGACTCCCTGTTCCCCACGCACCGGGACCTGTCGGCCCAGCTCACGAAGGGCCTGGCACTGAACCGCGTGATGGCGCAGTTCTGGGGCAGGATCGACGGGTTCACCCGAGGCCGCGACGGCAACAGCCACGTAGGCGACTGGTTCAACAAGCGGACGTGGACCCCGGTCTCCCACCTGCCGCTGGCCTATCCGATCGCGTGCGGCGCGGCTCTCGCCTACAAGCGGCGTGGGGAACAGCGGGTGGCCATGGCCATCTGCGGAGAGGGGGCCACGTCGAACGGCCGGTGGCACGAGGCATTGAACGTCTCGGCCGTCAACCGGCTCCCCGTGGTGTGGGTGGTGAACAACAACCTGTGGGCCTACTCGACGCCGAACCCCCTCGAGTTCGCCGTTCCCACCGTGGCCGAGCGGGCGGTGGCGTACGGGTTCCCGGGAGTCCGGGTGGACGGGGCCGACGTGCTCGACGTGTACCGCGTCGCGCTGCAGGCCGTGGACCGGGCGCGGGCGGGAGAGGGACCGACCCTGATCGAATCGGTGTCGCTTCGGTGGCGGGGCCACGCCGGGCACGACCCTGCGAAGTACGTCCCCAAGGAGATGCTCGAGGACTACATGCAGCACAAGGATCCCGTGAAGCGGTTCGAGGAGCTCCTCCTGGCTCACGAGGTCGTGGACGCAGACTCGGTCAAGCGGATCCAGGAGGGCATCGAGCGCGAGTTCGACGAGGGGTACGAGTTCGCGCAGGCGTCGCCGTTCCCCGTGGCTTCCGACGTGACCAAGGGCCTGTGGGTGGAAGATGGGTATTGGCAAGGAGACCCCTCTCGCGAGGGGGGAACTGGCTGATGGCCACGAAACAGGTGGAATCGGGGGCGGCCGGGCACGGGGCCGAGCCCCGCGGGAAGCGGACCGAGGCCGGGGAAGCCACCTACCTCATCGCCATCGCCGAAGCGCTGTGGGAGGAGATGGAGCGCGACGAGCGTGTGTACCTCCTCGGGGAGGACATCGGCGCCTATGGCGGAGCGTTCAAGGTGACCGAGGGGTTCATCGACCGGTTCGGCCCCGAGCGCGTGATGGACACCCCGATCGCCGAGGAGACCATCGTCGGGATGGCCATCGGGTCGGCAATGGAGGGCTTCCGCCCCGTGGCCGAATTCCAGTATGCCGACTTCATGACCTCCGGCTACGACGAGATCGTCACCGCGGCCGCCCGGTACCACTATCGCTCCGGCGTCCCGCTGCCGATGGTGCTTCGCGGGCCCTCCGGCGGCGGCGTTCGGGCCAGCTCCTTCCACTCCACCAATCCTGAGCCGTGGTTCGCTCACGCTCCGGGGCTGAAGGTGCTCTGCCCGGCCTTCCCCTCCGACGCAAAGGGGTTGCTGAAATCGGCCGTCCGTGACGACAACCCATGCGTGTTCTTCGAGCACAAGTGGATCTACCGTCGGATCAAGGAGGTCGTCCCGGAGGACCCAGACTTCCTCGTTCCCATCGGGCAGGCGAAGGTCCAACGCGAGGGTACCGACGTGACGATCGTGACGTACGGGATGATGGTGCATCAGGCGCTCGAGGCGGCCGAGAACCTCTCCCAGAAACGCGTCTCCGTCGAGGTGGTGGACCTTCGTACGGTGCATCCGCTCGACACGGAGACCGTGCTGACCTCGGTGGAGAAGACAAGCCGGGCGCTGGTCCTGTACGAGAGCCACCGATTCCTGGGAGTCGGGGCCGAGGTTGCCGCGATGATCGCGGAGGAGGGATTCCAGCACCTGGATGCCCCGGTGATGCGCCTCGCCCCGCCGAACGTGCCGGTCCCGTTCTCGCCGCCCCTCGAGGACGCATATCTGCCGCAGGTCGCCGACATCGAGGCCGCGGTGGAGAAGCTGTCCGCGTGGTAACGATCTCCCGGGAGGGCTCATGACCACCGTGACCATGCCGCAGCTCGGCGAGACCGTCGTCGAGGGAACCATCACCAAGTGGCTGAAGCAGGAGGGCGA
>DASYVD010000073.1:0-12317 GCA_036000545.1 Actinomycetota bacterium | reverse complement strand
TGGCCCCACTCAATCGATCCCAAAGTCCCCGTTTCGTGCTGCTGGCCGAGGGGGTCGAAAACACCGGCTCGCGCACGGACGGGTTGTTCCGTAGGATGCCGCGGCGCTGTTCTCCATCCTCCACCTGATCCTCCGCGGCATACTCCGCCTCGTGCCATCTGCAGCTCAAGCTGCGCGAGTGAGCTCCCCTCGCGGGAGGGCGGGTGTGCTTATGGTTCATGTCGGTCCGCCGAGGCCGTCACGACACTCCCTCCGTACACGAACCAGGCGGCGGGCTTCAGGCTGGCGCCACGACCTTCGCGCCCGTAGCAGCTGCTGCATCCGCGAGGCGGGCGTCATAGGCACACATGGCTCCGAGATCTTCGCCAAGCGAGAGCGCCGTGGCGACGTGTATGGCATCGAGCGTCCGTAGGTCGGTCGGCTCGATTGCTGCAGCCGCGTGAACCAGTTCGTCATCGAGTTCCACCAGGGCGACCCGAGAAAGGACGGTCAGGGCCCGCCGAACCGTGCCGCCTCCGATGCGTCTGGCCACCCGCTCCACCTCGATCCGGGCGATCACACTGGACACTCGCTCCGGCCAAGTCCTGAGGAGATCGCGCAGAGCCTTCGTCTCGGACTCCGGCACGACGAGCTTCATGATGGCCGAAGAGTCGAGGTACAGGAGCGGCCCCGCCACGGGCTACGCGCGGTCTTCCCGGAGCTGGCGGAGGGCGTCAGTGCCCTTGGTCGTGACCGGCCCCCTTGGGCGGGGCGAGGTCGAGGAGGTCTCCTTCGGGCGGCTTGGCCCGTCCCGAGGCCACGAGCCGGCGGAGGGCGGAGCCGGACTCATCGACCGGACACAGCACGGCCACCGGTTTGCCGCGCTCGGTCACCTCCAGGCGCTCGCCCCGGGCCACCCGGCGCAGGTACAGAGAGAGGTTCTGGCGGAGCTCTCGCACGCCCACTCGATTCGGCACCATGTGTACACATACCGTAGCATCTCTTGCCAAACTTTTTCCCCACTGAGCCGATCTGAGGTGATCTCAGAGAACCTCAGGAGATCTGTGAGCAGCGAAGACGATCTGAGAGCACCCCAATCCCGTCCTCATAATCCGCCAGTCGCTGGTTCGAGTCCAGCCCGCCCCACGCTCCTGACCAGCGCTTTCGCGTCCGGCGCCCAGTCGCGGGAACCGCTTCCGGCCTCCTGTGCCAACGGATTGCCAACGTGCGAGCGGTCCTAACGATGCTTCCAGCGCGGCAGCCGCCTCGGACGGTCCCTCCTGCCACGCGTGCTGGTACACGGCGATGGTGAACGACGGCGAGGCGTGACCGAGGACGGCCGACACGATCACTGGCTGCACGCCTCGGCGCCCGAGCTCGGTGGCGACCGCGTGGCGCACGTCGTGCAGGCGCGTGTCGTGATGCAACCCGGCTTCGACGGCCAGGCGCTTGAACGCGCTGGTGAACGCATCGGGGTACAAGGGGAAGCCATCACCACGATCGCACACCATGGCCATGAGCTGCCCGCGCTCGTCGAGGGGGTCACGCCATCTCGCACCGAGCGCCACGCGTCGCTTCAGCTCTCACGCCGGTGACGCCGGATCCGCTCCAGGGCGAAGGGGGGGAGCTGGACGGTGCGGCGAGCTCGCCTGGTCTTGAGCGCCGTGAACGCAATGGTGGCTGTGCGATCGGGACCTCGGACCGGCTGGACGCCTCGCCGGATGAAGGCCCTGCCGGCCTTGAGATCGATGTCCGCCCACGATAGGCCGAGGATCTCGGAGCGGCGCGCCCCGGTCACCGCAGCCAGCAGGATCGGCACCTCCCACACGGTCCCTTGCGAGGCTTGGAGAAGGGCTCCGAGCTGCGCGGACGTGGGCCAGTGGAGTTCCCGTCGCTGGACCCTGGGGCGCTTCACCGCGGCCACCGGGTTGGAGATGACGAGCCCGTCTGCGACCGCCTGACGGAGCGCGGAACCCAGCACGCTGCGGACCTGGGCGATGGTGGCGGCGGACAATCCCCGCTGCTGCATCCCGGCGAGCACCGCCCGGATGTGGCCGGGCCGGATCTTCGTGAGCTCGAGCCCCCCGATGATAGGAATGATTTCCCGGCGGACGTAGCCCGCGTATGCATCAAGGGTCCGGGAGCGGATCCCTCGAGCCTGCTGGTACTCGAGCCAGCGGTACAGGTAGGCAGCGAGGCTGATCCGCTCGGGGCAGGGGTCGCCTCCTCCTTCGATGTACCGGATGAACTCTCGCAGGCCGCTCACGGCATCCTTCTTTGTGGCGAAGCCGCTCTTGCTCTTCTGGCGTCTGCGGTTGGTGATCGGGTGTGGGCCGATGTCGATGATGAACTCCCACGTGCGACGCTTCCGAACGTGTCCCCGCATGGCGGCCTCCTTCTCCGGCTCGATGGCCGAACAATCGGCCGCCAAGGGGACGGGAGCAGAGGGCCGGCGGATTTTCGCATCCGCTGTCCGATCCTGGACCAGCGAGAAGGAGGACATTGCCAACGGATTGCCAACGGCGGAATATACAGTCGGCGTCTGTTGCGGCCTGTGGCAGGTCCGTGCCCACGGTCGAATCGCTCGAAAGTGGCTGAATCAAGTCGGCGGATTCGTGCAGGTAGGCCAACCTGATCGCTGGCTCAGTTGTGCCTGGTGTGACCTGACGCCGGCTGATCGCCCGCTCATGTCCACCTGCCCCGACTGGCGCCATCCGATCTCGTCCAGGAGGCGACTCCTACTGGGCGACTGACGCGGGGGCATTCACCCTGATCGAGCCAGCGCCGCTTCTCACGACCCGTCCGTTTCAGAGACGTCTATGCGGCATGGGGGGCGGCCAGCCCCGACTCACGTGTCGCGCCGAGACCTGCACGAGCTGGTTCCGCCTGGGTCCGCAGGAGTGCGGTAGCCAGCACCACCACCCAGAGCAGGAAGACGCCGATGTTGATGCGTTCCCAGAGCCCGACCCACGGCGTCGGCAGGTTCGCCTGAACCCGGGAAGCGTCCGAAGTCGTCAGTGCGCCGAACGCGAGAAGGATCACGATCGTCGCGCTCGAGTACAGGCGGAAGAGCTTTCCGAATGCCGCAGCCCCGAACGCCATAGCCGCCAACATCAGGACAACGCTCGCCATCGCGAGAGCCAGATGCCCGGTGTCTGCAAGCGTTTTCCCGCCCGCCCCCAGGACCTCGCGCTGGTGCATTGCGGCAAATGGCCACGCCACCCCCAGCAATCCGTACGCGACCATCAGGCCACCCCCAACGCGCAGGGCGCGCTTCCCACCGGCCGACGCCCACACGCCGAACCCGAATGCAACCACGAACACGGTGTATACGGCGCCGAGCACGATCCAGAGCCCCCTGGTGGAGACGCCCCACGCAGACAGCTCGCTGACGGTTTGGGAGATGGGGCTATAGCCCTTGAATCGGATCATCCACATCATCGTGCCGTAGAGCAGGGAAGAACCGATGCCGCAAACGAGCAAGACTCTTCGTGTCATCGTTCGACTCCTCTTCATCTCATTTCGACGATCCATCCTGTTGCCGGGACGCCGCCAACCTCCGCTCCTCGACCGACCCTGCGCCGACCACCTCCAGGCTGCCCAGTGAAACCTCCTCGGACCTGGCGCGGCGGGCTCTTGCGCGGAAGAGCTGCGCGTAGACGAAGGCTGCGACGGTCGAGCAGGCAACTCCGATGACCGTAAGGAGCACCACCGCGCTCCCCTTCGAGGTCGGGTCGTGGTTGATCCGCATCGCGATACTCATCGCGGCGACGGCGAGAGGGACCACGGCGGTCCACCCCACCACCGTGTAGGTCACTCTCTGAGCCCACCGACGACCCAGGAGCAGCCCGATCCCGGCCGCCACCGCCGCGGGGAGGACGAATCCCAGGTCCTCGAAGGCGATCGTCCAGAACAGGGTGGGTCCGGCGAGGTACTCGGCGCCCTTCGGGTGCGAACTCATCGCGTCGCCGAGCCCCGGCACGTACCGGCCGATGACCATGAACGCGGCGAAGGCCAGCAGCCACCCGCCGACCAGGCGATCCTTCCGCCGCGACCGCGCCGGCAGGCTGTGGGCGTCCATCGCGCTCCAGGCTCCGACCGCGAGGACGCCGGCGAGGATGAACACCCCGATGAACAGCGGGAAGTACAGTTCATTGTTTCCCGGCAAGCGCAGGTACTCCGGGGCCAGGATCTCCTCGGCGAAGATGTACAAGGCGTAGGTGGCGGGGGCCAGCGCCAGCACGGGACCAGCCCGGTGCCGCCGCAGGATCAGGATTCCGGCCGCCACGCTGAGTGGGGCCACGATGGCCAGAGCGAACGCGTCCGCCCCGATCTGTTGGTTCAGCGGGGTCTCCGGCAGCCGGTACCTAATGACCCCGGCAACCAGCGGACCGAGCAAGGAAGTAAGAGCGAGAGCCGCCCCCAGCACGACCAGTCCGATCCCCACCCATCGATTCGTTCGCATCTGAAGCACCTCCCTGGCACCGATCCACATCCGGTCGACGGCCGGATCTGCACCGCCTTCGACATCCTCCTCTCGCAGACTTCAGATCCCTGGGGTCAGAGGTCCCGCGCGGAGCGGCCCAATAGTCCTGGCCCGCCATCCTTGGCGGTTTTCGGGCGCAGGGAGTCCCATCTACACACGCGTGATGCGGTGCTGGGAGTGCGACCAGCGAGGCGGAAGACTCTCGCCAGTACGGTCTTCTGGCATCAGTCGCTGGCTCGGGCAGGGGCGATGATCAGTTCTAGGGACGCTGGTACGCCACAGCCGGCTGAACGGAGGCGGAGGGGTGATGGTCGTCACGGGACCGGGACGAGCAGAGGTCATCGCCACCGCCCACCGCCGATCGGACGTCGTACCCCGGCCGGCTCAGACCTCCGGCAGGCTCAGTGCTTGGGCGTTCTTCCTTCTCACCTACGCCTGGTCCTGGGGGTTTTGGGGGCTGGCGATCGCCTCCAGCCGCGACTACACGGCCTTCCCGACCGTGGTGTGGTTCGTGATCGGCTCAATCGGGCCCTCGCTCATGGGATTCGTCCTCACGGGGCGAGCATCAGGCGGCGCAGGCGTGCGGAGTCTGGTCCGGGGAACGTTCGCCCTTGGACAGATCCGTGCCCGGTGGTGGGGTGTCATGCCCGCGCTGGCGGCCGTGCCGAACATCGCGGCGCTGCTCATCACCGCGGCACTGAATGGGAGCACTCCCGATTTCTCGAAGGCCTCGGAGCTTGCTGCCACTCCGTTGGCCGTCCTCTCCATCGCAGCGTTCGCAATCGCCGCCGGCCTGGCCGAGGAGGCGGGGTGGCGCGGCTGGGCCCTGGAGCGTCTTCGGGTCCGCCGATCCGTCCTTGCCGCCAGTGCGATGATCGGCGCGGCGTGGTCGCTATGGCACCTCCCGCTGTTCTTCATCCACGGGACGTTCCAACACGACCTGGGGTTCGGCTCGACCGCCTTTTGGTGGTTCCTTGCTGAGAAGATCCCACTCGCCGTGCTGTTCACCCTGATCTATGAAGCGGCCGGCGGGCTCGTGGCCGCTGCTGTCGCATTCCACGCCGTGGGCAATACGGTGGGGGAGGTGTTCCCGGCAGCGGGCGCCGCTCGGTGGGTGTCCCTGGCCATTCTGGTTGCCCTGGCCGCTGCGATCTCTTCGCGATGGCGCCGAGGGGAGTCGACGGAGGCCGTGCAGGAGGGACGCAACAGATGACGCTCCACGGACTTGACGCCCGCCTTGCCGTTCCCCCCGCTCCGGGCACCTTCTCCGACCGAGAGGTCGCCGAGCTGCCTGATCCGGTCCGTCGGTACTTCGAGGCTGCGATCGCACCCGGGACGCCCCTCGCTCAGTCGGCTCGGTTCCGGATGCGCGGATCGATCAAGCTGGGAGGGCGGTGGTTGCGGTTCACGGCCAGACAGATCGAAGCCCCGCACCATGGCTTCCTGTGGTCCGCTCGGGCCGGCGGGGTCATCGTGGGCTCGGACCGGTACGCCGATCATCGCGGGGCGATGGACTGGAGGATCCTCGGCCTGTTCCGGGTCGCCCATGGTGACGGGCCGGACGTCTCCCGCAGTGCGGCCGGTCGAGCCGGTGCGGAAGCTATCTGGGTGCCGACCGCCCTGCTCCCGAGATTCGGGGTCACCTGGACGGCCGCCGACATGCGCCAGGTGACGGCCAGTTACCGCCTCGATGAGGTGCAGGTCGATCTCCGTCTGCTCCTCGACGACGAAGGCCGGCTGCGGTCGGTCGTCTTCGACCGGTGGGGTGACCCGGACAACGCCGGCACGTGGGGATACCACCCGTTCGGGTTCGAGGTCAGCGGGTACTCGACCTTCGACGGCGTTACCATCCCCAGCGCCGGGCGCGCCGGCTGGTTCTACGGGACGGACCGGTGGAACGAAGGCGAGTTCTTCCGCTCCGAGATCGCTCGCTACGGTCTCGTGGCGGAGCCTTCGCGATGACCTGACGCTGAGCCGACTGGCCGGCCCTCGTCTCACCGAGGGGCCACAGGGCCACTCCGAGGCTGCGGGCCAACGCGGTGGAGGGAGGTGGTTCCAGGCGCGTGGCGGTTGAGGACGCCAGCTCGAACCGCCCGCGCTCCTGTCAGGAACGGGGCGGTGACAGCGAGACTCCCGTAGATCACGGCGAGGCCGAGGTACTCAGACCACTCGAACGGCCCGATCGCCCCCACGATCCTGTCGTACGTCATCGCGGAAACGAACGCGACCGTGTTCCCCGCCAGTAGCGCCCACCATGCCCACCGGTCGCCGCGGCGGAACGCGGTGGCCGCGATCGCCACCGCCAACAGACCGAAGGCGACGATGTAGATGCCGTACATGCGGAAGACCAACGTGATGTAGCCCGCCGCCTTGGGAGACGTCGCTGCGAGCTGGTGCCACGAGCCCCCCGCTGTAGCCCTCGTAGCAGGCAGGCAGGATCGGCGCGCCCCCTGGTCCGAGCAGGTGTCCGGGGATCGCTGCTGCCCCCGCGCCCCACGCGAGCAATCCAGCGTCGGCGATCAGCAGGACGATCCATGCGAGGCGGCGCCACCGCTGCACGACCGTTGTCCATGTTCCAGAGCCATTACGTTCTGCCGTGATCGCGTTCATGCCGTTCTCCTTTCTCCGGTCGTTCGATGTGCCGGTTCCTCTGGGACGCGCACCGACCGCGCGAGGTCATCGAGGGCGCTGCGCACGCCTGGTATCGCCTCGTACTGGTTGAAGGCGTGGGCACCGGAGTGAGATCCAGAGGGGTCGAGGTGCTGGTCGGTCAGGGAACCGCGAGCGCGACCGAGCCCTCGAGCGATTCAAGGGAACGCCGCACGCCGGCGACGAACACCTCGAGGTCCGGGCAGAGATCGCGGTCGGCCACGACCGTGATGTTGAACTGTCCGGCGTAGGAGAGCGCGCCGACCCCGATCGAAACGTTCCCGGTGATCGGGACGATCGGAAAGATCTCGAGAAGCCGCGCCCCGGCGAGGTACATGGAGATCGGCGGGCCGGGGACGTTCGCGACGTAGGCGTTCATGAACCGCTGGCGGGGCATGAGCCGCAGGAACGCGCGCTGCAGGAGCACGGTCCGAAACATGCTGCCGGCGGCCGGCCGGCGCTTCCGCTTGCGCTTCGATGTCTCGACAGCGATCAGCTCGAGTCGCCGGACGTCGTCGGGCTCACCGATCGGAAGCGGCACCAGCATCCCGGCGTCGACGTTTCCGCGCGCCTCGCTAGGTTGCTCCTGGTGCAGCGAGACGGGCACGAAGGCGCGCAGGACGACGCCGTCGGTTGCCTCGCCGCGACTTCGGAACAGGTCGGCGTACCCCGCGGCGACGGCCGTCAGCAGTACGTCGTTGACCGTGGCGCCGTGCGTGTGGGCCACCTTCTTCGCCACGTCCAGGGAGCTCCGGACGACGGCGAGCCTCCGGTCGGATCCGATCCTACGGTTGACGCTCGTCCGCGGGGCCCGACCCTCCGCGAAGAGCTCCCGCGCCGCAGGCCACGATTGCAGGAGACGCCGGGCCGTGGTGGCAGGCTTCGCCAGTGCAGAGAGCGTCCGTTGGAACTCGCCGAGCCTCCGGCGCAGGTTGTCCCGGAGGAGTTCGCCCCTGGACGGCCGCGGGGCAGGTGCCCACGGTGGCGCCTTGATCTCGGGTGGGTCGGGGACGGGATCGACGAACGCGGCGAGGGTGGCCACTCCGGCCACGCCGTCGGCGATGGCGTGATGCATCCTGATGAAGAACCCCACCCGATCATCCGGCAGTCCGGTCAGGAACCACATCTCCCACAACGGCCGGCCTCGGTGAAGGGGGCGGCGCCGGAGCTTCTCGCAGGCCAGAAGGAGTTGTCGCTCGTCGCCAGGGAACGGCACCGGGTGGACGCGGACGTGCTGGGCGATGTCGAAAGACTGGGTGTCCCCCCACACCGGCCATCCCAGGCCGCGCTTGGGCCAGTACAGGACCTGCCGGAACCGCGGGACGAGGTGCAGCCTTCGACCGACGGCGTCGCGGACCGCCGCGATCCGAAACTCGCCGTCGGCGTCGAAGAACGAGCTGCCGTCGAGAAGGGCGAGGGCCCCGATCTCCTGAGGCCAGCCCTCTTCCTCCGGCCAGATCAACATCAGATCCGGCGCGGTCACGCGATCGAGCGAAATCGGCTTGCGTTCGACGGTCGCCGGACCGGCTCCTCCCTGGATGCCCCTGGTCGTCATCTCCTCTTCCCGAACCGGCAGATCACGATTGCCACCTGGACGCCGTGGGGCGGCTACCGAACCAGGCGGAGCGCTCGCTCCTCCACCTTCTTCTGACGTCGGCCGATCTCACGTCCCACCCACCGGAAGCCGAACAGGTAGTGCATGGTAAGGCCGATGCCCCACCCGACCAGCGGGAATGGGAACCAGATGAATTCGGAGGCCACCACGAGGTTGATCGTGATCAACGCCGCTTGCACCAGCACGTAGATCGCGGCGTGGAGCGCGAACCCCCGGCTGGCGTTCCGCGTCTCGATCTCCAGCTCGGCCTGCTCGTACTGCTCGACGGTGATGGCTTGTGACATGACGTTCACCTCCCGACGGTGGCGAGGTCGCCACCCGTCCTCTGGGCCACGAACCGATCCGTGGTTGACATCGGGGCTTGCGGGACCTCCTGCTTCGGGGGCATCTCCGCCCCACGACGGATCATCACGAAGTGCAGCACGATGTGGCCCCCGATCGGGGCGATCACGCTGCCGGTCAAAAGGTAGGCCAGGCTGAAGAACGAGCAAGCCAGGATAGGAAAGCGGACCTGGGGGCCTCGGAACTCCCGGTACCCGAGATGATGGATCCCGATCACGAGGGCGCTGGCCGCCATGGCCAGGGCGCCCACGCCGACCTTCCCGGACCACCCGCTCGTCCATCCGAGGTCCTTTCCGCCCTGCCAAACCGCGATGAGGGGAAGGATCGACAGGAGCGTCCCCTCGGTCGCCCCGTACACGACTCCCTCCCAGGCCATCTTCGCCAGGCCGCCCGCTCCGCGCGGCCGGTCGGCGGTCGCGGGCCACCTACGGGCCAGCAGGCCGGTCACCGCGCCCGACACTGCCGCGCCCAGGAGCCCCCACGCCCAGCCCTGGCGGAGGAACCCGGCGGCACCGGTCCCACTCGCCCACAGGTAGCCCCACGTCAAGCCCCCCGTCGCGACCGTGAGCAGGGCCACAAACGGGGTCCGCCTCATGCGACCAAGGTCCGTGGGCAGATACGTGACCAGGAACGAGCCAACCGCAATCACTGCCAGGGCCACGAAGAAGGTTCCCCAACCGATGGACGGATCTGCCGCCGGCATGGAACTCACCTCCACTACTGTCGTTGCCGTCGGATGCCAGTGTCGCTCCCGGGAGTGGTCCAAGACCGTGCTGATGGTCCCACCACGTGCGGTCCGAACGCACCGGCCCGGAGAGGACCTCCGAGGGCCACGTTGGGCGGCGGCCCGTGGTGTAGAAAGAAGACGAGGGAGCTTCGGTGTTCGTGGGCTGATCCGACCCTCAATTGGAGGGGCCGGATGAGACGTCCATACGCGGGGATAGCGGCCATCGGCGGGGCGGCCGCCTACGTCCTCCTTGTCAAGCCCAGGCATCTCCGGTGGGGAGCGACCGAGGCGGAGTTCCGCGGGTCCCTCCCCGGCGATGACCTCATCCCGAACCCCGACCTCACCGCGACCCGAGCCATCACCATTCGCGCCTCCGCCGATCAGGTCTGGCCGTGGATCGCTCAGCTGGGGCAAGGGCGGGGCGGGTTCTACAGCTACGACTTCCTAGAGAACCTCGTGGGCTGCGACATTCACAGCGCGAATCGCATCGTCTCCGACTGGCAGGACATCGGGGTGGGGGACCAGGTGAAGTTGCATCCGGAGGTCTCGCTCACCGTGGCCGTTGTGGAGCGGGGGCGATCAGTCGTTCTCCGCGGCGGGGTCCCGATGGGGAAGACCCCTCCTCCCTACGACACCACTTGGGCCTTCGTGCTCCAGGAACGACCGGACGGGACGACCAGGCTGCTGGTCCGGGAGCGATACGTGTACACGCAGCGGTGGGCACTCCTGCTGGTGGAGCCCGTCGAGGCGGTCAGCTTCGTAATGAGCCAGAAGATGCTCCGTGGGATCAGGGACCGGGCGGAACGAAAGGATCGGATCCGAAGCGGATGAGTCCCGAGGCATCAGCCTACTCCGTCAGGAGGTGGAAATGGCGAATAGACAGTTCTCGCGGGATGAGGCCCGCGCCATCGGAGAGCGGATCGGGATCGACTGGGAGGCCGGCAAGGTGGATCTCGAACAGTTCTGGATGGGACTGAGCGTCGAGTTGGAGCATGGGAGCCAGGACCCGAGCACCGACATCACCCACGATGACGAGGTCACCACCGGGAAGATCGCCCTCGCCCATCTCCATGAGATTCCGGACTACTACTCGCGGCTGGCAGCGATGGAGCGGGACGCGGATGCTTCGTCGTAAACGAACAAGCATCCGGCAACCACTTCCAGCCGAGGATCCACCTCGCGATGCCACGGCCGCGCCGCCGACTGGCTTCGGTCTGAAGGTTGGAGCGTGAGGATGGACTCTCGATCGCGGCGAAGCCGCTGGCAGGCCTCGACGTTCGGCCTGACGGGCGGGGTCTAGCACAGCTTGCCAGCAGCCCCTGCGCCCGGTGCGACGTACCGTCGCTTTCAGCTCGAGCCTGAGGGGTACACAAATCGTGACACCTCGTCCGAGCAGCGTCGTCGGGTAGCATCGCCGACTCGCCCGCTTCCCAAGGAGCACCCGATGCTGCTCTCGCTCGTGTACTTCGTCTTGCGCCGTCTGCTCCACGCACTGGCTCCTTCAGATCACAGTGACCTGGAACGCGAAGCCGAGCTGCTGGTTCTCCGACATCAGCTCAAGGTCCTCTCGAGAGGGGTTCGCCGGCCGCTCTTCCGCAGGCGAGACCGGATGCTGCTCGCCGCGGCGAGCCGGATCCTGCCCAGGCAACGGTGGAGGGCGTTCGTAGTGACCCCTCGAACGCTTCTCCGCTGGCACCGAGAGCTGGTTCGGCGCAAGTGGACGTATGGACGCCGCAGTCCGGGCAGACCGCCGCTCGATCCTGAGACGGTGGAGCTCATCGTGCGGATGGCCAGAGAGAACTGCGGATGGGGCTACCTGCGGATCCGGGGCGAGCTGCTGAAACTCGCCATCCGTGTCTCCGCCACGTCGATCCGGACGGTCCTGCGCCGAGAAGGCCTCGGCCCGGCTCCCCGCCGGACCGGTCCCTCGTGGAGCGAGTTCCTCCGGGCCCAAGCTCACGGGATCGTGGCCATCGACTTCTTTACTGTCGAGACAGTCTGGCTTCGTACGGTGTACGTACTCTTCGCTATCGAGCTGGGGTCCAGACGGGTGCACCTCCTCGGCGTGACCAGGAACCCCGATTCGGCGTGGGTGACCCAGCAGGCTCGGAACCTGGCGGTGGGGGAGCGGCTTCGGGGCGTTCGGTTCCTGATCCGAGATCGGGATTCGAAGTTCTCCGGTCCCTTCGACGAGGTCTTCCGGACTGAGGGCGTCCGAGTCATCCGCACTCCGATCCGGGCTCCGATGGCGAACGCGTTCGCCGAGCGGTGGGTGAGGACGGCCCGGAGGGAGTGCCTCGACCACCTGCTGATCCTCGGCCGACGGCACCTCGAGGGACTCCTTCGGGAGTTCGCTGGCCACTACAACGCCGAGCGGCCGCACCGGGGACTGCTGCTCGCGCGTCCCTCCCCTCCAACGTCATCGAGTTCCGTAAGCAGCGGCGCCATCCGCAGGCGCGACCGATTGGGCGGGATGATTCACGAGTATCACCGAGAAGTGGCGTGACGGAATATCTGTA
>DASYVD010000072.1:0-8035 GCA_036000545.1 Actinomycetota bacterium | reverse complement strand
CCGCAGGTCCGCGATGTCCTTCAGCTTGCCGCCCCGGACGAGCTCGGCGATCTTCTCGGCCAGGCGAGCCTTGTTCACCTGGTACGGGAGCTCCGTGACGACGATCCGCTGCCGTCCCTGCGACGTCTCCTCGATCTGGGTAGCCGCCCGGACCTTGATCGAGCCTCGGCCCGTGGTGTAGGCGTCCGTGATGCCCTGCTTGCCCAGGATGGCCGCGCCCGTGGGGAAGTCGGGTCCCTTGATGAACTTCATCAGATCCTTGAGCTTGGACTCAGGATGATCCAGGTAGTGGACGACCGCATCGATGACCTCGCCCAGGTTGTGGGGTGGGATGTTGGTAGCCATGCCCACGGCGATGCCGCCGGCCCCGTTCACCAGCAGATTGGGGAACCGTGAGGGAAGGACGATCGGCTCCTGCTCGTGCCCGTCGTAGTTGGGGACGAAGTCGACGGTCTCGGCCTCGATGTCGCGAAGGATCTCCAGGGCGATGGGAGCCAGTCGAGCCTCGGTGTAGCGCATGGCGGCCGGCGGATCGCCGTCGACCGAGCCGAAGTTGCCGTGCGGATCCACCAACGGATAGCGGAGCGAGAAGTCCTGGGCCATCCGGACCAGGGCCTCGTAGACCGCGTCCAGGCCGTGGGGGTGGTACTTCTTGACCACCTCGCCGACCGCCCACGCGGCCTTGCGGTGTGGGCGGTCGGGCCGCAGCCCCGACTCGAGCATCGACCACAGGATCCGCCGGTGCACCGGCTTCAGGCCGTCACGGACGTCGGGCAGGGCCCGGCCCACGATGACCGACATCGCGTAGTCCAGGTAGGACCGCTGGATCTCCTCCTCGATCTCGACCGGCTCGATCCGGCCGTTGAGGAGGGTCGCGGTCCCCCCGCCTCCCGCAGCTCGCCTAGACATCCAGGTTCTGCACCTGCTTGGCGTTGGCCTCGATGAACTCCCGGCGTGCCGGGACGTCCTCTCCCATCAGGATGGTGAACAGCCGGTCGGCCGTGGCCGCGTCCTCCATGGTTACCTGGAGCAGGATCCGGCTCTCCGGGTTCATCGTCGTCTCCCACAGCTGGACGGCGTCCATCTCCCCCAGGCCCTTGAACCGCTGAGGGGTCTCGAGCTTCCTGTTCCCGTCCTGCTTACGGAACGCGTCCCATTCCTTCTCGGTGTAGAAGTAGTGCGGCATGCGATCGACGTTCACCAGATACAGCGGCGGCTGTGCGATGTACACGTAGCCCGCGTTGATCAGGTCCCGCATGTTCCGGAAGAAGAACGTGAGGAGCAGCGTCCGGATGTGCGCCCCATCGACGTCGGCGTCGGCCATCAGCACCACCTTGTGGTAGCGGGCCTTCGACACGTCGAACTCGTCCGCGATCCCGGTGCCGATGGCCGTGATGAGCGCCTGGATCTCCAGGTTCTCAAGGATCTTGTGCAACCGGGCCTTCTCGACGTTCAGGATCTTGCCTCGGATGGGCAGGATGGCCTGCGTGGCCCGGTCACGGGCCTGTTTGGCGCTGCCGCCCGCGGAGTCGCCCTCCACGACGAACAGCTCGCATTGCGCGGGATCGGTCAGCTGGCAGTCCGCCAGCTTTCCCGGGAGCGAGGTCGAGTCCAGGAACGACTTGCGCCGGGTGAGGTCCCGGGCCTGTTTGGCCGCCATCCTGGCTTTGGCCGCCTGCTCGGCCTTGCCCACGATGCGCTTGGCGTCCCCGGGGTGCTCCTCCAGCCACGTGGCCAGCTGATCATTGACCGTCGTCTCGACGAGCGAGCGGATCGACGTGTTCCCGAGCTTCGTCTTGGTCTGGCCCTCGAACTGCGGGGCCCGGAGCTTCACCGACACGATGCCGACGAGGCCCTCCCGGATGTCCTCCCCGATCAGGTTCTCCTCCTTCTCTCGGAGAAGTCCCTTTTGCCGCGCGTACCTGTTGATCACGTTCGTCAGGGCCTTCTTCAGCCCCTCCTCGTGCATGCCGCCCTCGGTGGTGTTGATGGTGTTGGCGAAGGAGTACAGCGACTCGGCGTACGCAGTGTTCCATTGCAGCGCCACCTCGACCTCGGCCGAGCCGTCGTGTTCCTTACCATCGAAGTGAATGACCCGGGTGTGCAGGACCTCCTTCCCCGTCTGGAGGTGCTTCACGAAGTCGGCCAGCCCGCCCGCGGCCTTGAAGACGTCCTTGGTCGGCTCCTCCTCGCGCTCGTCGATGAGCTGGATCTCCAGGCCCTTGGTCAGGAACGCGAGCTCCTGGAGCCGCTCAATCAGGGTCTCGCGCTTGAACTCCGTCTCGTCGAAGATGTCCGGGTCCGGCCAGAACGTCACCGTCGTCCCGGTCCTCCGGCTGGCCTTCCCTCTCGCCAGTTTCTTCGTCGGCTTGCCGCGGGAGAAGGTCTGCGTCCACACGTACCCGTCCCGCTCGACCGCCACGATCAGCCTCTCGGAGAGGGCGTTCACGACCGAGACCCCCACCCCGTGCAGGCCGCCCGAGATGCGGTAGCCCCGGCCGCCGAACTTGCCCCCGGCGTTCAGGGTGGTCAGGACGACTTCCAGGGCCGGGCGCCGATCCTTGGCCTTGGGGATGGGCTTCACCGGGATGCCCCGGCCGTTGTCTGCCACCCGGACTCCGCCGTCCGCCAGGAGCGTCACCACGATCCGGTCACAGAACCCGGCCATCGCCTCGTCGACCGAGTTGTCGACGACCTCGTAGACCAGGTGATGGAGGCCTCGCGGCCCGGTGGTCCCGATGTACATCCCGGGGCGGAGCCGAACGTGCTCCACGCCCTCGAGAACCGTGATATCGGCGGAGGTGTACCCTCCGTCACTCCCGGCCTTGTTGTCCTTCCTCGCTGTCGCCAACGAACCTCCAGCCCGCACACGGCAGCGCACATCGCAGCCGATGAGGGGGCCTCACGGGGGAAACTCCATCCAGATTCTACCAACGAACCAGGCCCGTTGCCCCGCTCTCGGACAGGCTGTTTCGCCTTGCGCTACAAGCCTTTCCGAGGTTCCGGACGGACCACGATCTGTACCGTGCGGACAAGCTCCGAACCGAGGCTCCGATTGGCTCGACTGGCGATCTCCCGAGCGAGGAATCGGGCCTGCGCGCCCCATGGGCCGGTACTAGTGGCGACCACCAACACCCCCCCTTCCAAGCTGACGGGGGCCGACTCGGAGGCCAGGCGGGGACCGACGACGGCCTCCCACTCGGAGGCCAGCCGGCCGATGGGGAGCCCTCGGGCGAATGTCCGTTCCCGAAGGAGGCCGTCCACCACGTCCCCGATGGGCGTGTCCTGCATGGTCCGCTCGTCCCGGCGGCCTCGCCACCCCTTGCTCGAGGGCATCCTCAACCTCCCCCACGGAGCGTAGCCGTACCCTGCAACACGTCCCAAACCGCCTCGGCCTTCGGCGGGACGTGGGCCTCGTCGGCCACGGTGACCACCACTTGGCCCCGTCCGACCAGCCGTTCGGCCACCTGGCCCCCTCGCTTTGGGTCAAGAGCCGAGAACGGATCGTCGAGGAGCAGTACGGGCGGCTCTCCCACCTCGGCCTGGATGGCGCTCCCCAGGCCCAGGCGAAGGCACAGCGCAGCGGCCCAAGCCTCGCCGTGGGAGGCGAAGGCCCGTGCCCCCAGGTCCCGTACGGCGAGCTCCAAGTCGTCTCGGTGCGGGCCCACCAGGCTGGTCCGCCGAACGAGCTCGTCGTTCCTCCGCTCCGCCAGGCGGCTTCGGAACGCCTCCTCCAGCTCGTCTCCCCACACCGAGGGGTGGTACTCGCAGGCCAGGCCGGTGCCCGACAGACCGGCGAACTCCTCCTGCGCGCCCGGGGACAGGCGGGCCACGGCATCGGCCCGAAGGCGAAGGAGCGCGGATCCGTTCTCCACGAGCTCGGCGTCCCAGGCCTCGAGGTCCTTCGGCGCCCCCCGTCCCTCCCACTCCTTCAGAAGTCGGTTGCGCTGGCGGAGGGTCCGGTCGTACGCGGTGAGTGCCGACTCCTTGAGCGGCCAGAGCGAGGTCACGGCCTCGTCCATGAATCGGCGCCTCTGAGATGGATCGCCTCGAACGACGTCCAGATCCTCCGGCCCGAAGAACGCTGCCCGGACTTGCCGGCGAAGGTCGCGCTTGCGCCGCACCGGGGACCGGTTGACCTGGACCTTGTTCGCCCCGTGCCCGGGGATCTCCACCTCGACCAGGATGCGGCCGCCGGCGGTCTCGATCTCCCCACGGATGTAGGCCGCTTCCGCCCCCCGCCGGACCAGGGGCTCGGTGCTCGAGGCTCGAGGCGAGATCAGGAAGAACAGGAACGCGATGCCCTCGAGGAGGTTGGTCTTCCCCTCTCCGTTGGCCCCGACCACGGCGATCAATCCTTCCGGGACGTCCTCGACCCGGGTCCGCGGGTGGTTACGGAAGTCCGTGAGCTCCACCCACAGAAGCCGCAAAGGAGCGCCCCGGGTGGATCAGCCGACCGGCGTCGGAAGGCGCACCGGCATCACGAGGTACGTGAACTCGTCGTTCTCGCCCCGGATCAGGCCTGGCTTCAATCCGTCACGAACCTCGAGCCGCACGGTCTCCCCCGTCGCCGCGGCCAGTCCATCGGCCAGGTAGTTGGGGTTGAACGCCGCCGTGATGTCCTCGCCCTCGTATCGGGCCTCCACCGCCTCGACCGCCTGGCCGAGGTCCGGTGACGAGGACGACAGTTTCACTCCCAGCGCGTTGAACTCCAGGCGAACGGGAGACGTGTCGCGAGCCAACAGTCCCACGCGGCGAACCGCGTCCATCAGCTGCTGTCGCGACACCGTGAGCCGGCTCTCGTACGCCTCGGGCAGGAGCTGGCGGTAGTTCGGGAACTCCCCCTCGATGAGCCGCGAGGTGAGCGTGAGGTTCCCGATCTGGAAGGCGACCTGGCTCTCGTCGAGCGACAGGCGGACCTCGCCCTTGTCCAGGGCGGCCGCAGCCCGCCCTGCTTCCGACATCGCACGCTCGGGAACGATGGCCCTCCCCTCCCCGCTGGCCGTGGCCACCAAATCACGGACCGCCAGCCGGTACGAGTCGGTCGAGACCATGGTCACGCCCTCCCGGCTGACCTCGATCAGGACGCCGGTCAGGACCGGGCGGGCCTCGTCCCTGGATGCCGCCCGGGCCACCTGCCCCACGGCCTCGGCGAACCTGGCGGCCTCCCCCACCACCGTGGTCCCTGAAGGTGGCTGGATCGCCGGGAAGTCCTCCGCCGGCAGCAGCCGGAGCGCTCCCTCGTATGCAGCACAGCGGATCCAGGCCTGGCTCTGGTCCGACTCGAACTCGACCGGCGCGTCGGACAGGCTCTTCACCGTGTCGGCCAGCAACCGGGCCGGGACCAGCGCCACGCCCTCCTCCTGGGCCTGGACTTCGATCGTGAGCCGTGCCGACACCTCGAGGTCGGTGGTGGTGAGTGTCAGCGTGCCGCCCGATCCCGCCTCCATCAGCACCCCCGTGAGCGCCGGGATGCCGGGACGCGAGGAGACCCCGCGCTGAACGGTCTGGAGTCCTTCGGACAGCAGATCGCGGTCGCACCGGAACTTCACCTGTCCACCCCCTCACTGCCTCTACGAAGTCGTTCTTTCTTCTCTAGTAGTAGTAGGTCCTGGGGAAAAGTGGATCCGGCAGTCATTTCCCGAGCGTAGCGCAGGGTTCGGACATGTGGACGCCCTGGGGAGAACGGTGGACGGCTATCGAGCCAGAGGCAAGGCCTCACAGCGCCTCCCCGAGTTTCCCCCGCCCGGCTCACAGCGTCCTACTTCGGTTCCTGATGATCCGGGAAAGGTCCTGGACCTGCCGGTAGACCGGCTCGCGGTCGCGCATGTTCTTGTCGATCTTGTTGATCCCGTGCAGGGCGGTCGTGTGGTCCCGGTCGAACAGCTCCCCGATCTTCGGCAGGGTCATCCCCGTCGTCTCCCGGATCAAGTACATGGCCACGTGGCGGGCGTTGGTGAGCGGCCTGGAACGGCTCTTGGAGATCAGGTCGTCCACCGAGAGGCCGTAGTACCTGGCCGTTTCGTCCAGGATGACCTGTGGAGGGATCTCGGCCTCGGCTTGGGGCAGCAGGTCCTCGAGCGCGTGCTCCACCAGCTCCTGCGAGATGGGCTGGCCGGTCAAGTCGCTCCACGCGACCACGCGAACCAGCGCCCCTTCGAGTTCCCGGATGTTCTGGTCGAACTTCGAGGCCACGAACTCGATCACGTCCTCGGGGAAGTGAACCGACTCGCGCTGCGCCTTCAGCTGGAGGATGGCGATGCGCGTCTCCAGGTCGGGTGGCTGGACGTCCACGCACAAGCCCAGGCGGAACCGGCTCTGCAACCGCTCCTCCATCCCAAGCTCCTGCGGCGGTCGGTCGGAGGCGATCACGATCTGCCGCTCCTTTTCGTGCAGCGCATTGAACGTGTGGAAGAACTCGGTCTGGGTCTCCTCCCGCTTGGCTAGGAACTGGATGTCGTCGACGAGCAGGACGTCGATGTCGCGGTACCGTGCTGCGAACTGATAGCCCTGGCGTTCCCGGACCGCCTTGATGAACTCGGCCATGAAGCTCTCCGAGGTCACGTACTTCACCCGCAGCCTGGGGGCCAGATGGTGCATGTGGTGCGCGATGGCCACGAGCAGGTGGGTCTTGCCCAGGCCCACCCCTCCGTAGATGAACAGCGGGTTGTACGCCTTGGAGGGCGGAGCCTCGGCCACGGCCATCGCTGCCGCGTGTGCGAACCGGTTGCTGGGACCGGCCACGAAGGTCTCGAAGGTGAAGTTGGGGAAGGGCAGTGCCCGCGCACCCCGTTCCGGCTCGGCTTCCCGCTCCGGCCGAGGCGCAGGCGGCTGGGCCTGCATCTGGGAGAGCAGCCCCCTCTCGGGCTCCTGCTCAGCTCCGAGCCGCACGCGAACCGGCCGCCCCACGAAATCGGTGGCCGCACGCTGAATCAGGTCCAGATAGTGCTTGGCCAGCCAGTCGCGAACGTAGTCGGAGGGGGCCGTCACCTCCAGTACGCCATCGTGCAGGCTCGTCGCGCGCACGCCGACGAACCACATCGAGAACGAACTCTCCGGCAACTGATCCCGCGCTCGCTCCACCACGCGGGCCCAGGTTCGCTCTGCGGCTTCTTCGAATGAGGCGACTGCCATACCTAATCCACAGAGCCTTTCCCCAACTGTGGAAACCGTGGGGGAAGGTGCTGCGGTTCATCCGGAACCCGGCGAGATGACCGCTGGTGAAGCGCCGCGGACTATAGCACCGGACCTTCGACCGGACCCGTTCGACGGTGGCTTTTGACGCACTTTCTCCCGAGAAGGAGTGGCTTTGTTCGGCGCCGATGGAGTTCCCGTATACTTCGCCAGCGCGTCCGCGGCCGGGGGCCTCCACCGAAGAGGATCGAGTCGATGTCCAAGCGAACCTTCCAACCGAACAACCGCCGTCGCAAGAAGACCCACGGGTTCCGTCTGCGGATGCGCAACCGAGCGGGGCGCGCGATCCTGGCCAGACGCAGGGCCAAGGGCCGCTCCCGGCTCTCCGCATAGGCGCGGCCCACGCGCGAACCGGCCGTCGGCAGGGTCCTGTCCTCTGGCAAACCGTTGAAGGGAGCCCGGATGGTAGTGTTGGTCGCGCCCGGGTCGGGAACAACGGCGTTCGTGGTCGGCCGGCGGGTCGGTGGGGCGGTGCCCCGGAACCGGGCCCGCCGCATCCTGAAGGCCGCATGGCGAGAGGTGGCGCCGCGGGCTCGAGGGGGATACGACATCGCCTTCGTGGCCAGGGGAGCCATCCGCGGGAGCAAGACACAGGACCTGGTGGCCGAGATGGAGGAGTTGCTGACTCGCGCGGGCGTGATGGGGCCGTGAGGACCATTCGCCGGCTCTTGTGGATCGCCGGGGCACCGGTGCGGTGGGGCATGCTCGCCCTGATCCGGCTGTATCAGCTGACCTTGTCCGGGTGGCTGGGAGGGCAATGCCGTTTCTACCCCTCGTGCTCCCACTATGCCCGGGAGGCCATTCAGATGCATGGCGCATCGAGAGGGTCGGCCATGGCGAC
>DASYVD010000071.1:0-6064 GCA_036000545.1 Actinomycetota bacterium | reverse complement strand
ATCTACGTCTCGCGCTCGACCGACGACGGCGCGACCTGGAGTCGATGGGTACAGGCCTCGCCGCCGATCCCGGCGTTCCCGATCACGGTCCCGCCCGACTGCTGCCTGAACGGCGGCTTCCGCGACGGGATCCTAGAGAACTTCGCCTCGAGCCCCACCTACCCCGGCCACCTCTACATGACCTGGGAGCAATGGAATGACGGGCAGTTCGACGTGATGTTCTCGCAGTCTGTAAACGGCGGTCGGTCCTGGTCGCAGCCCGTCCAGGTCAACGACCCCGACCCGAACGACCAGTTCCAGCCGTCGGTAGCCGCCGGGCCGAACGGCGCCGTGGGGGTTGCCTTCTACGACCGCCGCCTGGCCTGTCCGAACGACCCGAGCATCGGGGCTGGAAACGCCGGCGCGGCGAATCTCTGCATCGACACGACGCTCCAGGCCTTCAAGGACAGCGGCAGCGGCGCCGTCCCGGTGGGCGGCAATGTCCGGATCTCGAACTTCTCGTGGGATCCAACACAGCCCCTGCAGACGATCGACGGGCTGCCGCAAGAGTCGTGCGCGGGGCACAGCATCCCCTGCCGGCGCGGCTTCATCGGCGACTACTTCGGGCTGGCGATCTCAGCCCGGAACATCTACGCGTTCTTCGTCTCGACGCACTACCCATCGAGCGTGATCGGCGACCAGGGAACACCCGTGTACTACCAGCAGCAGGTGCTGTCGACCGTGCCACGGTCGGCATTCGGCACCGGCTTCTAACCACGCAGGTCGCCGGAGCCGGGCTGGTGCAGCCCGGCCCCTGACCGTGCAATGGACCCTGTGGGGTCCATTTTATTGGGTTACATACTCCGCCTGAACCACGATCTGGAAGGGGTCCCTCTCCGGGAGCTCATTCGGGAGTTCGTTGAGCGTAGTCTCCCGTTCGCGGGCCCGAAGAGATCTGATGGTCACGGAGAGACGACCTCTCGGTAGGACTCGCGTGCCGCCTGTCTTTCAGGGCCCACACGATGACCTGCACGATGGCCACCGCGAACAGGATGACCGCCGCGAGCAGCACAAGCTTCAGCACGTTCGCCACCGTCTCGGCAATGGATCGGGTCGCCACGCTCGCGGAAGACTAGTGCTCAAGGTGGGAGGGGAACAATGCGGCTACAGTGCACGGGTCACAACTCCAGTGTTTTAGGAAGAAGAGAGGTGTGGGCTCGGTTGGTCCAGGGAAACAGATACCGCAGCCTAGACCGGGGGTCCCACAGCCTACACCGGGGTCCACGGACATCTGGGGGGAACGCACCATGAGCACCAATGAAGACGAACTGTACGAAGGGCTGGGCATTCAGGACTTGGGGCCAGGGATGAAGGAGGGGCGCAGCTACGCCGTACCGTTTACCCTGTGCGTGGACGCATCGAGCCCGCATGAGGCATTCGAGCGGGCCATGCAGTTCCGGAATATCCTCGGGACGGGCGACCCCAACGATGTTCGGAGTCTCCCCTTCCACTGGCACCTTCACGACGTGGAGGGCCGCTGAAACGTATCGGCTCTTCCGGGTCGCCGACAATCTCACGTTCCACGACCTGACCGAGAGCGAGAGCTTGCTCATCGGGAGGGACTTCGTCATCGTGACGGACATCGAGACCGGACCGAACGGGAACCTGTTCGTCGTCTCGCTCTCACGCGGCGCGATCTAGATCTTCCGCCGGTGAGGGCGGGGCCCGAGAGAAAGGAGGCCCCCATGGGACGTCGTCTGCTCGTCTTGGCCGCGGCCCTGACCGTGGCCCTTGTCGTACCGAACGCCGCGGTCGGGGCGGAAGAGGCCGGCCGTCCCTTCTCTACCGCGCTCACCGGAGCCGCCGAGGTACCCGGGCCGGGCGATGCCGACGCGTCCGGCAGCGCGTCGATCGTCCTCAATCAGGGTCTGGCCACGGTCTGCTTCGACGTGAGCTGGGAGGACATCGACGGCACTGTGGTCGCATCCCACATCCACGTGGGGCCGGTGGGCGTGGCCGGCCCGGTCGTCGTCACCCTGTTCACCGGCGAGTTCGGGGGAACAGACGAGCTCAGCGGATGCGCCACCGGCGTCGATCGCGGCCTCATCAAGGCGATCCGGCAGGATCCGTCTGCCTACTACGTGAACGTCCACAGCACGATCTTCCCCGCTGGGGCGGTGCGGGGTCAGCTGGGCAAGTAGCGGCACAGGGCTTCGGGCCCGGCCGGCTGGGTCCGGCCGGGCCCTCGCTGGACGTGGTGAATCCGAATCCTCGGCGAGACACGCCTCGTATCTCGCAGCAATCTCTCGTTGGTATGTACGGGCTAGGCCTGAAGAGGATGTCGCGGAAACTCACTCCCATGATCCCGGGCAAATTCCGATCGAAGAGCTTCCGGTTTCGGATGAGGTCAGGCCGGACGGCTCAGGTGCTCGGTCTCAGATCCTGGAGCGCCGCCACAGCTGAGGAGGTTGTGAGTGGCGCACACCAGCTTCCATTCGGCGTCGCATGCGCTCAGGCCCCTCCGAGCGAACCGCTTGACCCGGCGGACCTCCTTGATGTGGCCGAACACCGGTTCAACCGTGTGTGCCCGCTTGGCGTAGAGCGTTCGTCCTCATTCGGTCGCCAGCTTGTCCTGCATGACCCGGCCGCCGGGTCCCCTGAACACACCTCTGCCCGAGACCTCGCCACGGCGTTGGTCGCGCTCGTTCCTCACGGCGATGAGGAGCTCGGGGTGAAGGGTGCATTTATTCCGATCGGCGGCTTGACCAGCGGGTTTCCTTCGAGGCTGGTTACCCGGCACGAAACCCGAGGACGAGCTCGGAAGACCTCGCGACCCCGGGGGTCGGGAGACTGCACCCCAGCCAGACAATTGCTCACGATGCGGATTGCCCTGCGGTCCCCCACGATGGGGTGATGGCTCCACCTCCCATCCGGATGAGCATGGGGGCCTGTGTGCCCCGAGAATGTTCACGAACAGGTGTCTGGCGGGGGACAGTTCTGGATCCCCCATAGTGGCCACGGAGGCGCAGCAGGTCGAGCGAACTCGAAGAAAGAGCTGCTCACGCTGCCTCGGTGAGCTACCGCCAGGAAGGGCGGCTGGCCTTCGTACGCTGGTAGTGCCTCCTGCTCTTCTCGGCGTTGCCGCACGTCGCCATGTCGCACCAGCGACGCCGCCCGCCCTTCGACCGATCGATGAACACCCAGCCGCACGCAGATCCCGAGCACACGCGCGTGCGATCGGCGGGCACGTCCTCGAGCAGGTCGAGCGAACGAAGCGCCAGCTCATCGTTCAGGTAGTCGAGACCGGAGTCCTCGATATCGAGGGCGAGGCGAACGCGACCGCCTGACTGCCTTGCCCGAGCATGCGCCACGGCCTCCTTCCAGCGCTCCTCCAGATATCGGAGAGCCGGCGCGGGCGCCGCATGGTCCCCCACGATCGCCGACAGCACCGAGTGCAGCGCTTCCCGGAGCGCGCGGGTGCGATCGAAGGCCCGCGAAGTAGCTCGGGGGTGCGCCTCGCCCAGGCGCCTCAACTCCCGCAGGGCCGTCCGATCGAATTGGCCGCTCAGCTCGGCCCACTCCAGCAGACGTGCGTACCCGTCGAGCCAGTCGATGGGATCGGCGTTCCGAGCCGTGACCGTGTTGACGAGGTCGACGACGACGTGGCCCCCGACGAGGTCACGCGGACGGAATTCGTGAGCGACGATCCTCATAACCCGTGAACTCCCCATAACCGGTTGACAGGCCGACCCAACCTGTTCAATGATGATATCCGGTTCAATGATGATATCCGGTTAGAGGCGGACGGAGGCACGAACGATGGGCGCCAGAGGCGTGGAGATCATCGCGGCGCCGTCCAACCTCGGCCTTCGGCCACCCGCGCCCGGTCACGAACCCGGCGCCTGGAGGGCCCCGGCCGCACTCCTATCGGCGGGGCTCGCCGCGAGGCTCACCCCGGCGCGCATGGTGGAGCTCCCCCGACCGCCGTACGAGTTCGAGGAGCAACCGGGAACCCGGATCCGCAACGGCAGGACGATCCGAGAGCACCCGCTGACGCTTGCGGATGCCGTGGAGGACGCGCTCTCGGCCTCGCGATCGCCCGTGGTGCTCGGCGGCGACTGCAGCATCATGCTGGGCTCCCTGCTGGGCGCGCGTCGCCGCGGGCGCTGCGGCCTGGTGCACGTCGACGGCCACTGCGACTTCTTCCATCCGGGCAACTACGACACGGCGTCCCGCCTGGGCTCCGCGGCGGGGATGGACCTAGCGCTGGCAACCGGCCGGGGCGAGCTCCTACTCACGCGATGGCCGACGATCGGGCTGCCGCTCGTGCCGGACGAGGACGTGATCCAGATCGGCGACCGTGAGGCAGAGGCGCCAACGGGCGATGTGGCCGTCGGGGACCTGCTGGACCCTTCGATCTCCCAAGTGACCGTGCAGGAGATCCTGCGCACAGGGGTCGGGCTCGCATGCGAGCGCGCCGTCGTGCATCTCGACCGACGCGACCTCGACCGCGTCTGGCTGCATCTGGACCTGGACGTGCTGGATCAAGCCATCATGCCGGCGGTGGATTCCCCGGGCAGCCCGGGCCTTACCTTCGAGCAGCTGACAGACCTCCTCTCGCGGCTGGTGGCGAGCGGCCGCGTGATCGGCGTGGACGTCACGATCTACGATCCCGAGCTCGACCCCGACGGCCAGTACCTGCCGGGGATCGTCGAGTGCCTCGGCGCCGGCCTGAAGGCCCTCCGATCCTCGCTCCTTCCGCTCGCCGGCGACGAGGGAGCCTCGCGGTGAACGGTCTTGGTGCGGTGTTGCTCGCCGACGGGCCTCACGCGTCGCTCGGCGAGCGCGCCCACCTGTTCGACCGGTTCGTCGGAGCGTGGGACTGCCACTACGCCCACCTCGCCGAAGATGGCAGCGTGACGGAGGAGTACGACGGCCGCGTGACGTTCGGCTGGATCATCGACGGGTGGGCCATGCAGGACGTGTGGTCGGGCGGTGGGAGCGTCGGCACGTCGATCCGCTGGTTCGACCCGAAGGGCGGCGAGTGGACCGTGATGTGGCTCGCACCCCAGGCCAACGTCGTCATCACTGTCAAGGGTGGAGCCGTCGGGGACCGCATTGTGCTACACGGTGAGGGCCAAGACGGCTCGCTGCGCCAGTGGTCCTTCAACGACATCGGGCCGGACTCGTTCGTCTGGCGCGGCGAACGATCATCGGACCAAGGGGCCACCTGGCGCCTCGAGGCCGAATACCACATGACGCGGCTCGGCTGAGAGCGGGCGCCTGGCCATCCGCGATCGTGGGTGCGCGTGGATCGGGTCGATCTTCGTGCTCACACACCGGCCGCCACCCGCAGCGGATGACCCGGTCTGCTGGTAGGTGACGAGGTCGCCGAACGCCTGGGCCTTGCCTGCTCGATTCGAGCTGCGAGAAGTGTTCCTCGGGTTCTGTTGGACCCGTCATCTCAGGCGTCGCGTATGCGTCGCTCGATCAGGAGCCAGGATTTCTGTAGCCCAAAGCAGCATGGGCCACGGGGCCACCTAGGATCCACCGCCCGCCCGACTCTCCTTTCTGCGTCGCCTGACAATGTTCACGAAACAGGTGTCTCGCCCCGGTGGACGGTCTGGATCCCCCATCGAGGCCCCCGAGGCCGAGGAGGGTCGAGTGAACTCGAAGGGAGACCTGGTCACGGGCCCGATCCGAGGTTCTTGTGCCCTACAGGCCGGTCTAGCCAATCCTTGAGAAGCCCTTAAGGATGCTCACGAACACCACCGTTGTTACTTTGTCCTCATGGACCTTGGGAGAGACTGACAAGTATGACTGAACCGAATGGAACCGATGCTCTCGAGCCTGGCATTGCCGCCGCCGTGATCGGCGCTTTCGGCGTCTCCTTAGGAGAGCGGCTTCGTGGATTCCCCAGCGAGGTGATGGTGTTTCATCCCGCTGCTGAACACTGGTGCGTGAACGAAGTCGTGGGTCACCTGATCGAGGCCGAGCGGCGCGGGTTCGCCGGCCGGATCCGGGAGATGCTCGAGGCGGACGACCCCGTGTTCGTTACGTGGGACCAGCCGAGCGTTGCCGCGGC
>DASYVD010000070.1:0-10906 GCA_036000545.1 Actinomycetota bacterium | reverse complement strand
GACTCGGAGGGGCGTAGCTCAACCTGGTAGAGCACCGGTCTCCAAAACCGGCGGTTGGGGGTTCAAGTCCCTCCGCCCCTGCAAGGGCCATGCAAGGAGCACGATGAACAGGCAGATGAAGAGGATGCAGCGCCGCCAGGGTGGCACGAGCATGGACCGCGCCGCCGCCGCCGCCACCACACGACGTGCCGCCGTCCAGGAGAAGCGGAAGCGGACGGGAGTCCGGCAATTCCTGCGAGAGGTCCGCCAAGAGCTGAAGCGGGTCAACTGGCCCACCCGCCAGGAGCTCGTCGCCTACACGGTCGTCGTCCTCGTATCGGTGACGGTGCTCACGTCATTCGTCTTCGGGCTGGACTACGTGTTCTCCAAGCTCGTCCTTCGGGTGTTCTCGAACGGCTAGGAAGACACCTCCGACCACGATGAACGGAACCCAAGATAGAGATGTCCTCATCTGAATTCGCACCACGAGATCCGGAGTCCGGCGAGCCCGAAGACGCTGAGTCGCGCGAGCCCGCGGACGCCGCCGAGCCCGAGCCCGCCCAGCCCGACGAGGCCGCCGAGCCCCAGCCCGCCCAGCCCGAGCCCGAGGAGGAGGCGGTCGCCAGTCCGGCCGAGGAAGCGTTCGAGGCACGGGTCGAGGAAGCTGCTGCGGAGGCGGATCTGATCGACGCGGCCACCGAATCGGCCGTCGAGGAGGCGGTCGCAGAGGTAGCGAAGACGTCGGAGAACGAGGCGGAATTGGAGGAGGCTGTGACCGAGGTGGCCCGTGAGGCCGAACGGATCGAGGCGGCGAACGAGGAGGTCTTCGAGGAGCGCGTGGTGGAGGCAGCGGAGATTGCCGCTGCCGAGACCGTCGCGGAGAGGGAGGTCCTGGCCGAGGCCGAAGCCATCGCGCAGAAGGCCGCCCGGGGTCCGACCGACGTGCCCTCGGAGGACGAGCAGGTCGTCGAGACCACTGTGAAGGACCCGTTCAAGGGACCGGGTGAGTGGTACGTCGTTCACACCTACGCTGGGTACGAGAACAAGGTGAAGGCCAACCTCGAGTCACGCATCCACACCATGCAGATGGAGGACAAGATCTTCGACGTGGTCATTCCCATGGAAGACGTCATGGAGATCAAAGGGGGCAAGAAGCAGATCGTCCAGCGGAAGGTCTTCCCCGGCTATCTGCTGGTGAGGATGATCTACGACAACGACTCCTGGTACGTGGTCCGCAACACGCCTGGAGTCACCGGCTTCGTTGCCGCGGGCACCGGGTCCAAGCCCACCCCCTTGTCGCGCCGGGAGGTCGAGAAGATCCTGGCCGTCAAGAAGGAGGAGGTGAAGCCCACCTTCCGCCTGGGGTTCGAGGAGGGCGACGTGGTGCGGATCATCTCCGGTCCGTTCGCGGACTTCAACGGCACGATCAACGAGATCAACGTGGATCAGAGCAAGCTGAAGGTCCTGGTGAACATCTTCGACCGCGAGACGCCGGTCGAGCTCGGCTTCGACCAGGTCGCGAAGGTCTAGGAGATGGCGAAGAAGAGGGTCGTCGCCGTCGTCAAGCTCCAGATCAGGGCGGGGCAGGCCACCCCGGCGCCACCCGTGGGCACCGCGCTTGGCCAGCACGGCGTCAACATCATGGAGTTCTGCCGGCAGTACAACGAGCAGACGCAGCAGTTCGCCGGTCAGGTCATCCCGGTCGAGCTGACGATCTACGAGGATCGCTCGTTCACGTTCATCACCAAGCAATCGCCCGCGGCCGAGCTGATCAAGCAGGCCGCCGGGATCGAGAAGGGCTCGGGTGAGCCGAACCGCGACAAGGTGGCCACGCTGACCCGAGAGCAGCTCCGCAGGATCGCCGAGCGCAAGATGGCCGACCTCAACGCGAACGACGTCGAGGCAGCCATGAAGATCATCGCCGGCACGGCGCGAAGCATGGGCGTGGAGGTGGTCGCGTGAGCGGCAAGCGGTATCGGGAGGCCGCCAAACTCGTGGATCGGGAGCGCGAGTACCTGCCGGCCGAGGCCGTCCGGCTCGTCAAGCGGTTCCCTGAAGCGAAGTTCGACGAGACCGTGGAGCTCGCGCTCCGTCTGGGGGTGGACCCCCGCAAGGCGGATCAGATGGTCCGAGGAACCGTGACGCTTCCTCACGGTACCGGCAGGTCGGTGCGCGTGGCGGCATTCGCCACGGGCCCCAAGGCCACCGAGGCCAAGGAGGCCGGCGCCGACCTGGTGGGGGGCGAAGAGCTCGTCGAGGAGGTCATGAAGGGGAACATCGACTTCGACGCCACGGTCGCCACCCCGGACATGATGGCGACTGTGGGGAAGGCCGGCCGAGTCCTCGGGCCTCGGGGGTTGATGCCGAACCCGAAGACCGGGACGGTCACGAACGACATCGGCAAGGCCGTCCGGGACATCAAGGGCGGAAGGGTCGAGTACAGGGTGGACCGGACGGGGAACCTGCACGCGATCGTCGGCAAGCGGTCGTTCTCGGAGCAGCAGCTCCTGGAGAACTACCTGGCCGTGGTGGACGAGGTCCTCCGGGCCAAGCCCTCGGCGGCCAAAGGAAAGTACGTGATCAGCGCCACGGTCGCCCCGACGATGGGCCCCGGCATCCCGTTGGACCCCAACCGGCTGAAGGACACCGAGGCCGCGGGGGTCCCCGCCTGAGCTGTGGGCGGAGCCGACAACGCTGATCACTCCAAAGCCATCGGCATGAGGCCTGCGGCACTCGCGGTGGTAGTACGCGTTCCGTGCTGCTCTCGGGGGTGGCGGTGGCCTCCGTCCTCGAGAGCTCAACGAACCGTCCGGACTCGTCAGGGGGCCCTCGCGGCGCACCGATGTGTTTGATGCTGACGCCGGGATCCCACGGCGGGCCGATCCATCGATTCCACAGCACGGCCTGCACGCTCACCGACGTCTCGGGGCCCCCAGGGCAACTGGACCCACGGGGACTACGTGAGCACGGTGGCAACGACGGGGGATGAGCTGGTCACCGAGGCTGCCCACAGCGACTGTGAAAGCCGATGGCGTCAGTGATTCAGCGGCCTACTCGATGATCCCTAGCCGAAAGGCCGTGACCACCGCATCGGTCCGGTCGCTCACCTCGAGGCGCTTGAAGATCCGAGCGACATGGGTCTTCACCGTGGTCGGTGAGAGCCCGAGCGACTCGGCGATCTCGCGATTTCGGTAGCCCTTTCCCAACAGGCGCAGTACGTCCATCTCTCGTGCGGTCAATCCGAACTGCTCACTCCGTGACCGTCCTTGCTCGGCCAGGGCATCAAACGCGCTGCGGTCGAGTACCGCATGGCCGTGTGCGACCATCCGCACGGTATCGAGCACCTCTTCCCCCTCGGCGGACTTCAGGACATAGGCCTTCGCCCCCGCCTTGACCGCCTCGGTCGCGTACGCCGGGTTCTCGTTGGCGGTGAGGATGATGACGCGGACATCCGGGTGCGCGTCGCTCAGTCTTCGGGTGACCTCGAGACCGTCGATGCCTGGCAGGTGGATATCGACGAGAAAGATGTCCGGCTTGCCGCCAACCGAGTCGGCGAGCTCAAGCGCTTCCTCGCCGTCGGCCGCCTCCCCGACGATCACGATGTCCTCGGCCGACTCCAGGAGCTGCACGAGGCCCTCGCGCGCCAGCGGATGGTCTTCCGCTACGCTCACCCTGATCACCTTGTCAGGCGTGATCTGCTCCACCACCTCGCGCCATTCCGTCTTGACCGGTTTCTCATCATGGGGCCGCCGCGTCTATCCCTCTGTTGCGGGATTCGAGATGGGCGGACGGCCTCCCCCGGTCGCCGCGGTACGCAAGCGCGTCAGCAGGATCGTCCCGTCCTCAGAACGATCACATCGAGGTTTGTGCTTCGAGCGACCTCAACGGCGGTCGAGCCGTCGGACACCGACTCGACCTCGGCTTCACGCCGCGCTTCCTCGCCCAAGGTCGACCGCGGCCTCCTCGGAGATCTGCAGGAACGCATCGACCACCTCGGGATCGAACTGGTGTCCCTGACCGGTCCCGATCTCCGCCACGGCGGCCTCGACCGGCCACGCACGCTTGTACGGACGATCGTGGGTCAGTGCGTCGAACACGTCGGCGACCGCCGTGATGCGACCCGACAGTGGGATCTCCGCGCCGGCGAGGCCCGCGTAGCCGTCCCCGTCCCAACGCTCGTGATGGGCGAAGGCGATCTCCTCGGCCAGCTTGAGTAGTGCTGACCGGCTTCCGGAAAGGATCCGCGCTCCGATCACGGTGTGCGTCTTGACGATCTCGAACTCCTCAGACGAGAGCTTGCGCGGGGCGAGGAGGATCGCGTCCGGGACGCCGATCTTCCCCACATCGTGGAGCGCCGCGGCCCGTTCGATGGGCTCGAGCGCGCCGCTCACCACACCCATCGTTTGCGCGATGAGGAGCGCGGTCCGGCCGACCCGCCTGGTGTGCTGGCCCGTCGCGTCGTCCCGGAATTCCGCGGCCAGGGCGAGCCGCTCGAAGGTCTCGATCTGCGCATCCAGGAGCTCCTGGGTCCGGATCCCGACCCGCTCCTCCAACGACTCGTTCTGGAATCTGAGCTCCTCGTGCAGGAGCCTGATCTCCAGCATGTTCCTGATCCGGAGCAGGACCTCATCGATGTCGAGGGGCTTGGTCAGGAAGTCCTTTGCCCCGGAGGCCAGGGCCCGTCGCCTAGTCTCCGTGGTGGTGTCGGCGGTGAGGACCAGGATCGGCAGGTACGAGTCCCTTGTGGACAGCGACCCAAGCACCCGCATCACTTCGAAGCCGTCCATCTGCGGCATCATGAGATCGAGCAGGATCAGGTCCGGCTCGCACTCGGCGACCAGCCCGGAGACCTCGCGCGACTGGGTCGTGCTCGTGATGTTGCAGTACCCTGCTTGCGCCAGCGCCCGTTCGAGGAGCCGGATGTTGGCTTCCTCGTCGTCCACGATCAGGATCCGGGCTTCCGTCGGTGACCCAGTGCGCCACATGCCTGCGTTCCCCCACTGCTCGTCTTCGGTTCATCGGTGAACTGGCCGGCCGACTTTACTGAGGGTTCAGCCTCGAGCGACGGTGCCGATAACGCGTAGAGAGACCGGCGTCCAGGGGTGTCAATGGAGGCGGTAGGAGGGTATCCCGAGAGCCCGGAGCAAGGCCGGCTCTCGGCGCTTTGGGCCGACCGATCCCTTCGAGCCAAGGGCCTGATCGTCGGGGTGGTTCCCGTGGGGGTGTTTCTCCTCACCGCCTACCTGACAACGATCGAGGTCGGGGTCATCGCGGGGTTCGCGTGCAGCCTGGCGAGCATCGTGTTCTTCACCACCAGCGTCGCCCGAAGGGTCCAGCGGAGCGAGGAGAATGCGCGAAGGCTCGCCGAAGGCTTGCCACTGCTCGCCCCGATCTCCGGAAGCGACGAGGTGGGCGGGGTCGCTGTGGCCCTGCACCGCGCCAGCGCGGTCCTGACCGAACGGCAGGCGGCTCTGGCGGAGAGCGAGGCCATGTATCGAACCCTCGCACGGAACTTCCCCGACGGGGTGGTGGGACTCTTCGATCACGACCTGCGCTTCACGCTCATGGAAGGCAAGGGATTGGAGCCCATCGGCTTCACCAAGGAGCGATTGGAGGGACGAACCATCACGGAGGTGGGGGAGGAGCTGTTCCCGGAGACCGTGCGGGCCGCTGAAGCGCAATATCGCGCGGCGCTCATGGGTGAAAAGAGTACGACGGAGCGGTTGGTCAACGACCACACGTTCCTCGTGCAGATCGTTCCCGTGCGCTCCGATACCGGAGAGGTGGTCGCCGGGATGCTGGTCGGCCTTGACATCACCGAGCGCAAGGAGGCCGAGGAGGAGCTTCGGCGAGCGGAAGCGTTCCTGAGTTCGGTGGTGGAGAACATCCCGAACATGGTCTTCGTCAAGTCCGCCGAGGACCTGCGGTTCGTCCGGTTCAACCGGGCCGGGGAGGAGCTCCTGGGCTATTCGCGGAGCGACCTCCTGGGCAAGAACGATTACGACTTGTTTCCGCCTGAGGAGGCCGAGTTCTTCACCTCGAAGGACCGTGAGGTGCTGAGTAGCGGCCGGCTCGTCGACATCGCCGAGGAACGCATCCAGACCCGCGAAAAGGGGGAGCGGTTCCTCCACACGCGGAAGATCCCGATCCTCGATGCAGACGGACATCGCGTCTACCTCCTCGGGATCTCCGAGGACATCACCGACCGACGGATGGCGGACGCTCAGATCCGCGAGGCCAAAGAGGTGGCGGAACGAGCGAACGGGGCCAAGGACGAGTTCCTGTCTCGGATGAGCCACGAGCTGCGGACCCCCATGAACGCGGTGCTGGGATTCGCACAGATCCTGGAGATGGAGGACCCGACACCCGATCAGCGTGAGAGCGTTCGCCAGATCTTGGCGGCGGGGCGGCACCTCCTCGGGCTGATCGACGAGGTCCTCGACGTCAGCCGGATCGCGACCGGCAGGCTTTCCCTGTCGTCGGAGCCGGTGTCGGTCACCGACGCACTGACCGAGGCCGCCGACCTGATCCGCCCGTTGGCCGTGGAACGGGGCATTCGGCTGCGGATCGACGATGCGAACGGGCTCCATGTCCAGGCAGACCATCAACGCCTCAAGCAGGTCCTGCTGAACCTGCTGTCGAACGGCGTCAAGTACAACCGCGAGGGCGGCGACATCCTCGTCACATGGGAGCACGTGACCCCGGACCGGCTGGCGATCCGGGTGGCCGATACGGGTATCGGCATCGCCTCGGAGGCGATGGCCCGGCTGTTCGATCCCTTCGACCGCCTGGGCGCGGAGATGAGCGGCGTGGAGGGGACCGGCCTCGGCCTGGCCCTCAGCAAGGGGCTGATCGAAGCCATGGGGGGGACGGTCAAGGCCGAGAGCGAGGCCGGCGCCGGCAGCGCCTTCACCATCGAGCTCCACCTGGCCGAGCCGCAGGTGGACCGCTTCGAGCGCGAATGGGGGGGACACGAGGCCCCCTCGGGTAAGCTCACACCGTCTCGAACGATCCTGTACATCGAGGACAACCTCTCCAACCTCCGGTTGATCGAGCGGATCATTTCCGACCGCCCGCAGATTCGGTTGCTCTCGGCGATGCAGGCGAGCCTCGGGCTGGAGCTTGCCCGCGATCACCTGCCGGACCTGATCCTCCTTGATCTGCACCTACCCGACATGGCGGGAGAGGAGGCGCTCCGGCGTCTGCGGGAGGACCCCAGGACGCGAACGATCCCGGTCGTGATGATCTCGGCCGACGCGACCCAGGCCCAGATCAACCGGCTGCTCGCCGCGGGGGCCGACGAGTACCTGACGAAGCCGCTCGACGTCGCGCGGTTCCTTCAGACCGTGGAGGCGATGCTCGACCGGGAGCCGGCGGGACCATGACGAACGACCGGGTCGCCGGCTCGTCGTCGCTCGATGCCGAGCGGATGTACCGCGCGCTGGTCGAACAGGTCCCGGTCGTCGTGTACATCGCCGAGTTCGGGCAGCACGGGCCGTGGAGGTACGTGAGTCCTCGGATCGAGTCGATGCTCGGCTTCTCGCCGGAGGAATGGCTGGCCAACCCCGCCCTGTGGTACGAGCAGATGGTTCCGGAGGACCGCGAGCGCGCGATGGCTGATGAGGCACTCAGCCGAGAGATGGGGACGCCACTTCGAAGCGAGTACCGGCTGCGGACCCACGAAGGGCGCGTCGTCTGGGTCCGTGACGAGGCCGTCGTGGTGCACGACGGGGCCGGCCGTCCATCGTTCTTCCACGGAATCCTCGCCGACATCACGCCGGAGAAGGAGGCCGAGAGGATCGCGGAGCGGGTCGACCTGGCCGAGCGCGCCAACCGCGCCAAGAGCGACTTCCTGTCCCGGATGAGCCATGAGCTCCGGACCCCACTGAACGCCATCCTGGGATTCGGTCAGCTCCTCCAGACCTCGCCGCTCGTTCCCGACGACGCGGAGAGCGTCGAACAGATCCTCAAAGGCGGGCGTCACCTCCTGGATCTCATCAACGAGGTCCTGGACATCGCCCGGATCGAGTCGCGTACCCTGCCGCTCTCGATCGAGGCCGTCTCGGTGCACGAGGTCGTCCGCGAAGCGGTCGACCTGGTGCTGCCGCTTGCAGCGAAGAGGGCGGTTGCCGTTCATACCTCGGGATCCGATCCGGCTTCGTTCGTGCTCGCCGACCGGCAGCGTCTGAAGCAGGTCATGTTGAACCTGCTGGCCAACGCGGTGAAGTACAACCGCGAAGGGGGCTCCGTGAAGGTCTCGGTGGACCGGATGGCCGGCTCGACCACGATCCGGGTGAGCGACACCGGACCCGGTATCCGTCCGGAGGATCGGGTTCGATTGTTCTCCCCGTTCGAACGGCTGGGGGCCGAGCGAACCGGCATCGAGGGGACCGGCCTGGGCCTGGCCCTGACGAAGGCCCTGGTCGAGGGGATGGCCGGCTCGATCGGAGTCGAGAGCGAGATCGGGACCGGGAGCACGTTCTGGTTGGCCCTCCCGCCGGCCGAGGACCCCAGCTCCATCGAGGAGCCGGCGAGGAGCATGCGCGCGGGCGAGCTCGGCTCCGTCCACACCATCCTGTGCATCGATGACAACCCGTCGAACCTCACGCTCGTCGAGCGGATCTTGGCCCACCGCCCCGAGGTGAGGATCCTCAAGGCGCTCCAGGGCAGGGTGGGGCTCGACCTGGCTCTGGAGCACCGCCCAGACCTGATCGTGGTGGACGTCCACCTCCCCGACATCCCCGGCGAGCAGGTGATCCGGACGCTGAGGAACGGCCCCGCCACCGGAGGGACCCCGGTGATCGTCACGTCGGCGGACGCGACGCAGAAGCGACGGAAGAGGCTGATGGCCGCAGGGGCCACCGAATACCTCTCCAAGCCCCTCAACGTGCGGCGGTTCCTGGCCGTCGTGGACGAGGCCTTGAGCACCCCGTCCTCCACGAGCCCAGGGAAAACCGGGATTCATGGGGCCTGGTAGCCTGGGGGACGCCGCAGACCGCAGGGGCGCCGCATGATCCGGCCACGCCGGTACCTGCCGAGGCGATGAGGTGAACGCGCCGACGTGCGCCTCCGCAGCGCTGCGGAGGCGCTTTTTCGTTGCTTGGAGGCGTGATGCCGAGTCCGGAGAAAGTCGAACAGGTCGCTAGGCTGAAGGGGCGGATCAGCAGCTCCCAGGCCCTGTTGCTGGCCGAGTACCGCGGCCTGAGCGTGCAGGATGCCACCGAGCTCCGTCGGTCGCTCGGCCAGGACACCCGGTTCTCGGTGGTCAAGAACACATTGATGAGGCGGGCGGCCAGCGAGGCGGGCGTCGGTGAGCTCGAGCGCCTGCTGGAGGGCCCCACAGCCGTCGCGTTCGTGGCCGGCGATCCAGTGGCGGCGGCCAAGAGGGTCGTCGAGGCGGCGAAGCGGTTCCCTGCCTTGATCCTGAAGGGCGCGTACATGGAGGGGCGCGTCTTGGGAGCCGACGAGGCTCGCGGCCTGGCCGAGCTCGAGTCGCGCGACGTCATGCTGTCCAGGCTGGCGGGAGTCCTTCAGGCCGAGATGTCCCGGGCCGCCGCCATGTTCCAGGCCCTCCAGGGTCGGTTCCTGTCGCTGCTCGAGGCGTACAAGGACAAAGTTCTCTCCGGCCAGGAAGCCGCTGCCGAGTCCGAGGCGGGGCATGCGGTCCAGGACGAAGCCCAGGTCCCGGCCCCACGGGCCGAGGGCGCCGAATCATCGGGGGCTCAGGCCTCCGAAGAAAGAGAGGAGTGACCATGGCGACGAAGAAGGTGGACCCGGACACCCTGCTCGAGCAGTTCAAGGAGATGACGCTCCTGGAGCTCTCGGACTTCATCAAGAAGTTCGAGGAGACGTTCGACGTGAAGGCCGCCACGGCCGGTCCGATCATGATGACCGCGCCGGGTGCCGGTGGGCAGGCGGGTGGCGAAGAGGCCGAGGAACAGACGGAGTTCGACGTCGTTCTCACAGGCTCCGGCGACAAGAAGATCCAGGTGATCAAGGAGGTCCGGGCGCTGACCAGCCTGGGCCTGAAGGAAGCCAAGGACCTCGTCGACAGCGCGCCCAAGCCGGTCCTGGAGCGAGTGAACAAGGAGACGGCCGACAAGGCCAAGGAACAGCTGGAGTCCGCGGGAGCCGCTGTCGAGGTGAAATAGGGAACTACGCTGGGACTTTGCGCCCCTCCGGGCCGACATTGATATGCTCCCCCCCGCGCCAGGGTGGGGCAATCGAGGGGGCTGTCTCCATGAACGATGAGAGGACGTTTGGTCAACGTCTGCGTGAGACGCGGATGGGGGCCGGATACTCCCAGTCGGACCTTGAGGAGATCTCGGGGATCCCCAAAGCCCGACTGTCCCGCTATGAGAACGGTCACGTCGCCCCGTCCATCCAGACATTGGAGCGATTGGCCAGGGCCCTGAGGGTCTCCGAGGCGGCGCTCCTCGGCGACGAGCGCGCGATCCTCGAGGACTTCTTCAATGTCCTTCACGAGCGAGGCGTCCGCATCGAGTCCACGGACCAGGCCCGGACCCTGGCAAACGCGGTGGCGGACATGTACTTCGCCATGCAGCGGGCGGCCGAGGCTCAAGGGGTCTCCGGCGAACGCGAGGAGGCTTTCTCCTCGACCATGGCCCCCGTCAGGGACTGGGCCGGGGCCGCCGAGTAGGCGGCCGTCTACGGGTTGACCGCGCTCCCGGAGAGGAGTACCCTTCCACCCGTCTGACCTGGGGGTTCTTCCCCGGGTTGACTTTGCTTGTCCGCGACCCTATACTTCTCGTTTGCCGTGCCGCCGTCCCGCATGCCCGTATTTCACGCGTGTCATTTCCACCTAGGGGGGAGAGTCTTTGCCTGATGCCCTCGTTCCTGTCCGCGATCGTCTCAGTTTCGCCAAGCTCGAGGAGGTCCTGCCGCTACCCGATCTGATCGCCATCCA
>DASYVD010000069.1:0-10572 GCA_036000545.1 Actinomycetota bacterium | reverse complement strand
AAACCCGGTGCAATCTACTTCTTCCAGGTCGGCAACGCGATCTTCCTCGTCTCGGGTAGCGGAGAGTCATTGAGACCCCAAGATCTGCTGACGATCGCTCGGAAGGTCGCTGCCAGAGCCGAGGGATGAGTAAGGAGGGAGTCCGGCCGGGACGATTTGAAGGATGCGGTCAGCTTCATGCTCCGCAACGAGCCAGTCGCGACCTGCGCGCTCTCGGCTTCAGGCAGCGGTAGGTGAGTGATCCTCATGCCGAGCGTCGCATCGAGGAGTATGCCTTCATCGTCGATGTTGATGCATGGTCACGCTGCGAGGCTGAGTTCGCCAGCCAGAGCGAGGCGTGAGTGGTTGACCAGCGCATCCGGCAGGACGCTTCCGCTCAGCCTTCTGGTGCTGGCGGGATCGATCTTCGTGAGGGTTGCTTCACGCGTCGCGGAGACCGAGACTGCTGGCAACTCCCGAACCGAGGACGGCGTCCCTCACGGTTCGCATCACCGCCTCAGCCGCTCCTCGTGAAGGACCTGTCGGTGGCACAACGGCACGACATGGCGGTGGGGCTCGGGATCGAGACTGGGTTGGGACAGCCCCAGGTTCTGTGGCGATTATCGTAGCTATCGGGACTTGGCGGACGGCGCTCTTGGGACGAAGAGAGGCCGTTCCGGGCTCCCGTCGGTGTGACCGAAGGAGGAGGCGATGGACGGGTATCTACCTCAGGTCTTCGAGCGGTTCGCCGCCGACTACCCCGCGGTAATGGAGGCCTACCGGGGCCTCGCGGAGCGCCTGCACGATGCCGGGCCCCTTTCGGCGAGGGAGCGGCGGCTGGCGAAGCTCGGGATCGCGATCGGGAGGGAGTCCGAGGGGGGCGTCCGGTCGCACGCACGCAAGGCCCTCGCCGAAGGCATCGAGCGCGAGGCCATCCGGCATGTGGCGCTGCTCGCTATCTCGACCGGCGGCTACCCGACCGCCATGGCTGCCTACGGCTGGATCAACGAGGTCTTGGACCGGGAGGGATAGGGCAGCCTCAGCCCGAGGGGTCGGCCGGCCGTGACGTGGGCCCTGGAAAGAGCGCCTAACCCCCGGGTGATCCGTGTCCACACGACCGTGGAGCTCACCCAGGCCACCATCGAGAAGTGCCCGCCGGCGAGCCCACCCGAAGGGCTCCGCTCCTTGCTCGCAGTGGACGGGGTCCGCTCGGTCGACCTGCACCGGTACCGGGCGCGGCTGAACCTAGACCCCGGTTGCGACGCCAAGGCGGCGTGGGATGGGGTGGCGCGGGCCATCGAGGCAGCGTGGGGGGCTCCCGCTCCCCTCCCCGGCGAGCCTCCGCCACGTGGGTTCGAGGTCGCCTACGAAGGACCCAGGATCGTGGCCGAGAGCCCGGAGATGGCCGCTCCCGATGCAATCCTCGTGGCTCTGTTCCGGGTCCCCGGGGTGGCCGAGGCCATCCTCGAGGCCGGCAGGGTATGGGTCCGGCCGGGCCGCCTGTTCTCCTGGGAGGACGTGGAGACCTCGGTCCGCTGGGGTCTGCAGAGTACCTAGCGGGAGCGGCGCTTCGTTGCGTTTCCCATAATCGCTGGCCACTTGCCCCGGGCCATCCGGTCACACCCACCACCGGGGTGGCCCGCGAGCCGCAGCCATCGACGACGACTGAAGATGCCGTTGAGCCGGTCGAGAGGCCCTCGGCAGTGGGCCCGCGGGCCCCTCCCGGGAAGTACTAAGAGGCTTGGGCGCCGAGCAGCAAAGGCTCCGTGTGTTCGACCGTCAACCCTTGGCCCATCGGTGCTTCCCGCGCCGCACTCATGAGTCGACGGCAGGGGCCTCCCCGGATTGGCACGATGCCGAGGGATCCCTTGACTCCAGGCCTCAGCGATCTCGCGTCCAACGCACAAGCAGTGCTGCCCATCTCGCGAGTGGCAGACCACTCGCGATGAGGAGGCGAGGCTCAGGCGAGCGGAGGAAGAGGCTGTCGAACCAGCTGCGGCCACGCAGCGTTCGATATCGCCTGGTTCGAGCGATGCGGAGGAGAAACACGCCCCCGAGGTTCCACCTCCGCCGAAACCGAAGATGCAGAGCGACTACGTGGCCTGGCCCGTTCACGCCGACGAGAACGCACGTCTCAACGAGGAGGCGCGGCAGAGAGCGATCGCGGAACAGGCCGAGCTCACGCAAGCGCGTCAACTCTGGGCGTCGAGGGAGGCTGAACGCATCCGGGTCGAGGCCGAGGAGGGGAAGCGGGTCGCAGCGTTCCAGGCGCAAGCAAGGAGGAAGGCCAGCCCGACCCGGATCCAATCAAGCAGATGAACGTGAATGGCACGGACGTCAGTTGGACGCGGAATCCGGACAAATCCGGACAAATCCGGACCAAGATCGATGCCCGTCCGCCTAGATGAGCAAAGAGAGGAGGCGTTCCCAAACTAGCGAAATCCGTTCCAGAGGGCTTCGAGCGGCATCCGTGACCTGGTCAATCGGAGTTGTCTGCCGGCCCGACGAGGGCCCGAGGGCGAGGGCTGTAAGAAAGGTGGTCGAGACCCCCTTCGACAGACCCGACACTCGATCGAGACCGAGTTTACGGCGAGGCGAGGTCCGATACGGAGGCTTCGGGGAGCGCGACGTTGACCGGGTCCGGTCCATGATCGAGGAGCGCCCGCGCCGGCCTCACCGAGCCCGGGACCGAGAAGGTGGAGCTCACGCCGGACGGGCTTGTCTTCACCGGAGAGCCAGTCACGCCTCCTCGGCATTGGCAGACTCTCATCGGCGGCTTGACTCCGAAGCAGCTGCAGGCGGTGAAGTCGCTCCCCTGAACCCCAGCCGAACAACTCACGAGCCGTCCAGGTGCCTCATCAGACTGGGTCATCTTCGTCGCCCAGGCAGTGTTGGCCCAGGCGACCGGGGCGTCACTTACGGGATGCCCAGGGTCGTCGCTTCGGCGATGGGGGTATAAGCCTGGTCGTGGGGGATGACCTCGAAGGTCGCGCCGGGCAGGTCCAGGAGATCGGTCAAGACCGACACGGGCACCACCTCCCAGACAGACCCCACGGTAGGGCATCCTGGCCCGACGGGCACGGGCCGCGACGATCGGACAGGGGGACGGATGTACTTCCCGCAGGAGGAATACGAAGACCGCTGGAACAGGCTCTACGACGAGCTGGGCAACCGTGGCTTCGAGGCAGCCCTGATCCGGAGCAGGAGCGGAGGGACCCACGAGCGATGCGGAGACGTCCTCTATCTGACCCACTATTACTCGAGCCGGTCCGGCCACGTCCCGGACCTCGTTGAGTTCGACTGGATGGGGGCCGCGTTCGCGGCCGCGCTGATGGCCGGGAGAGAGCCGCCCGAGCTGATCCCCGATTCACCGGAGTACCCGAGGGAACTGCTCGCGACCGACCGAGTCAGGTTGCCGGATACGAGGAACGTCATCCGGGAGGCCGGGCGTGCCGTCCGCGCACGCGGCCTCGAAGGGAAGGTGGCCTTCGTCGGCGATGGACTCCTGCCGGTCCGGTACGCCCGCATCCTCGAGGACGAGCTCCCGGGCGTCGAACTGGTCCCGGCGGACGATCTCGTGGAGACGATCCGGCTGTCCAAGAGTCCTCGCGAACTCGAGTGCTACCGGGAGGCAGGGGAGATCGCATCCGCGTCGCTCCAGGTCCAGATGGAGACCGCCGTGCGGGGCGGGACACAGGCCGAGGCTGCGGCCGCGGGCGCGGCCGAGCTCATGCGACGGGGAGGTGCGTTCCACATGGTCCCCGTCGCCAGCGGCCAGCGTCAGGATCTCGACTACTTCGTCGCGGACCTCGATGCTCGCCGCAACACGCTGCTCGTGGGGCGGTTCGGCTACGAGCGCGAGCTGATCTGGATCGAGGCCGTGGCGGTTCCCTTACAGCTGGTATAAGAGCCCAGGGTGCTAAGGTTCTGTCCTCGGGAGTGGGAGTTTTCGTGGCGAAGCAGAAGCACGACAGCGGCCGCAAGAAGATGGACCAGCGACGATCGAAGGAGAAGAGGGAGCCGAGGCGGGGCGACCGCGCCGCGTCGGGCAAGAGCGGCAGCAGAGGGAAGCGTTAGCGCGTAGCTCGCGGTCGCTATTCGAGCTGGTCCGACGTCCTGGAGAGCCGCCCCAAGGGACCGCCCGTCCCCCTACCTCTTGTGTCCCAGGCGTTCGTCTTCCTGAGCGGCGACTAGGCGTAAGCGGAAGGCGCGAAGATCGGCGATGTGCGCCACGTTTCGCCGCACGGGGCCCGCCTACGAGCCGAGGTCAGAGACAAGCTTCCGCTCGGTCGGGGTGAGGACTCGCCCGGCTTCTTCTCGATCCAGACCGCCCGAGCAACTCGCCTCAATGGCGAACGGGCACGATCTCGTCCGGCAACCTCTCGGTCGGCTTCGGGAGCGCCGGCGCGCGCACAACCTCGTCGAGCTTTGCGTCGAGCCCGGCGGCAGTCGCATCGGCGAAGCGCTTCAGCGCCTCATCATGGTCCTCGTAGACGAACCGTCGTGAGTGCCCGTTCTCCTGAATCGTCAGGTGATAGACCTTCATGGCTTCTACGGTCATCCTCTCCCTCAGCTCGCGTTCCCACTGGGCTTGTCTTTTGCAGTGTAGTCCTCGAAGTTCGTTCCTCCTCTCTCCCACAGGACGTTCGCGCTCCGGACGACAGAACGGCGAACTGCGAGCTGCCCATCTCACTGAATAGGATGCTCGCAGGAAGCTGAACCACACGCGCTGGTCATGCCAGCCGCAGATCTCCCCACCCCAAGGGGAGAGCTCCTATCAAGCGACATCGCCCGACGAGACTCCCCCAGGAGCCGCTCAAGTGGTAACGACACCGCAGTGGGTGGGCACATCGTCGCTGGAGGCATCCCCGGGGAGTCCGTCATCATGCCAACACGCACGTCGTCCTGCTGCTGGAACAGCGTCGCGACCATCCCAACGAGCGAGGCTCTGTTGGGAAAGATACGACGACCTTGGTCCGCCGTGCGATCTCCTTGTGCAACCGCTCGAGAGGGTTCGTGGAGTGCAGTCGCCGTCGGTGGCACAGCGCGTCCGCTCGTTCACCTTCGCCCGGGCGTACGCGAAGTCATCGGTCCGGAACGTCGCGAGAAGGTCCCACTCGTCCGAGATGGCTTCCCTGAGAATGTCGCTTCGATACCGAACAGACATCCGCCCCCACCCGCGGTCAGGCCGGGTCGCGCCATCACTAACGTCGCTTCCGATGGGATGCGACACTCCCTGCGTCGCATAGCGACCGTTCGAGGGATCATGCGTCAGTCGTTGGCTTGGTCCGCTCGCACTTGTGGCTTGGGCAGTCGCCTCTAGGCCGCGATGCCCGCGACAATTCGGTCGATTTCCTGTTGATTGAGGCCGACGAGTTGTAGCGAGATCGCGTCACCGTTCACTTGCGCGTGATATGTCGCACACGGCGCGCCACGCTGCAGGCCCAGGATGCAGGTTCCGTTGCTCGTCCGAATCCATCGACCATCAGGCATCGGCGACTCTTCGCTTGCGGCACCGAGGAAGACCTCCAGACGTACTTGTCTGCACGAGTCGTCGGTCCAGATCGCACCGGTCGATGGCGTCAAATCGTACTTCGTGCCTCTCCAGCCAATGAAGAACCCGAAGCCCTTGGGCAGCCATGTAGGCACGTGAGAGCCGAGCAGGGCGATAACTTCAGCTGGAATGGCACGGTCGGCCCGGATCATCCCGACGAAGCATTCGCTGTGCAGCCCGTTCTCGACTGGCTCTGGCGCAGGCGAAGTGACTCCCGGTGGCGGAGTGGGCGGTGCGGTGTCGTCTGACGTACATCCGGCAACGAGAACCGCGACGAGCAGCCCGATAGCGCATCTTCGGAACATCCCGAACATCATGCCGCACGAAGGCAGCCGCGTGATACCACCCACGCAGCACCGCCTACGGGCCTACGACGCAAGATGGACTCAGGCGACGACAGGGCGTCAATTCGCGGCGGGCGTGCGACCATCCCTTGCGAGGGACGTAGGGGTTGGCTAGCTTGCCCCTATGCCGCGACGATACGCCTGCACTTTGGTCTTACTAACCGCACTTGCCTCCTGCACCTCATCCGTGAACCCCGGTCCCTCCGATGAGGCGACCGTCCAGTACGCCCGCTACTACTTCATCGAACCTACGGACACGGGGGTCCTCGAAGTGTCGGCCAGTCCTGCGACCATCTGCTACTCGACTCAGAGCTACCCTGCGAGGCCCATCGATCTCATCGCAAGGGCAAACGGCGCGTCGAACCGGGTCGCATCCTACGAACCACCGAGGGTGGAGTACTGCGACCGGGCAGTAGACGAAGACGTAGCCGCAGCTCTTCTTTCCGATCCGTCTTCGTTCGTCATCAGATGGTCCCCGCAGGCTGGGGAGCCGGTCGTTACGACACCCCTAACGCCGACGTCCCCCACGTAGGAGAGCTGGAGGGCACAGACGGATTGGCGCGTCTATGCGGATCGTTCTCGATTCGCCGGGGTTCCTAGCGGGCGCTTGTTCGTGCTCCAGGGAATCATCCGTCGGCGCGACGGGAAAGTGTGGGCGAGGACTGGCACGTCCTTCGGGCGCGGGTCCGGGCCTCGGCCTAGCCCCGTAGGCCCTTCGATCCCACCGAAACGACGCCTCCATCAGTACAGGGGTGGACATAATGAGACGAGGGGAGGCGTACAAGGCTCTGAAGGGGCTGTCCGTGGGACAACTGCAGGCCGTGGTGCTCAGGGACTGGGCACGGTTGGACAAGCCGACGTGGCCTGCCTCCTGGGGATGAGGGAGAGTACCGTCCGGCTCCAGTTGGCTACGGCCCGGGAGCATCTCCGGCGGGCCCTTTCCGTCGAGAAGGAGCGCGTGAATAGCGACATGCGAGACCAGGAGCTGGGTAAGGCCCTGGAGCGGACCGTGCGGGACCTGGACCTGCACCAAAGGACCAGGCTGAGGCGGGTCGTCCGCCGGGATGGCCTGCTTCGGGCAGCAAGATGGGGAGCCATCGGCGCGACGGTCGGGGTCTTCCTCACGGGACTCGGATGGGCGGGGCTCGAGGTCCGGCGCCAGCAGGCAGCCACTCCCGCGGATAGCTCGGAGTGGCGGACGTACCGAGACCCCGAGCTCGGGTGGTCCATGGCTTACCCACCGGGGTGGCACCTGCAGACCTTCGATGAACAGTTTCTCGGACCCACCTTCCGAGGCGCCCTGGTCGCGAATGTCGACTTCCTGTTTCGTCATCCAGACCTCGGGCAGGGAAGGCACACGTCCGCCTGGGATATGCGCGAACTGCCGTCCCATGCCATGGTAGTCGAGTTCCATGCCGTGGCGCGGTATGGCCTCCCCACCGACGCGCCAGGTGCACAGTTCCCCCTGTCGCTCGACGACGCCCGGCCGGTCAGAGATCGGCCCTACGGCGCGCCCCAGCCCCGGCTGTTTCTGCCCCTGGGCGAGACTGGCTACGCGGTGTTCGCCTGGTTCGGACCGGATGCTTCCGAGCCGGACCGTCAGATTGTCCACCGCATCGTGGCCTCCATCAAGTTTGCCGGGTCCGGCGCTCAGGATTCTGGGTGCCTCGGTCAAGTCGCCTCGGGCGGGCGGCCGGAAAGCGCTGACGTGCTGTGGCGCTTCCGCCTTCAGGACTGGAACGTGACCGCTCCGGTCGTGATGGGCGACAGCGTGTATGTGGGCTCCAACTGGGGAGGCGGAGAAGATATCGGGTGCATGTTCGCCCTCGATGCTGCCACTGGGGCGGTCCGGTGGTCGCGCCACCCCGGGATCGACGCCTACACCGTGCCGGTACTGGTGGGGGACATCCTGGTGGTGGCTCTCGGGGGGACCCTCTACGGGCTCGACCCACATACTGGGGACGAGCGCTGGTCGGAGTGGGTGGGAACCGTGGATCGGGAGGTGGTCACGAATGGGGAGATGGTCTTCGTGACGGCCTCCGGTGCCGTGACGGTCGTGAACGCTCGCACCGGCCAGATGGGGTGGGAACTGACCAGTCCAGGCGGCCCGGTCCTGGGCCCGCCCGTCAGGGCTGGAGACACCGTCTACGTCTCCTCATTGAGAGCTGACTACCCGCTGAAGCTCCATGCCGTCGACGCCTCTACTGGAAGGCTCCGGTGGACCGCGACGGCCCTCGGGATCCCCGTGGCGGCCGGGCACGGAATGGTGCTGGTGGAGCAGGCGCCCAATACCCTCCACGGCCACGACGCAGGCACCGGCGAGGAGCGATGGCGCCTCAACGTGCCAGGAGGGGCCTCCGCTCGCCCGGTGATCCTCGGCGAGCTTGCGCTATTGGCCGCGGACGATGGCACGGTGGTGGGGATCGATGTCGAGACCGGCCAGACCCGGTGGCGGACAGCCGTGGGGATCTTTGGCACGCCGCTCCTCGTCGGGGATCGGCTGGTGTACGTGGGCACCACCGAGGGCGTGTACGCCCTCGATCCTGTGGAGGGGTCGGTGACTTGGAGCCTCAAGACCGGCGCCCCCGTGGAGTCGCTCGTCCTCCAGGAGAGCGCCCTCATCGCTGGCGACGGCGGGCAAGTCTACGGGCTCGACCCGAGCACCGGCTCGACTCTGTGGCAGGTGCACGCTGGGCGACGCATCAACCGGGCGCCGGCGTCCGCAGGGAACATCGTCTTCGTTCGGGACGGCACTCAGGACGTGGTTGCCATCAGGGTCTCGCAGTAGGCCACACCCGAGAAGGAGGTTGGGATCAGGCCGACTGGACAGTGGCATCTCTGGTGCTCGTTCTGGTGCTGGGGCGTGTGCCCGAAGACCGGGAGGAGTGCCCAGCAGCCGTCCAAACAATCCTCTTTGGCCGCCCCAGCCGACGAGGAACCTCGCCATCGACCGCCGCCTCGGGAAGGTCCTCTTCCTCACCCACAACCGGGAGCACATTCATTTCGTCCTTTTGGCCGATGCGCTGGCTCCCCCTCTCGGGGTACAGAAAGCGCAGGGGACGAGGCGCACCTCACGTGAGGGGGGGCTATGAGCGCTCGTAGACCACAGATCGGCTGTCGCCTGGCTCGGAGTCTCGCGGTCGCAACCGTGCTCGTCGTGGCCCTGGCCGCCCCTGCGGCGCAAGCGGCTCCGCCACCGGAGATCACGGGCTTCTCCCCGGCCTGTGGGCCCGTGGGGACCAGCGTGGCCATAGGCGGGAACCATTTGCAGGCAGCGACGTCGGTCGACTTCAACGGGATCGCGGCAAGCTTCGCCGTCAACTCGCCCAACCTCATCACGGCGACCGTGCCCACCGGCGCCACCACCGGCAAGATCCGGGTCGTGAGCCCCGACGGCTCGGCGACCAGCCGTGACGACTTCACGGTCGGCTCCTCGTGCGCGCCGAGCATCACGGGCTTCTCGCCGACCAGTGGGCCGGTGGGGTCCTCGATCACGATCAACGGGTCCAACTTCGTGGGGACGACGTCGGTGAAGTTCAACGTGACCAGCGCCACGACGTTCTCGTGGAACCCCTCGGGCACCCAGCTCACGGCGATCGTGCCGTCGGGGGCCACCACCGGGAAGATCGCCGTTACGACGCCTTCGGGCACGGCCACGAGCGCCCAGGACTTCACGGTCACGGGCCCGATCCCCCCAACCATCACCGGCTTCTCGCCGACCAGTGGGCCGGTGGGCATCCTGGTCACGATCAGCGGCACCGGATTCACCGGGGCGACCTCCGTGAAGTTCGGAGCGACCTCCGCCGCCTTCACCGTGAACTCGGACAGCCAGATCACGGCCACCGTGCCGAAGGGGGCCACGACCGGGAAGATCAGCGTCACCACCCCGCTCGGGACCGCCACCAGCGGGGCGAACTTCACGGTCACCACCGTGCCCGCGCCGACGATCACGTCCTTCGTGCCAATCAGCGGCCCCGTTGGGACCTCGGTGGTCATCACCGGGACCCATCTCACCGGCGCGACCGACGTGAAGTTCAAGAACACCAGCGCGACGACCTTCACGGTCAACTCGGACACCCAGATCACCGCGGTCGTGCCCTCCGGGGCGCAGACCGGCAAGATCAGCGTGACCACGCCCGGCGGTACGGCAACGAGCTCATCGAACTTCACGGTCACCCCGGCGGGGTCGCCGACGATCACTTCGTTCTCGCCGACGAGGGGCCCGGCGGGTACTTCGGTCACCATCGTCGGAACGAACTTCACCGGGACGACCTCGGTGAAGTTCGGCGGCGTGGCTTCGACCAACTTCACGGTCAGTTCCTCGACCCAGATCACCGCCGTGGTGCCGGCCGGAGCCAGGACCGGGCCGATCACGGTGACGAACGCGAGCGGGACCGGGACGAGCGCCACCGACTTCACGGTCCTACCGACGCCCCACGATCGGACCATCTCGCTGGCGCTTCGCAGACACCTCGTGGCGCGAGGGCACGTCAGGGTGAGCGACGGGTTCGCTGCCTGCCGCCGAAACGTGCGGGTGAGGATCCAGCGGAGGGTCTCGGGGGAGTGGCGGACGATCGATGCGACCTTCACCGACGACACGGGCTTCTACCGCGAGCGGATCCCCGACCGCACCGGAAGATACCGGGCCGTGGCCCCGAAGGTCGAGCTGGCGAACGACATCTGCCGACGGGCGGT
>DASYVD010000068.1:0-11330 GCA_036000545.1 Actinomycetota bacterium | reverse complement strand
TCCAGGGCCTCCGAAGTCGAACGGGCCCCTTCCTCCTCCACAGTCACCTCAGTGGGTGTGCCCGGCCTCGAGCGGCTCCTCGCAGATCACGCAGGTCGGGGCGGGAGCGAAGGCGTGCTCCTCTTCCACCTTCGGAGGCTGCGGCTCGGCCGCGACCTCCTTCCGAGGGTTCCGGATGCCAACGCCGTTCACCGCCGCCCCCGCGAACATCAGCCCCGCGGCCACAAGCATTGCCAGGCGGAACGCGTCGGTGGAGGCCTCGCGGACCGCTCCGACCACCACTGCCGCGGCTCCCTCCTCCGGTGGGTTCAGGGGCGCCACCTGCCGCCGGAACGAAGGCGACTCGACGTTGGTTCCGGGGACCCGATCGGCGATGGCGCCGTAGAAGCTCGACACGACGACGACGAAGATGACCGCCGTGATCAGGGGGGAACCCACTCGAGAGATGGCATTGTTGATGGCTGAGGCGACTCCGGCGTTCTGCTTGGGCACGGACGTCATGAGCGCGGTGGTCAACGGCGCCACCATGATCATCAGCCCGATGCCGAAGACCAGCACGGCGGGCAGGAAGTCCACGAAGTAGTCGGCAGGCGGCAGCACACTCCCCGTTCCCAGCACCCAGGCATCGCTGGTCGCGGGTACCCGCGTGTACCAGAGCAGACCCAGCCCCATGATCACCGGGCCCAGGGACATGAAGAGCCGCGGCCCGTACCGCGCCGCCAGTTTCCCGAACCGGGTGGAGAACAACACGAGGAACAGGGTCCCCGGGATGCCGGCGATCCCCGCCGCCGGCTCGTTGTATCCGAGCGTTCCGATAAGGAACAGGCCCTGGAACGTGATGAACACGTACAGCGCCCCGTAAATGACGAACGTGGCGAGGTTGGTGACGGTGAAGTTCCGGGAGCGGAACAGAGACGGCGGGATCAGCGGGTTCTTCCGCCGGAGCATCAAGATCGGGAAGAGCAGCACGGCCACGGCCCCGATTGCCAGGCTGAGGAAAGGAACGAGTCCGCTCCATCCGGCCTGCTGTCCGCGGATCGTCCCGAAGGCAAGGCCACCGACTGCCAGGGCGATGACCGCCGACCCTAGCCAATCGAACTTCCCGGTAGCCTCCTCGTCCCGGGATTCGGGGACGAAGGCCACCGTTGCGTAGTACGCGAGAACGAGGAAGGGAAGGTTGATCAGGAAGGCCATCCGCCAGGAGATCGTGTTCACCAGGACGCCACCGATGAACGGGCCGAGGATGGTCGTGGCAGCCGATGCGCCGGCCCAGATCCCGAACGCTCTTCCCTGCTGTTCGCCCTCGAAGCTCGCCGTGATGATCGAGAGCGATCCCGGCACCACCAGCGCCCCAGCGGCTCCCTGGAGGATACGGAACAGGATCAGCAGCTCCATGTTCGGAGCGATGCCGCACAGGAGCGACGTGATGCCGAACCCTGCCAGGCCGATCCCGAACATGCGCTTCCGGCCGTAGTAGTCGGTCAGAGCCCCGGCCAGGATGAGAAGGGCCGAGAGCGTGAGGAAGTATCCGTTGGCTACATACGACTGGGCCTCCAGCCGCCCAAACAGCCCGCTCGGCAGCTCCTCGCCGATCCTCGGAAGCGCCAGGTTGACCACCGAGGTGTCGAGAAAGACGATCCCGGATCCCAGGATCACCGCGACCATGGTCCAACGCTGGATTCTCGTCATGGTGTCCTCCTGGCCCTCCAGAACAGAGCGAAGGCTGCCTTCATTCCCGGCTGGCGGGGGAGTCTAGCATCGGGTCGCTGAGCACCGCCGAAGGGGCCCTCGCGCGGGAAGCCTCACGACCTCGAAGAGGTTATAACCGCGCGAGAGGATGACCCCGGGGGGAGGCGACAACAATGGTCGAAGAGCTCGATGTCCTGGTCATCGGAGCAGGAGCGGCCGGCGAAGCCGCCGGCACTTTGGGCGCGGAGCTGGGGGGCCGGGTGGCCGTTGTCGAGCGCGACCTCTTCGGGGGGCAGTGCAGCTTCTGGGCCTGCCTTCCGTCGAAGACGCTCCTCGATGCGGCGCACCGCCGAGCGCTGGGCGCCGACTACCCTTGGGAACGAGCCGCTGCGCGACGCGACTGGATGATCTCCCGGGAGAAGATCGACTACCCAGACGACGCGAATCACGTCCAGCGCCTGGAATCGGCCGGTGCCCGGATCGTGCGAGGAGAGGCACGCATCGTGGGCCCCGGACGGATCGAGGTCCGGCGCGACGGTGAGAATCCTCAGACGCTCGGGGCGCAGGGCGTGATCGTGGCGGTCGGCTCCCATCCGGTGATCCCTCGCATCGAGGGGCTCGAAGAGGCCGGCTACTGGACCTCCAACGACGGCACGTCCTCCCGGGACCTGCCCTCGAGCATCATCGTCCTCGGCGGCGGTCCTGTGGGGGTGGAGTTGGCTCAGGTGTATGCCCGGTTCGGTGTCCGGACCTCCATCGTCCAGGGCGGTGAACGGATCCTGCCGCGCGACCACCCGAAGAGCTCCGAGGTCCTGACGGAGCAGCTGCGGGGGGAGGGAGTCGAGATCCGCACGGGTGTCCACGGGGTGCGCGCGCGCCGCGGCGGAGCCGGCCGGATTCTCGAGCTGTCCGACGGGTCGATGGTAGAGGGTGCGGAGCTGCTCGTCGCCGTGGGTCGGCGCCCCGCCGACCTGCGCGAGCTCGGAACGGAAGAGGCCGGCGCGGCGCTCGGCCCACGAGGGGAGGTCGAGCCCGACGCCCAGATGCGGGTCGCCGACGGCCTGTACATCGCTGGAGACTGCGCCGGCGGGATGCAGTTCACGCACGTCGCGGACTACGAGGGCAGGATCGCCGTACGGGCGGCCCTGGGGAAGGACGCCAAGGCGGATCTCTCAGCGATCCCTCGGACCACGTTCACCGACCCGGAGACCGCCGCGGTCGGCCTGACGATAGACGAGGCCTGGTACCTGGGGCTCGACGCCTTCGAGGAGACCATGGACTTCGCCACCACCAGCCGGGGGTTCACCATCGAGCCGACGGTTCCGCAGGGAGATGGCTTCTCGGGATCGCCGGGCCACGTCACCACCGTGGTGGACCGCGAGCACGGAACCCTCGTCGGTGCCTTCGCCGCATGTCCAGGTGCCTCCGAGCTGATCAACGAGGCAGCCCTGGCGATCAAGCTGGGGGCATCCGTCGGGACGGTGGCCGACTCGATCCATGCCTACCCCACCGCGGCGCGGGTGCTGGCAGGAGTGTGCGCCGCGGCGGACCTGAAGCTCCGCTAGCTGCGGATGCGGAAGAGGTGGTCGGCGAGATGTCGCTGACCGAGAGGAGGGTTTACGGATGGGATCGATCACAGATTTCCCGATCTGGCCGGTGCTGGCCGCGTCGGACATCGGCCGCGCCAAGAAGTGGTACGAGGAAAAGCTCGGTTTGACGCCTACGAGGGAGGATGAAGTCGGAGGACTGTGGTTCCAGTTCGCAGGGAGCACCTGGCTGCTGGTGTATCCGACGCCCCACGCCGGTACGGCGCGGAACACGCAGGCACACCTCGACGTGACCGACATCAGGTCATTCATGGACGACCTCCGATCCCGGGGCGTGGTGTTCGAGGAGTACGACTTCGGGGACATGGGCAAGACGGAGAACGGTCTCATCGAGGCCATGGGGTGGAAGGGCGCGTGGTTCAAGGACAGCGAGGGCAACACGATCGAGATCGGAGAGAGGGCCTGATCGCGGTCGGCCCGTTCACGCCTCCAGCAGGAGGGTGACGGGTCCGTCGTTCACCAGCTCCACCTCCATGTGCTTGCGGAAAGCTCCGCGGTGGACGGTGGCCCCCAGATCCTGCAGTGCTCTGGCGAACGCTTCGACACGCTCCTCGGCCACGTCGGGCTGCGCCGCGTGGATCCACGATGGCCTCCGGCCGCGACTCATGTCTCCATACAGCGTGAACTGCGGCACCACCATCACCTCGCCGCCGACGTCGGTGAGCGATCGGTTCATTTTCCCCTCGTCGTCTTCGAAGACCCGGAGATGAAACACCTTCTCCGCCAGCCTGGAGGCACCGCTCTCATCGTCGGCGGCCCCCACCCCGACCAGGACCAGGAGCCCCGGACCGGACGTGGCCACGACGGATCCACCGACCCGAACCTCCGACCGGGCCACGCGCTGGACGACGAGCCGCACGACTCGATCAGCGAGGAACGACGCGGAAGGCGTCGAACACGGAGTCCACTTTCTTCACTGCGCCGAGCACGCCCGACAGGTGAGCGATGTCAGCCAGCTCGAAGGTGAATCGGAGGCGAGCGATTCGGTCGCGCCCCACGGTGGAGCTCGCAGAGAGGATGTTCACCTGACTCTCGGAGATGGCCGTGGCCACGTCGCCAAGCAGCTTCTTCCGGTCGAGGGCCTCGACCTGGATCGACACGACGAACGAGGTTCCCTTGCCGGGCTGCCACGAGACCTCGATGAACCGGTCGGACTCATGCCCCAGGGCCTTGGCGTTGGGACAGTCGGCCCGGTGGACGGAGACCCCCTTGCCCCGGGTGACGAAGCCGAGGATCTCGTCGCCGGGAACCGGCGTGCAGCACCGCGCCAGTTTGACCCACACGTCAGAGGAACCCTGCACCACGACGGCCTGGTCGACGGTCCGGGCCCCAAGCCGGACCGGGCGGGCCGGCGGGACGTCGATCGTGTCTACCTCCTCGACCGCCGCGGCGACGAGTCGGGTCAGCCGGGTCACCGCAGACTGCGGCGAGACGTGTCCCTCCCCCACCGCCGCGAGGAACGCGTCCAGCGAGGGGTACTTCAGCTCCCTCGCCACGTCCGTGAGGGTCTCCTCGGTGGTCAGCCGCTTGAGGGGCAATCCCTGCCGGCGAAGCTCCCGCTGGAGCAGCTCTCGCCCCGTGTCGATGGCGTCGCCGCGGCGCTCCCGAGAGAACCACTGCTTGATCTTGTTGCGGGCCCGGGGGCTCTTGACGATCTTCAGCCAGTCCCGGCTGGGTGCGGCGTCCTTCGCCTTCGAGGTGAGAACGACGACGGTGTCGCCGGTCTGCAGGTGATAGTCGAGCGGCACGAGCTTCCCGTTCACCTTGGCGCCGATGCACCGGTGACCGACCTCGGTGTGGATGGCGTAGGCGAAGTCGATGGGTACCGACTCCGATGGGAGATCGATGACGTCGCCCTTCGGAGTGAAGCAGAACACCCGACCTGAGTACAGGTCGATCCTCAGGCCCTCCATGAAGTCGCGGGGGTCGGACGTCTCCTGCTGCCAGTCGAGCATTTGAGCGAGCCAGGCGAGATCGGCGGGGTCTTCCTTGGCCTTGCCTTCCTTGTAGCGCCAGTGGGCGGCGATCCCGAACTCGGCCGTGCGGTGCATCTGGTGGGTGCGGAGCTGGAGCTCGAGCGGGCGGCCCTCAGGCCCGATCACCGTCGTATGGAGCGACTGGTACATGTTGAACTTGGGCATGGCGATATAGTCCTTGAAGCGCCCCGGTACCGGCCTCCACAGCGAATGGAGCGCTCCAAGGGCCGCGTAACAGTCCTTCACCGTCTCGATCAGGATGCGGATGCCGACGAGGTCGTAGATCTCGCTGAATTCCTTGCCCCGCAGGACCATCTTCTCGTACACCCCGTAGAGGTGCTTCGGGCGGCCCTGCACCACCGCCTTGATTTTGGCCTTCCGCAGTCGGTCCTCCACCGCCTCGATGACCTGCTGGAGGTACGCGGCGCGTTCCGACTCCGCCTTGCCCACGAGGTTCTGGATCTCCTCGAACTGCTTGGGATGGAGGGTGCCGAAGGAAAGGTCCTCGAGCTCCCACTTCACCGAGTAGATCCCCAACCGGTGAGCGAGGGGCCCGTAGATCTCCAGCGTCTCGGTGGCCTTCTCGACCTGCTTGGCTCGGGAGAGGCTTCCCAGGGTCCGCATGTTGTGGAGCCTGTCGGCGAGCTTGATGATGAGGACCCGGATGTCCCGGGCCATGGCCACCATCATTTTCCGGACGTTCTCCGCCTGCTCCGCTTCCCGGGATCGGTACTGGATCTTGTCCAGCTTGGTGAGCCCGTCGACGATGGTGGCCACCTCGGCGCCGAACTCCCTCTCGACGTCCTCCAGGGTGAGCTGAGTGTCTTCCACCACGTCGTGGAGGAGGGCGGCGACCAAGGTGGTCCCGTCCATGCCCAGCTCGCCCAGGAGGGAGGCCACGCCGAGGGGGTGCTCGACGAAGGGCTCCCCGGAGATCCGAAGCTGGCCCCGGTGGCTCTGCTCGGCGAACTCGTAGGCTCGCTGCACCAGCCGCACATCGCCCTTGGGCAGGTACCCTCCGACCAGGCGAAACAGCTCCTCGGAGCTGGTGGGGCCCGGTCGCTCGCCGGAGACGAAGGGGAGGCGCGCCAGAAAGCCCCCCCGCCTGGCGGGTGCTTTCACGTCCTCCACTGGCGCCACCTGCCTCCCTTTTTCACATTGTAATCGGCATCAAGCTCCGAGAACGGGAGGCGATGATTGCCTCCTCTAGAATGCCCTCGTGGAGAAGAAGATTCATCCGCGGCCCCTAGACTGGCGGTTCGAAACCTTCGAGGTTGTCCCCGGTCTGTTCTTGTCCAAGAAGCTGGTTGAGCCGCACGCCTTCGTAGCGCTCAGGGTGGATGCGATCGTGGCCCTCGAGGACTGGGAATCCACCTGGTCTCCTCCGGTCCCCGAGAACCACCTCTACGTGCACTTCCCCATCGATGACGGAGACACCGTCGACCCAAAGACCAGGGAAGTCGCCCGGTCGGTGGCGGGCCTCCTCGAGAGCGGTCACCCTGGTGCATTGCGTCCAGGGGCTGAATCGGTCGGGGATGGTGATCGCCCGGGCTCTGAGGTTCATGGGATACGGGGTGGAGGAGGCGATCGACCTCGTTCGAATGCGCCGAGGTCTGGACGAGGGATTTGAGGCCCTTGGCAACGAACGACTGGTGGACTGGCTGGTCTCCGAAGGTTCGGGCCGAGATGCTACGGCTTCCTGATCAGTAGGTGATCAGCGAATAGAAGTCATAGTCCTTGATCTTGTCCCGGCCCGAAAGGAAGCCCAGCTCGACCAGGCAGGCGATCCCCACCACCTTGCCCCCCAGACGCTCGACCAGCATGGCCGTGGCCCGGGCCGTCCCTCCCGTGGCCAGCACGTCATCCACGATGAGCACCCGCTCCCCCGGTTGGAGGGCGTCCTTATGGATCTCCAACGTCTCGGTCCCGTACTCGAGCTCGTAGGACTCCGACTCGGATTCCCAGGGCAGCTTCCCCTTCTTGCGCACGGGGACGAACCCAGCACCGAAGTGGTACGCCACGGAGGAAGCCAGGATGAAGCCCCGGGCCTCGATGCCCACCACCTTGTCGATGTTTCCCCGGCCGAAATGGACCGTGATGAGGTCGATGACGGTGGAGAACGCCACCTCGTCCGCGAGCAGCGGCGTGATGTCCTTGAAGACGATCCCCTGCTGAGGGAAGTCAGGCACGTCACGGATCAGGCTCTTCAGCCACTCGATGTCGTGGTTCACTCTGAACTCCTTCTCCCCTGCCCTCTTTTCCGTCTCCTCAGTCCGCTGCCGCCGGCAGCAGTCCTTCGGCCAGGGGGAATGCAGCAACCTGATCGGCTCCGCTTCGCTTCGCCGGGCTGCTGCCCCCCTGGACCCCCTCTCACCGGCGCTTCTTTTTGGAGCGGGGCTTCTTCTTTCCGGTCGGTTTGCGACGGCCACCGCCGGGACGAGTGCCTGCCCGCGAAGGGGCCGGAGTGAACACGGGCGCCCCCACGGACTCCAGCTCTTCCTCCGGCTCGCTCCGCTCGGGCGAGGGCACGGCCCGCAGGGCCGGCCGGACCCCTCGCTGAACGGCTCGCTCCCGGAGACGGGCCAGGCGCGGCTCCCGTTCCTTGAGCACGGCGAGAACGGGGGCGGCGACGAAGATCGACGAGTAAGTACCGACGAGCACCCCGACGAACAGGGCGAACGCGAAGTCCTTGAGGGTATCTCCACCGAGGAAGAGCAGCGTCCCGATGGGGAAAAGGGTGACCAGGCTGGTGTTGACCGACCGCATCATCACCTGGTTGAGCGACAGGTTGACCGCTCCCGAATACGTCTCCCGGGCCACCAGGGCCTGGGACTCGGTGTTCTCCTTGACCTTGTCGTAGATCACGACCGTGTCGTAGAGCGAGTACCCCAGGATGGTCAGGATGGCGATGATCGTCTCCGGTGTGACCTCTCTTCCGACCAGCGCGTAGACGCCCGCCGTAATGACCAGGTCGTGCACCAGCGCCACCAGCGCTCCCACGGCCATCTTCCATTCGAAGCGCAGCGAGATGTACACCGAAACCACCGCGAGGAAGATGAGCAGGCCTTGAAGGGCCTTGGCCGAGATCTGCTCTCCCCACCTGGGCCCGATGTCGTCGACGCTGATGTCCGAGGATTCCACGCCCGCCTGCCGGGCCAAGGCCTCGAGGAGCGGCGCTCGGTCCTCCCCCAGGCTCGCCGTGCGGATGTCGATCTCTTCGCCGCCTCCGACTAACTGGATCACGGCATCCTCGCGGTCGAACCGAGCCATCGTCTCCCGGACGTCGTCCGCCGTGACGCCGGCGCGGTTGTCGTACTGGAGGATGGCTCCCCCGCGGAAGTCGATCCCCAGGTTGAGCTGCCGGACGAACAGCCCCACGAGCGAGAGGAGGAGCAGGGCACCCGAGAGCACGAACCATACGCGCCGTCGCCCGATAACGTCGACGTGGAACTCCCGCTGCCCGCGGAACAGGGCGAACGCCTCGCGGAGCCTCACTTCGCCCCTCCGCGCACCGGAGCCGGCTCGGCGGCCACGGCCACGCCACTCCTGAGACCCATCCCGCGAAGCTCGGACAACCACCGGCTGCGGGCGATCAGGAACACCATGGGCCGCTTGAAGAAGTACACGACGAACATGTCCAGGAACGTTGCCAGGCCGAGGGTGAGAGCGAAGCCGCGGACGGAACCGATGGCCAGCCAGTACAGGATGGCGGCGGCGGTGATGGTCACGATGTCCGCCGCAACGATGGTCTTCCAGGCACGCTTGAACGCCGGAGCCACGGCGGCTCGGAGGGTCTTGCCATGGCGAACCTCGTCCTTGAGGCGCTCGTAGAACACTATGTACGAGTCTGCGGTGATGCCCAGAGACACCACCAGGCCCGCCACGCCGGCCAGCGTCAGGCTGTACCCCGCGGCCTGGCCCAAGAGGGAGACGATGCCGAGGGCCAGCGTGCTCCAGATGGCCATCCCGAGCCACGTCACCACGCCGAGCAACCGATAGTAGAACGCCAGGTACAGGGCGAGAGCGATGAGCCCGGCGATACCGGCCACCAGTCCCTGGTTGAGGGACTCCCGCCCGAGGGTGGGGCTCACCGTCTCCACCTGGGACGGGACCAGCTGGACGGGCAGGGCCCCGGTTCGAAGCACCAGGGCAAGGTCCTTCGCCTCGGGCTCGGAGAAGCCGCCGGAGATGGTCCCGGTCCCTCCGGTGATGGCTTCCCGGATGTTGGGAGCCGACTCCACCCGGCGGTCCAGGACGATGGCCAGGTCCTTCCCCACCAGGCGCTCGGTGATGTCGGCGAACGTCTTCGCGCCCTCATCGGTCAGGTCGAAGCGCACCTGCCATCCGGCGTCCGCCGGGTTGGTCACCGTTACTGGGTCGAGGTATCTGGCGACGGCCCGATCGACGGCGTCCCCCGTCATGAGCACCGGGCCGAGCCGGAACTTCACCGGCTGTCCACCGGCCTCGTTCCGGCCCGGGAAGACCACGTTGCTGTTCTTGGGTGAGCCCGGGGTGACCTCTGTCCGGTCGTACGCCGTGTCGCCGGGAGCGATGATCCGGAGAACCTCCCGGAACTCGAGCTGAGCCGTCTTGCCGATGAGCTCCAGCAGCCGCTCCTGCCGATCCCCGCCGGTCTGGCCCTCGAGCGCCGGGATCTGCACCTGGATGTTGAGCGCGCCCTGACGGGTGATGTCCGGCTCGGCCACGCCGAACGCGTCGACGCGGTTGCGGATCGTGTCCAGCGTCTTGTCGAGGATGTCCGCGGGCGTGCCCTCGGGTGCGGTGAGGATCACGGAGACTCCTCCCACGAGGTCCAGTCCCAGAAGAGGCCGAAGCGCCCCGATGAGGAGAGCGACGAGCGAGGCTGTGGCCAAGGCCACGACGAACAGCGCGGACACGACGTGCCGGCCGGTTCCCCTCACAACAGTTTCGCCCCGTTGATGTCCAAGTGGAAGGCGCACTCCAGCTGCTCGGCCGCGCGACGGCACATCACCATGCGGCCGAGGAAGATCTCGAAGTACTCCATGACGTGGCTGATGGACGTGTCGATCACCAGCTCGAGGGTGATCGTTCTGGCATCCGAGTCGACGCGGAGGAACGACTGCTCGGCCGCGTAGTTGACGCGGTCGTGGATGTCGAACTCGATCTGGTCGGCCTTCCGCACGCGGGAGCGGTGCACGTCGGACTTGTCGGCCAGGATCACCGCCGCGGCCAGCTGGCCGGCGTTCATCCCGAACTCCTCCTCGTGGTTCCCGATCGCCGCCATCACCGGCCCGAGCTCCCCGGGCTCCATGACTTGCCGGAGCACGTCGTGGACCAGGACCGCCCCGATCTGCCCGTGTCCCCAGCGCGACACGCAGTTGCCCACGTCGTGCAGGTAGCCGGAGATGGCCCCCAGCATCGCGGTGCGCTCGTCGTGACCGAGGCGGGTGAGAACGTTGAACGCGATCCGCCCGGTGAGGTTGGCGTGGCGGAAGCCGTGCTCGGTGAACCCGAGGCCGTCCATGACCCGGTCCGCCTGGGCGATGAACGACGACAGGACCGGATGCTCCTGGATGTCGTCGATCGTGAGGGGAGCCTCAGCCGGGCGGGCCTCGGCCGGACGCGGGCGCGCCTCCTCTTTCACGATCCCGCGCTCGCCTCCTCGTCCGTCGAGCCCCCGGGCTCCTCGAAGGTGAGCTTGCGCGCTATCGCCTGCCTCACGAACCGGACCCGGCCGGCCCCGATGTCCAGGGTCACGCTCTCGTCGTCCATGTCGATGATGCGGCCGAAGATCCCTCCGACCGTGACCACCTCATCGCCCACCGCCAGACTGCCGAGCAGGTCGCGCTGCTGCCGGGCGCGCCTCTGCTGGGGGCGGATGAGGAGGAAGTAGAAGATCGCCACCATGAGGGCCAGCGAGATGAGGAACGTGTAGTTACCGCCGGTCTGCGCTTGGGCGACAGGGGAGAGAACGGCTTCGATCATCGTGCCTCCATGAAAAACGGCGGCTCGGCCGCCGCCGGTCGGCCCCTATTATGCCAAACCCTACCGGCGCAGGAAGAGGTTCAGGAGCACC
>DASYVD010000067.1:0-4967 GCA_036000545.1 Actinomycetota bacterium | reverse complement strand
GTCGGTCCTTTCCGTGGAGCTCTTCGAGGGATTCCGCCACTTCTACGTGCTCAGGCGGTACCTCGACGCCGTAAGCCACGAGCCCCCCATCACCGACGAGGAGATCGTCCAGGCCCGTCGGAAGGCCGCTGAGGCCGTGGAGGGCGAGCCCGACCTCACCCAGGAGCTGGTGAACTTCATCTTCTCCGAGCACTTCGCGGCGTACTACTTCGTGCGCCTGCGGCAGCGGGCCCGAGACCCGGTGCTGCGGACGATCGCCCACCTGATTGCTCGGGACGAGTTCCGGCACACCCAGATCTCCCAGGACCTCCTGAAGCAACGCATCGAGAGGGACCAGGAATCTGCCGAGCGGGTGCTGGATGCCGCGGCGAACTTCCGGCACTACGGCGCGATGGCCCTGGAGGAGGTGCCGGTATTCCAGCGGAGCGATCTCGGGGCGATCAAGTCGTTCATGAAGAAGATCGAGGCGCTCACCGGGCGACGCGTGGTCGACTATCTGAAGGAACACCTTCCGGAGGAACCGTGAGCGGCAACGGACCGCTCGAGCATGCCCATCACGACTGCGGCCACACGTATCACTTCCCCCCTCGCGCGCCGGAGCGACAGATCTCCGACGAGGAGCTGTGGGAGCTGTCCTACTACCGCGCCTCGGAGCTGGCGGGGTCGCTGCTCATGGGCCGGCTGGCACGGCGGGCCCGGGACGACGAGCTCAGGACCCGGCTCACGTGGCACTTCGCGGAGGAGGCCCGCCACGCCTGGCGGTGGACCGAAGTGATCCGAATGCTGGGCGCGGACCCGGTGCCGGTCTCCGAGACCTACCAGTCGAACTACCTAGCCCGGTTGGGAATCCCCACCGACGAGCTCGACCTTCTAGCGCTCACGTACGTCTTCGAGCGACGCGTCGCCCAGCACTTCGCGCTGCATCGATCGCTGCCGGGCGTGCATCCCCTTGTCCGGAACACCCTGGCGTCGATGTGTACCGAGGAGGGGCCACACCTCCGGTGGATCCGCGAGCGGCTCGACGCCGAGGCGGCTCGAGGGGGACGCGACCGGGTTGAGTCGGCGGTCCGCCGCTACGAGGCCATCGATCGGGAGATCTACCGGGCCGAGCTAGAGAAGTTCGCCGCTCGGGGGTGGAAGTTACCGCGCAGGATGCTGGAAGAGCTGGGAGCGGCTACGTCCAGACCGATAGGATGATCGCGACGATCAGCAGCCCCAGAAACTGGTATCCGCCGTTTATCAGGAACGCAACGCCCGGCTGGGGCCTCCTGTTTCCTGGACCGCCGTGAGCGTGAGCGCGTAGCCGACCCCGACTACCAGCCCCAGCACGATGCCTTCAGCAAAGGTTTCCGACCTGGTGGCCTGTGCGAGCATTCCCGTGGCCAGCGAAGCGACGAACGCGGTCGCCAGCGGCACCACATAGATCCCCGAACCGGGGCCCTGGCCTCGCTCCGGCACCTGGATCCCGGTGGCCCGCATCCAGGCCTTGCTCATAGCGGGGACGGTGTACCAGACAGCCCCCAGCGCGAAGTAGACGATGGTGGCCACGATCACGGCGAGCCAGTTCAGCTCGCCCAGCAGGTCGAAGCTCATCCTCCCCCCTCTCGCCTGGTCGGGTGCCTACCATATCCTGGGCCTGTGCCTCTGCCGAGCTGGCTGGCTCGCGTCAACCGCCGCCTCACCAACCGTCTGCTCGGCCCGGCGGCCGGCACGCTCCCCTACTTCGGGGTGATCCACCACCGGGGACGAGTCACGGGGCAGCTCTACCAAACGCCGGTCAACGTGTTCTCCGCAGACGACGGGTTCGTCATCGCCCTGACATATGGACGTACCGACTGGGTCCGCAACGTCCTGGCGATGGTTGAATGCGAGCTCGATCACCGAGGACGCCGCTACCGATTGACGGCTCCTCGGCTCATCGCAAGAACCGAGGCCTCAGAGGTGCCCTGCTTCGTCCTGTTCTTCCTGGACCTCATCGGGGTCGAGGAGTTCCTCCGCCTGGACGACGCGGCCTCGTAACGACAGATAGCACAGCTGATTGTCATCCGGAGCGGATCCTGTGGATCCGGTGCTTTCGCCTCACTAAGAGGCGTCTGCCGCGTCCACGCGGAGGCTGTTCAACAGCACCTCGACCTCGGTGACCCCATCCGGCCCGGCGGACGGACCGAGCGCGACGTGGACCTCCAGGTACCGGCCTCCGAGCCTCCACAACCGCATCCTCGAAGGAGCGGAAGCAGCACGCTCCCACCGCATCGGTTGCTCCGTCGGGTCGTGCACGTAACGAGTGAACTGGTAGTAGTTTCCGGGCAGTCCGGGTCCAGCCGACCTGGCCGGCGGGCACCGGGAGTGGTAGGTTCCTCGCTCACACGTGAGGGGTTCTTCACCCATCCGGACGAGCCAGACGGGACTGGCGGCGACCGCCGCGCCTGTCCCCATGACTATCGCCGTTCTTGCCGCGCTCATCGCCTGGGGGCCGATCCCCTATCGAGCCGCCGACGCCCAGGAGGAGCCCCCCGCCTGCCGCGGTCTTCCGGCGACGATCATCGGGACCCTCGATAACAACCTCATCAGAGGAACCGGGGGCGACGACGTGATCCATGCAGGGGGCGGGAACGATCTCGTCTTCGCTGGAGGGGGGCGGGACGTCGTGTGTGGCGCGGAGGGCAACGACAGCCTGTTCGGAGAAGGGGGGTCCGATACGCTCGATGGGGGAACAGGCGACGATGGCCTTTTCGGCCGGAGTCAGGCGGACACGATCTACGGCGGACCGGGGAACGACGTCCTGACGGGCGGCGGCCTTCACCGGAGCGGCGACCATCTCCATGGCGGCGTCGGCGACGACGTCCTGAGCTCCGGCCCCGGCAACGACTACGTGTACGGGGGCGACGGCGACGACGTGCTCCGCGGATGGACGGGGGCGGACCGCCTTGCTGGAGGCACGGGGTCGGATGTCATCATCGGCAGCCAGGGAAGCGACCGGCTCGTGGGTGCGCGAGGTCCCGATCGAATGTACGGAGGGGCGAATCGAGACATCCTCGTGGGTGGGGACGGCAGCGACATCCTCGATGGCGGGCCCGAAGAGGACGCTCTCCGAGCTGGTCCCGGTCGGGACGCCTGTCACAGCGGAACGCCGAGCGGCTGCGAATCGGTGTCACGGGTGCCCGTGTCTTCCCGGGCTCCGTCGGGCAGGTGCCACGGGCGACCGGCCACGTTGGTCGGCACGCCTGGCGACGACATCCTCGAGGGGACGCCAGGTCGGGACGTGATCCTCGCAGGGTCGGGCCACGATCTCGTCGAGGGACTGGAGGGCGTTGACGTCCTCTGCGGTGGCCGAGGGCATGACAGCCTGGTCGCTGGCGACGGTGGTGGGTCCGTGTTCGGCGGAAGGGGTGCGGACGGCCTCTTTGCCTCGAGTGCCCAGGCGCAGGGTGGGCCGGGGAAGGACCTGATCGTCGGAGCGGAGCTGTACGGCGGACCGGGGGACGACGTCCTCCTGCCGCAGACCGGTCGGAAGTTCGGCGGTGGCGGGGACGACGTGCTCTTCGGAGGGGGGCGTTCGGACACGATCAACGGAGGCGACGGCAACGATGTCACTTATGGCGATGATGGTGAGGATGCGATCGATGGTGGCCCTGGGAACGACCGGTTGTACGGTGGCGACCAGGCCGACGTGATCCTCGGGCAACTCGGGGACGACCTTCTCGAGGGTGGGTATTCCCTGGATTCTCTCGATGGGGGTGCCGGCGTCGACGACTGCCTGAGCGGCCAGACCCTGAATTGCGAATCCGTGACAGGGGAGGAGCTCCCAGGCGCCTTCGTGGAAGCACCCGACGAGTGAGGTTCCCGGCTACGAGCCATCGCCCCGGACCGTGATCCGCTCGGCGCGCCCTACTTCGAGGCCTCTTCGCGCTCCCGATGACGGCCTGGGCCGCGGCGAGGTGAGCGATGGGAACCCAGTATGGCGAGCAGGACACGTAGTCGAGCCCAGCCCAGGGGAAGAACCGCACCGATGAGGGGTCACCCCCGTGGTCGCCGCAGATCCCCAGCTTGATGTCGTCCCGGGAGGTGGGACCCTTCTGGCAGGCCGTGACCGCCGGGTCGCCCACGCCACGTTCGTCGAGGGACTCGACCGGGTTCGTCGTGAGGATCTTCTGGTCCAGGCACTCGGCCATGAACTTCCCTTCGAGGTCGTCGCGGGAGCACCCGAACATCGTCTGGGAGGCCTTCCTCGCCCAAGAGGGGTCCACAGGAGGCCTCCGAGCCACTCACTCAGGAGGAGGTCGCCGGCTGGGCTCTGCGGCTCAGAAAGTTACTCGAAGGGGGCTCCCCACAACAGAGGAAGGGTCCTTTGCAGAAGGTGGTGAAGGAACTGAGGGTAGGCGCGCATCGTGTCGAGCCGACGTAAAAAGTTCCCAGCGCTGGCTCACGCACCGGGACGTCAGTGGGCGAGGGGGGTCGAACCCCCACCCCCTTTCGGGGACAGGATCCTGAATCCTGCTCCCCCAGCCGGCCGAGCTTGGGGGCGGATGAGCCAGCCTCAGCGGCGCGACGGTCGGTTAGACTGATGCGGATTGCTGCGGGCGTGCTGGAACTGGCAGACAGGCGCGGTTCAGGACCGCGTGCTCGGAAGAGCGTGGAGGTTCGACTCCTCTCGCCCGCACGACACCGAGTAAGCGGCGTACCTCCGGACCCATGCAAGCAGCGGTACGGACTTTTGTCATCCCCGGGGCCTACCTTGTCACCCGTGACTCATCCCGTGTCACGGATCGAGAGGGTCCTTGATCTTCGGGCCCGCGGCTTCTCCGCACGTACGTTCTCGGATCACTTGGGCATCCCGCGGAGGACGGTGAACGACTGGATATTCGGCCGTCTGCCGTACGACTTTATGAGACGGGACCGGGGCTGCCGAGCGTGTGGAGGTACATCTCACAGGTTCGAGGAGCTTCCTCCCTCCTACGTTTACCTTC
>DASYVD010000066.1:0-3853 GCA_036000545.1 Actinomycetota bacterium | reverse complement strand
CAGCTGCTGTCTGGAGACAGACACTATGAAGAGTTGGGTACCGCGAGCCTGTCGATTACGGGCTCTGGCCAAGGATGCACTCCTGATATCTTCTTGCCAGAAAGCCAGGCGATGAGGCGGTCTTCGACCTGGAAGACACCTCGTCGGAGATTCGGGGGCAAGGCGGCCTCGATGGTGTTCAGCTTCTCCGTCGGATCCGCCCGGAGGTAGATCTCGGTGGACTTCAGGCTCGAGTGGCCCAGCCAGAGCGCGACCTTCCGGATGTCCCGCGTCGCCTGGAGGCTGTTGATCGCACAGGTATGGCGAAGCACGTGAGGGGAGACTCTCTTTTCCGACAGCCCCGGCCTCTGCGGCATCGCCACGTGGACGTACTTTTTCACGATGTAGGTGAACCCCGAGCAGGTCAGGGCCTCGCCGTGCACGTTCAAGAAGACCTCGGGGACAGGGGCGCCACCGCGGACGGCCAACCAGGCGCGAAGTGCCCGCGTCGCCTCTTTCCAGAGCGGGAGACGACGTTGCTGTCGACCCTTCCCCCGGACGAGGATGCTTGGATACGGCCCGTCGAGTTCGATGTCGTCGAGGCGGAGACCAACCAGCTCCGAGACGCGGAGCCCAGCAGCGAAACCGAGATAGAGCATGGCCTGGTCTCGGATGCCGCTTCGCGTGCTCGGGTCCGGTGCATCGAGGATCGCCCTCATCTCCTCTTTGGTCAGGTGGTTGACGAGGCGCTCCTCGGTCCGCTTGCTCGCGATCGCGAGGATCCTACGGACCTGCTCGAGCGCAGCGGGGACCTCGTACTCGACGTATTTCATGAAAGAGCGGATCGCGGTCAAGCGGAGGTTCCGCGTCCGTGCCGTGTTCCCGCCGTCTCGCTCTAGATGCTCGAGGAAGTCCCGGACCATGGGCGCGTCGAGATCCTCAAGGGAGAGCTGGGAAGGAGACGTCCCGAGGCGACCGCTGACGTGTCCACACAGGAACTTGAAGGCGTAGCTGTAACTGGCGATGGTGTTCTTGCTGACTCCCTTCTCGACGGCGAGGTTCTGCCGGAAGAAGGCGGTGACGAGGGGGGCGAGCGGTGTCATCGGTTCCCTCCGTTCACGAAGTCCTCGCAGCTCTCCGCGATCCTGGCGAGGAGCGTTGGAGTCGCCTCGAGGTACCAGTAGCTGTTCCGCACGTCGCTGTGCCCGAGGTAGGTGGTGAGGGCGACCATGTGGCGCGAGATGCCCGTGTGGTCCTCGGAGCCGTTCGTCAGGGCCTGGTTCGCGAAGTAGAACCTCAGGTCATGAAGCCGGGGACGCGGCTGGCCTCCTCCCCGGGCGATGCCCAGGGACCGGACGAGTCGACCGAAGACGTTGCGGACCGTATTCCCGTGGAGCTTCCGCCCTTTCACGGAACGAAAGAGGTACTCGCAGGCCCCCGCCTCCTGGCGCCTGCGTTCGAGGTAGTGGTCGAGCGCGTTCCTCGTGGTCCAGTGCAGGGGGAGCAAGCGGCTTTTGCCGAACTTGGTGTGGCGGACGACGAGCCCCTCGGACGTCACATCCTCGAGCCGCAGGTTGAGCGCCTCGGAGATCCGGAGCCCCGTGGAGGCGATCAGCCCGAAGAGGGCGGTGTAGACGAGTGGTGGCTGCGCGCCCTCCGGACCCAGGGCCCGCGCCTCGCGGACGAGAGCCTTCACATCCTGAGGCGTGAAGAGGAAGGGGGGGCGCCTCCGCGGCCGGCGTCGACCGAAGGCGTCCTCGGGAGGCACTTCATGGCGCTCGTCCTCCGCGTGGAGGTACCGAGCGAAGTGGACGACCGTCCGCAGGCGGACGCATCGCCTCAGAGGGCTCCCGTCTCTGGCCCGAACCCAATCGAGGACGGTCCGGGTCCGGACCACGGCGTCTCCCGTTGCGGAGGCGAAGCGAGCGAAGTCGCGAAGGATCCCCTCGTGATCGTTCAACTGGAAGCCGGCAGCCCGGCGACCGGCGAGGTAGGCATCGACCCCCGCGCTCAGCATCGCACCACCTCCGGCCAGGGCTGGGCGACCTGCCCCAGAAGCTCCAGGTCCACTTTCGCGTAGATGCCGGTCGTCGCGACGGAGCGGTGGCGCAAGACCTCGGCGATAGCTTCGAGTCCGACGCCCTGGCGCAGCATCTGGCAGGCAGCCGTATGTCGGAAGACATGCGCCCCACGTGTCGGAGGATGCACGCCGGCTCGCTTCAAGGCAGCCCGGGCGATATGCACGACCCCCTTTCCGGCTTGGCGCATGGCGAAGGGTGTGAAGGGGGCCACTGAGCGCAGGAAGACGAACTCGCTGTGCACCCGCGGACGCCCGGCTCTCAGGTACGCGAGGAGGGCATCTCCGACGTCCTGCAGTAACGGCAGTCGGACCTCTCGACCTCCCTTCCCCGACACCCGGATCGTTGCGGTCTTGAAGCAGAGATCCGAGAAGCGCAGCTTCGACACCTCCCCGGCGCGGAGCCCGAAGCGGATCAGGAGGAGGAGGACCGCTCGGTCTCGACGGCCTCGCGGGGTCGACGGACACATGGCGAGCACTCTTTGGATCTCCTCCGGGGTCAGACCCCGTGGAAGGGATTGCTGGGACCAGTTCGCCAGCGGCGTCAGCGCATGCTCGAGCCCCGGTCGGCACTCGCCTTCGACAGCGAGGTAGCGCAGAAACATGCGGACGGCGGCAACGACCATCCGGCAGGAGTTACGCCGGTAGTGCTGACACCGCTTCTCGACGAAGTCCCGGAGACCGCGGGCCGCATACGTCTGCGGGTCGTCACCCAGGAAGCCGACGAGGTCCCCGATATAGCTTCCGTACGAGGTCAGCGTGCTCTCGACGACGCCCCGGTGGACTTGCATCCACCGGAGGAACCCCTGGACCCGTCGAACGGGATGGGGTCGGGCCTCGACGATCTGGACGACTCCGTGCTCGCGGAGATGCTGGAGGAATCGGCGAACACACGAGAGGACCGGTCGGGCGCGATTTCGTGACGTGCCTGGGCACGTGCACGTCGAGCGGTGCCGCTCGAACGCCCCGAGGGTCTGTTCGTCGATCGTCTCCAGACTGCGACCCTCGAGCTCGATCCAGACGCCGAAGTGGGCGATGGACTGGAGATGGAGTCGGGCGACCTTGTGGTTGTACCCGGTGCGGAAGAGTCTCCGTTTGTACTCACCGAACAGGTTCTGGAAGGTCCGTGACCGGATGGCCGACAATCCGACCACCGGCCTGCAGTAGTGGACACGCATGGGTTTCCTCCCCGGGGGTGTCAAGATCTCTTGCCCCCGGGGAGAAACTATCTGCAGAAGCTCGGCTGCTTCCAGCCCCCGAGTGAGGGCTGATCACGCGGTTCTCCACCGAACTTCAGGAGAGAAGCTCCAGATAGTCTGCAGCTCCAGACAGCAGGAGAAGGGCAGGAGACGCTCGAACGCGCACTCGTCACACCGAAGCCGAGCGAAGCCATGGGCCAGCACTCCGCAGGTGAGGAGCTCGCGAAACTCCTGCTCGACGAACCGGGGCAGGCCGGCGCCTTCGCCGTGCTCCGACACCTCACGCAGGAAGGGCTCCAGGTGCTCGCGAATGACGGCGTGGAGCACGGAGTGCTCGGCGTCGCGGGGCCGATACGCGGGGTGGACACGCGCCACGTCCTTGCGTACCGCGTGCCGGGAGCGGCGCCAATGCCCAGAGATGGATACACGGTCCGGCACGAGGCCCGCGCGGGCAAGCGTGACTCCGAGAACTCAAGTATGTCGGCCTGGCCGGGCGGGACCTGATAGTGGCCGCCTTCCGAGTTGCAGGTCGGGCCGGGGCCGGTCAGAATAGGGCGGCATGGCCAGCGACCGGATCCTGATCAAGGGCGCCCGCGAG
>DASYVD010000065.1:0-3046 GCA_036000545.1 Actinomycetota bacterium | reverse complement strand
CTCCTGGACGGATCCGAAGCCGCCGTGGCCATCTCCAACCTCGTCGGCGCGTGGATCCCACACTACGCCGTGACCGATCCGAGCCATCTCGCCGCCGTCGTGGACCGGGTGGGAGGGATCCAGCTGTTCGGGTCGGAGGCGAGCAGCGCAGAGGTGGCCGCGGCCCTGACGGAGCCCGGGCCGGCCCGAGCGCTGACGTGGCGAGAGACGCTCATCGGATTGCTTCAGGCCGGTCCTCGGTGGGCCCCCGGGGACTTCCTTCGATCCGACGATGCGGCCGCGGGCGCCCGGCTGCTCACGGCGGCGAAAGGCGCGGCCTTGCAGGTCCTCCCCACTGCCACCGTGACCCCCGGATACCTCCGGCCTGACTATTCGGCCGTGGCCGCCTTGATGGAGGACCGATTCGGGATGGCCGAACAACCGCCGGTCCGGGTGCTCGTGCTGAACGGAACGGGCGCCCCCGGCGTGGGAGAGTCAGTGGCGGAGCGTCTCATCCCGGAGGGCTATCGGGTGGTGCTCTCGGAGAACGCATCGAGTTTCGACCACCGGGAGACGCTCGTCGTGGCGGCCTCGGAGGCGTCCAGAGAGTCGGCCGAGCAGATCCGGCGGCTCCTGGGGGTGGGAGCGTTGTCCGTGTCCGCGGTACCCTCGGGGCTGGGAGAGGTAACGATCCTGGTAGGAGAGGACTACACGAACGGATGACGGTGGAAGAAGGCAGTGCCCGGTAACGCCGCCGGGATACCGGGGAGCAAGGAGGTGGCGGTGGTGGCGGCGCGGGCCGCGGCCGCCAAGCAGGGCGCGGATATCGCCATCCTGGACGTCCACGAGCTCATCGTCATCACCGATTTCTTCGTGATCGCCAGCGGATCCAGCGACCGGCAGGTCAAGACCATCGTCGACGAGGTGGAGAAGGCGGTCCGGGACCATGGGGTGCGCCCGGTCCGCCGGGAGGGCGAGACCGAGAACCGGTGGGTGCTCCTGGACTACGTCGACGTGGTGGTCCACGTGTTCGCCGACGAGGAGCGGGACTACTACGACCTGGAGCGGCTGTGGCGGGATGCCCCCCGGGTACCGTGGCAGGACTCGGACGCGGCTTCATCGGGCTGAGTAAACTTCCGGTCTGCCTGGGGCCCATAGCTCAGCTGGTAGAGCGTCTGGCTGGCAGCCAGAAGGTCAGGGGTTCGAATCCCCTTGGGTCCACTTTCAAAGTGTCGTGTTCCGCCTCATCCTGGACACTCCGGCACCACCTCATGATTGACGGAGTTCCGGGACATCTTTGACACCGGCTCCGGCTGATGCTTGACACTCGTTCGCCGGCTCGTCTGCTTGTCCCGGCCCCTTCGCCGAGGCGGGGAGGTGGGCCGTGCTGGTGGAGCTCAGCGTCATGGAGCAGCGGTACCAGGCGGTGCTGGCCGTCGTGCAGGACGGCTGGAAGGTCGTCGAGGTCGCCGAGCGGCTCGGTGTCTCACGCCAGGCGGTCCACAACTGGATCGTCCGGTACGAGCACGGTGGGCTGATCGCTCTCACCGATCGTTCGCGCCGACGATCGCCCGTAGGACCCATTGGGAGGACCCGCCCATGGATCAGGCGGCTTGGCGGCGAGCCCTACAGGCTCAACGGCTCATTTGAACTCGGGCGAGAAGAATGAGGCTCCAACACTTCGGAGAACTCCGCTCGAGCGATCTTCCGGTCGTTCATGTGGATGGCTTCCATAACCGCCTCGTTGAACCGGCGCACTCGAATCTCTATCGTGAGCCGCAGGTTGAATGCGCCTCGGCCCGAGAGTACCCTGGGGCCATGAACAGAGGAACAGGAACCGGACTCATCGTGTTCGGCGTCCTGATGGGGGTCGTCGGCGCGATCATGGCGTTCGCGGTCACCGTGCACACGCGCGGGTTCAACATCAACACCGCGGGCTGGATCCTGCTCGTTGTGGGGATCATCGTCCTGGTGATCGGGATCACGATCTTGGTGACCGGAAGCCGGAGGAGCTCGACAACCGTCGAGAACGTCCAGAAAACGCCCACGGGACAGGAGCGCGTCGAGGAGCGGCGGGACTGGGACACGCCCTAGATCCGGGCCCGGCGGCACAAGCAACTAGGGACACGAAAGCCTGGCCCGCAGGCGAGGCACTGCTTCCGGTGTAGAAGGGAGGAACATGCTAGCGGCTGTCGGAGGGATCGGGATTGTCGGGGTCATCGTGGTCGTTCTGATCGTGATTGCAATCATCTACTTCGTGAGGCGTCGCTGAAGGAAGACGATCCGGCGGGACGGAAACGTGGGAGTAGGGAGCGAGCATGAGACGCTTGTTCGTCGCAGTGGTGTTCGTCATCTACATCATCATCGGCGTGGTCGTGGCCTCTGGACACCATTACTTCGAGCATCTCGACGCCGTAAAGCCGATCGCCTCGGCAGTCCTCGCAGTGGTGCTGTGGCCCCTCATCCTCTTCGGGATCAACCTGCATATCAAGTAGGGCGGCATCTGCCTTCGAGGACTCCGAGAAGTGCACGGTTTGCGCGATGCTGAAAACGGGGGAACGGCAGACCGAGCCGGGAGTTGCTTGATGGCAGGAACAGCGAGGCAGGCCGAAGGTGAGGCAAACAAGGTCGCAGGGTCCGCCAAGACGGCGGTTCGAAAGGCAACGAAAGAAATCGGAGTCTTCAAGCGAAGGGATCCATACAGAAGGCCCAGGGCACTGTCCAGACGTTGCTGGCAAGGTCGAGCGGAAGGTTCGTGGCGCGGGCAAGAGCGAGCTCATGAGCGGTTAGACCGCCGGCGATCGGGAGATGCAGTTGGTCTGCGAATGTTCGGGGCTAGGGATTCTCACGCTTGCTACCCGTCGGCGTCGACGGGCGTCACAGTCTCCTCCGACGTGCGGCGCTCCACGTCGAGCCGATCGGCGTCCGCGGTCTGCAGCCGTGCCCCCTCGACCTCGTGCCCGCATGTGAAGGTCTGCACCTGAGGGCTCTCGGGCTGCTGGTCGCCGAAGTCGACCGTGCGCAGGGTGCCCTCACCGCAGATCGGGCAGGTAGTCGAGTCGGGCTC
>DASYVD010000064.1:0-3742 GCA_036000545.1 Actinomycetota bacterium | reverse complement strand
CTCTCCCGGGATCTACGACGTGGTCGGCATCGGCCGGGATGCCCGGATCACCGAGGAAGGGTTCTGCCTGTTTCCGGACGGGACCCTGGCCGGGAGCGCCCGCCTGCTCCTCCACGGGGTCCGGACCATGGTCGAGGAGGTAGGCGTGCCACCCGAAGAAGCCGTCCGCATGGCGACCCTCCGGCCAGCGAAGGTCGCGGGAGTCGACGGGTCCAAGGGGAGCCTGCAGGTAGGAAAGGACGCCGACCTGGTCGTGGTGTCGGAGACGTGGGAGGCAGTGTGGACGGTCGTGGAGGGCCGGGTGGTCCGCTGGCCGGAGGCTCCACCCCCGGAGATGAACGCGGAGGTCGTGGCGAAATGAGGCCGGGGCGGCCCACCGCCGAGCTCTTCGGGGTCGCTCGGGAAGCGCTCGACCGAGTCGACCGCACCCAGCTCCCGGGCGTTACTTCGTCTGCCAGAGGCTGAGGATGTTCCCCTCGGGGTCCTTGAACCAGGCCCCCTTCTCGCCGTCGAAGTCGGCGATGCCCTTGGCATCGGTCTTGAAATCAGGAAAGTCGTACTGCTCGAAAGCGACGCCCTTGGTCGCGAGCTCGTCAATGGTGCTCTCGATGTCGTCGACGAGCCACCCGATGAGAGTGTGCTGGGCCGTTCCCGCGAACTGCGTCGGGTACAGGTTGAACTGGCCTCCCCCGGACTGATAGGTGATGCCGCCGGGGCTCTCCTGTACGACCGGGAAGCCCAGCACGTCCTCGTAGAAGCGGCGGGTCTTTTCGATGTCCTTGGCCGGGATCATGGCAGCGGCGTCTCTGTCCTTGAGCATGGCCATCGCCTCCTGCGGAGCCTCGGGAGAGGCCCTTTTATTCGATCGAACCACCGCCTCCCGGTCCCGTCAAACTGAGAGGTGACCACTGACGGAATGTCCAGAACTAGAATGGTGGAGGTGGCAGCCGAAACGGGAGGTAGCGATGGACCCTGAACGGCCGCCGTACTGCCCGGAGTGCCCACCGGGCTACGTCTAACGGTCTCGTAGACCGAACGGAGGGCGGGGACCACGTTCCCCGCCCTCTCTGCTTGTTGGGGTGCGCCCGGAGGGACTCGAACCCCCAACCTTGTGATCCGTAGTCACACGCTCTATCCAAATTGAGCTACGGGCGCGCTGCGGAGGCGGCGCGATTCGAACGCGCGAGGGGCGAATCCGCCCCAACGGGATTAGCAATCCCGCGCCATAGGCCAGACTAGGCGACGCCTCCCGAAAAATTCTACAGGAAGCCCTCTCCCTTAGACCGCTGGCGCCCTGGTGGGAGCCTCCCGGACCACCCGCTCGACCAGCAGGGCCCAAACCGCGATCAGGATGGCGCTGAGCGCCAGCCGATCTGGAAGAGCAGGTCGAGCTCGAAGGTAGCGGCGATCAGGTCGACGATTGACACGGCCGCGCCGACGAACGATACGGTGGCCCACGGTCCTCCTACTTCCCGATCCAGAGCCAGACGGCCGAAGAGATACAGCCCGATCGCGGCTATCAGGAGGAAGCCCATGATGAGCCAGCGCTGCGTCCCGTCCGCCAAGGCCAGGGCCCGGTCCTGGGAGATGATCTGCTCCGGTGCGTACACGCAGTCGCAGTAGTGGGGGTCGATGGCCACCTGCTTCGCGCCCAGGTAGATGAGCTGGGAGGCGGCCCCCAGGAAGCCCCCTACAGCGAGCGCCGAGGAAGCCAGCCCGGCGCGGACGTCATCCCGACCGAACCCGTAGCGCAACAACCACGCCAGCGCCACTAGCAATAGAAACCCGGCAGCGAACAGGAGACTGGCGACGACTTCCTGCGGCCACCGTGCCTGCTCGTTCTGGAAGAAAGCGATGAGCGTGTCGACGAAGTCCCGCCCCGGCTCGGACTCGAAGGCGGGGGCGGTGACGTCGTAAGCGAGCAGGAAGAAGATCACTGTGGCTCCCGATCGCGGTCAGCCACCCCAGGAACCTGGCGATCCTCGCCGGCGTCCACCGATCGTTCGTGGGCTCGTCCATGACGCGGGTATGCTAGCCGGCCCGCGATGCTCAGTGCCCGCCGGCCTCGAAGACCTCTCCGGGTAGGCGGGAGCTTCCCTCAGGTCTCACCACGAGCTGGTCGTGCGGCTCGACCACGGCGACGACGCCCTCGATGTCTTCCTCCACGAGCACCGAGAACCCATCGCCCTCGATCTCCCGGTCGCTGGGCTCCGGCCCCTCGGCGAGGGCGAACTCCACCCCTGCCCCCTTCCGGAACACCCGGATCATCGCTTCGGGGTTGAACCGGCGGGCGGCCTCGATGGAGCGACGGAGGATCTCCGCGGCGCGCGGCGTGAACTCGATCATCAGGAGGGCATCCTGCCACACGAGCCGAGGGGCGGGTCCTCCCTCCCAAAAAGAGGGGGACGGGGGCGCCGCGCGGGATCGCGCCCCCGTCCCGATACAGGCCGGCGCGGAGGGTCGGAGCGTCGGGACCTGGCTCACCGGCCTGAGGATTGCTCGGACCTCTGTTCGTTGCTCTGTTTCTTTCGACGCTGCCCCCGGCACTCCTGCCCCCTTCCCCAACTTTTTTCCATCCGTTTCCTCCTATTCCATACCAATTGCTCGCCTTGCTCCGACACTCAACCGACAGGCCATTCCGACCGAAGACCTACAGAGGTATCAGCCGTTCGGAGGACACCCGGGAAATGCGCCAGGACCTGCAACGACAGAATCCGACCGAGGAACGAGGCGAGCAGAGTTCCCGCTGGGGGGCCCGTCCTCTCGCCAGCGGCCTGCTGCGCGTCCTCGTGCTCGTCATCCCCGTCGCCGCCGGTGTGGGCGCGGCCATCTTCCTGAGCCAGACTCTCCCCCGGCCACAGGGATTCCTGGGGAGCGCCCTCTGGTGGATCGGACTCTTCGTCGCTTCGGCGACGGTCGCCTCGCTGGTCGACCGGGTGGCCCGCAAGATGCTCCCGCTGGCCGCCCTCCTCGGGCTGACCATGATCTTCCCCGACAAGGCCCCCTCGCGGTTCGCGGTGGCCAGGCGCGTGGGCAGCATCAGAAACCTCGAGGAGCGGGTCCGCCACGCGAAGGAGCATGGGATCGAGGACGACCCCGCGCGCGCGGCGGAGACCATCCTGACCCTGGTGGCCGCGTTGAACCTCCACGACCGGCACACCCGCGGTCATTCGGAGCGCGTCCGAGCCCTCACCGACATGCTCGCCGACGAGCTTCGACTCGACCGCGATGCTCGGGACCGGCTTCGGTGGGCCGCTCTCCTCCACGACATCGGCAAGCTCGAGGTAGAGGCCCGGGTCCTGAACAAACCCGGCAAGCCGACACCGGACGAGTGGGAGTCTCTCAAGCGCCACCCGGAGGAGGGCGCGAGGATCGCCGGGCCGCTCCTCCCGTGGCTGGGCGAATGGGGGATGGCCATCGAACAGCACCACGAACGGTTCGACGGCGGCGGCTACCCCGTGGGCCTCGGGAGTTCACAGCTCTCTCTGGCGGGCCGAATGCTCACGGTCACTGATTCGTTCGAGACGATGACCGCGGCCCGCTCGTACAAGAAGCCCATGAGCGTGGTGCGGGCCCGTCGCGAACTGGCTCGGTGCGCGGGGAGCCAGTTCGATCCGGTCGTCGTCCGATCCTTCCTCAACATCTCCCTCGGCCGCCTGGTGTGGCAGGTCGGGCCGGCCTCCTGGCTGGCCCAGCTTCCGTTCATCGGGATCCGGGGGATCACCGGGCCGATGGCCGCGGC
>DASYVD010000063.1:0-43013 GCA_036000545.1 Actinomycetota bacterium | reverse complement strand
CCAATCCCGAGACCCCCCGAGCAGCCGGCTTCCCGTGGTCTCAGGAGCGGCCCCCCCGCCGTCCCGGCACCGGGCGATGCTATCTTGAGGAGCTTAGGGCGCGTAGCTCAGCGGGAGAGCGCTTCCTTCACACGGAAGAGGTCCGAGGTTCAAATCCTCGCGCGCCCACCGGCACGGCTTCAGCGATGGCGCCCCGAACGGCGCGGCAGTCCGGTGGGCCCGCGCACCTCGATCTCCTGTGGGACCTGTTCGTTCTTCTTCGACGATCTGCGCCGCTTCCGCTGGGCAAGTTCGAAGGAAGACGGTTCGACCGACGAAGACACCCACGCCACGGCGTCGATTGCCCCACGAGCGGGGGCCGCTCGTTTCACTTCAACGGCCTTCGGCTTCACGGGAAGGCGAGCTGTCGGCTTCGGGGCACCGACGAGAGGTTCCACCGCCGGCTTGCGGACAGCGACGGCAGGTGCCGCCGCCGGCTTCGGGGCTGCAGCGACGAGAGGTTCCACCGCCGGCTTACGGACAGCGACGGCAGGTGCCGGCGCCGGCTTCGGGGCTGCAGCGACGAGAGGTTCCGCCGCCGGCTTGCGGACAGCGACGAGAGGTTCCGCCGCCGGCTTCGGGGGCTTCCGCGGGGCGGCCACTACGGGAGGAACGGGTGGCGGCGACTCGGGAGCTCTGGACCTGGGCGCTTGGCTCGGGCCCGCCACGAACGAGTCGGCCGGCGGTCGCTCGAAGACTCGGTCGGTGAGGTCCTGGAAGCGCTTCCCCTTTCCGTTGATCACCGAGCGGATGGCCGTGGTCAGATCCTCGGCCCGCTTCTTGGGGAAATAGGCCCACGCCCCGGCCTGAGCGGCCTCCGCCCGGACCCTTCCATCGGTAGCTTCCCCGATGGCCACGATGGGGAGATCCGGGTACTGCTCGCGGATCAGACGGGCCATGTTGAGCCCCGCCTCGAGGGAGGTGAGGAGATCGAGCAGGACGAGATCCGGCTCGGTGATCTGGATGAGCGCCAGGGCGGGAGAACCCGGCACGGCCTCGCCGACGACCTCGAGCTCCCGTTCCTTCTTCAGCCAACGGCGGAGGGTGAGCCCCGGCACCGGCTGGTCATCGACGAGGACGATCTTCACGGCCATCGCGTTCCTCCCGAGCGAGACGAGGAGTCTTCCACGATCTCGTATCGGCTAGAAGGGCCGACTTTCTGAATCGGCCAAGCGGGGGACTGAGCGAGGGAAGGAGCGGGTCGGATCCTCGCGGCCGCTTGCCCATCCCCGAGCCACCGAAGACTTCCAGCAGTCGAAGGAACGAATGGGTCCCTTTTGAGCGTCCTGCTTGATAGGATTCCGACCCCTGGCTCGTCCGGAAGGAGCGTCCATGCGACCGGTTCCCCGCCCCCGATCCTTGCTCGTCGTATCCGTGGCAGCGGGTCGATCTGGGTCCGGGAGGCCCTGGCGGAAGGATGGGCGGACACGTATTACCAGTACGTGTCGGGCCAGGCCTTCAACATCACCGATCTGCTGAACGGCTGGTACCACGTTCCGGCTGGAGATGAATCCTCTCGGGACGCTCTACGACTCGTCTCCGGGCAACGAGGTGGCCGACCGGCTGATCCACCTGGGAGGAACGCGAGGAAGTCGGACGCTCCAGGTGATGCCCTGGCACGGGATCGAGGCCTGAGGCTGGTCTACCCGCCGATGTAGGACATCTCCGGCCGGGGAAGCCCGGGCGTGTCGGCCGCGCGGAGCTCGGAGTAGCGGTCCTGACGAGCGTTCCAGATCCCGGCGACGGCCGCGGCGAGCTCATCGTCGGAGGCTCCGCCTCGCAGGAGGGCCCGCAGGTCGTGGCCCTGGCTCGCGAACAGGCACGTGTAGAGCTTGCCATCCGCCGTCACTCTCGCCCGGGTGCATGCTCCGCAGAACGGCTGCGTCACCGAGGCGATGATCCCGATCTCGCCGGCGCCGTCTCGGTATCGGTAACGGTTCGCGACCTCGCCTGGATAGTTCGGCTCCAGCGGCTCGAGCGGGAACACCGTTTCGATCCGAGCCGCGACCTCGGCCGCAGGGACGACGTCGTCGAGCCGCCACCCGTTGGTCGTGCCCACGTCCATGTACTCGATGAACCTGACCACGTGGCCGGTTCCACGGAAATGGCGAGCCATGGGCACGACGTCGTCTTCGTTCATCCCGCGTTTCACGACCATGTTGACCTTGACGGGCGACAGCCCGGCCCTGGCCGCCGCTTCGATGCCGTCGAGCACCCTGGCCACCGGGAAACCGACGTCGTTCATGGACATGAACACCCCGTCGTCAAGTGAGTCGAGGCTGACCGTGATGCGGGAGAGCCCCGCATCCGCCAACTCTGCGGCCTTGGCCGCCAGGAGGGATCCGTTCGTGGTCATGGACAGGTCGATCCCAGGGATCCGGCCGAGCATGGCCACCAACCGAGGGACCTCGCGACGGAGGAGTGGCTCCCCTCCCGTGAGCCGGATCTTGCGTACGCCGAGCCCCACGAAGATGCGGGCCATCCGCTCGATCTCCTCGAACGTAAGGAGCTCGGCCCGCCCGAGGAAGTGGAACTCCCGGCCGTAGACCTCCTTCGGCATGCAGTAGACGCACCGGAAGTTGCACTTGTCGGTGATGGACATCCGGAGGTCGCGAAGAGGCCGGCCGGCGGTATCGACTGGCTCCAGGACGCCGCGGGCGTGCTCTCGGCCCACCCCATGCCCCGTCGATCCGGTTCTCACGTCTCCTAGACTCTCACATTCCCCGGGCCCCCAGTCCCGACGCCAGAGCGATAGCCCACGAATGGGAAGGCCAGGAAAAGCACATCGAGGTTCGCGTGGCGAAACTGCCGCTCGCCGCGATTAGGAGCCGGAGGCTGAGGCTGAGGCTGAGGCTGAGGTGGCGTCGTTCGCTTCGCGGGCGGGGACGAGACTGTCGACGGGTTGGTCGACGATGTGTCCCTCCAGCCACACCGCCGCCCCGATGGCCATGATGAGAGCCAGCGGGGCCGCCACAAGTAGCAACCCGAACATCACGGGAGCATCACGCCTTTCATCCCACAGTTACCCTCGGGTGTCTAAAGCCTACCCTTGAGCATGGCCCGCAAACCGATTTTCGGTTCTTCCACCTCATCCGTAGGTGCGGATCAGCACCAGGCCCAGCCACACGCCGAGCACCTGGGCGATCATCGCCAGGCCGGGCCACGTCTGTGGGTTCTTGAGCCAGTCGTTCTTCATGTTCCCCTCCGTACCGGGCACAGCTGCGCCACGATGACGTGGACCCTGAGCCCCTCGATCGTGGGCTCCGCCGCGTGGGCCACCGCGTCGCTCCCGAGCCTGCCTCGTGCTCGCGCCAGCCGCGAGCCGCGGCCCCGCTTCTCGTCCTGGACCGCCTGTTCATGGGAGGGGTCGACCGTGGCCGAGATGAATCCCACCCGGCACCCGGTGAACCGGTACACCTCGTAGGGGATCGCGTACCTGGCGACCTCGGTGTTGCCCGCGGCCAGGTGATGGGCGATGTCTCGAGCCACGCTGCGCGGTTCTCGCCGGCCGGCGCTGCGGGGCTCGGGGCGAGCAGGAGAGGGGCCCGTGGAGGCGACCACAGGACCACCCAAGTTGATGATGGTCCCGGGCGGCCTTCGCCCAGGATGGGGAACCTTCAGCCGAATCGCGGCGGGGGAGGGCGGCCGAGACGCAGCCGCCGAGCCCAGGTGCAGCGGACTGGCTGCCACCGCGAGCGCCCCGGCACTCACGGCCGAGCCGGCGATGGCGGTGACGAGAACGACCGCCGACCACCGGCGAACCGCCGGGAGCCGGCGATTCTCATTCGCAGGATCGAGGTGAACGCGTTCCACGTCATCTCCTTGCTCGCTTTCATCGGTGCAACGGATGCGGCGATTGAGCCCGGGAGAGAAGAGGACTTGGCGGTTAGGAAGTCATCGAACGGTGGGCTCTGCGTTCCCGGGAGCACCCGGTGTTCCGGCGGTCCGTCCCCCGGATCCGACCGCAGCGCCGACCAGAAGGCGGGCCGCCACCAGGACGAGCAAACCGGCGAACAGGAAGCTGGATAGCCGCGGTTCCATCCGGACCGAGACCTTCGACGCTCCGAAGGCCGCTGCGATGCCAAAGAGACCCACGAGGACGGCCACGGGCAGATCGGCGCCCCGGTGGCGGAGGTTCCGCAGGGTCCCCACCACCGCGGTGGGAATGATCACGGCCAGAGAGGTTCCCTTCGCCAGGGCGTCGGGGACCGAGAGCAGGATCACGAGCGCAGGCACGATCACGATCCCCCCGCCCACCCCGAGGAGCCCGGCCAGCGAGCCGGAGGTGACGCCAACCAGGACCAGGATGAGCGAAGAGCCGATATCCAGCTCCCCGCGACCGGTCGCCTGGTGAATCTGGATCAGCATCTGAGCCGCCGCAAGCAGCAGGAACAGGCCGAAAAGAAGGCGAAGGACCCGCTGAGACATCCGTCTCAGCGCGTAGGTGCCGAGGACCGCGCCACCCGCCGCGCCCAGAGCGAGGAGTGCGGCCGCCGGCCAGTCCACCGCCCGCTCGAGCGCGTAACCGGCGACTCCCGACACGGCGATGGGAACGATCGCGGCGAGGGAGGTTCCGTGGGCCAGCCTCTGCTCCATCCCCATGACGAGCACGAGGCCGGGGACGATGAGGATCCCGCCGCCCACTCCGAACAGCCCCGACAGGACGCCTGCCAGGATGCCCACCACGGCGGCGGCCGCCAGGCGGCCGGGAGAGCGTGGTTCCGCCGAGCCCACCCCCGAAGCCTAGCGTTCGCGGAGCGGCTGCCCTACCGTCCGTCGGGTGACCCTCCGCACCCGATTCGCCGGAATGGTTGCGGCCACCCACCCCATCCCCGGTGCGAGCGTGACCGCGCTGGTCGCGGTGCTGGTGGCGGCCCGCGGGGCCGGACCGTCGACCCTCGTCTGGGCTGTGGCTTCCACCGCCGCCGGCCAGGCGTCGGTCGGGTGGTCGAACGACTACCTGGACCGATTCGAAGACGCCCGGGTGGGGAGGAGGAAAAAGCCCCTTGTGGCTGGGAACGTCTCCGCGACGTTGATCGCGCGCGCGGCCGCCGTGGCGTTCGGGGCATCGGTTGCTCTCTCGGTACCCCTCGGCCTTCCGGAGACGGGCGTGATGGGAGCCGCCGTTGCCTCGGCGTGGGCCTACAACGCCGGCCTGAAGCGGACGGCAGCGAGCTGGTTGCCCTACGCAGTCTCGTTCGGGCTCCTTCCCGTCTACGTGTGGCTGTCCACGGGCTCAGTCCCACCTGGGTGGCTCGTGGGCGGGGCGGCGCTCTTGGGGGTGGCCGGCCACCTGACGAACGTCCTCCCCGACCTCGAGGAGGACGCGGTGTCGGGACGACGCGGGCTGCCCCACCGGCTCGGTCCCCGGGCGTCGCTCCTGGCGGCCTGCACGCTGCTCGTCGCGGTGCTTGGCCTGATCCTCGTGGCCGGCGGCACCTGGCGGGCGCCGTCGCCGGGGTCGTGGATCGCTGCCGTGGTTGCCGCGGGGCTCATCGGCGGGGTGTTCGTCTCGGTTCGGGGCGGTCGGCCGCGGGCCGGCTTCTATCTGACCATCGCCGCGGCGGCCGCGATCGCCGCCGTCCTGATCCTCTCGTTGCCAGTAGCGGCTGAGTAGGAGGCTTCTCTGCACCAGACGAATAGACTGCGCCGCATGGACATGAAGGCGATCGAGTCGCAGGGCCGCAGACGGTTCGACGATTACGTGGAAGCGCTCCGAGCGATGGTGGATGTGGATTGCGGCACCTACACGCCCGAAGGCGTGAACCGGGTGGCGGACATGTGCGAGGAGCGGTTCCGCTCCGCCGGGTGGGACGTGGAACGGCGGGTCCACGAGGCCTCTGCCGGAGAGCAGAGGCTCGGTGACGTCGTCATCGGCAGGCTCTCCGGCGAGGGCGGGCCCCGCGTCCTGCTGATCGGCCACACCGATACGGTATTTCCGGAGGGGACGGCGTCCGAGCGGCCCTTTCGGTTGAGGGACGGGAAAGCGTTTGGACCCGGCGTGTCGGACATGAAAGGCGGGCTGCTGGCCGGGTTCTTCGCGGTGGAGGTGCTCCAGGAGATCGGGTCGCTCCCCTTCCGGTCGGTCACCTACGTCTGCAACCCCGACGAGGAGATCGGCTCCCCCTTCTCTGGCCCGCTCATCCGCGAGCTCGCGGGGGAAGCGGACGTGACGTTCGTGCTTGAGGCGGCTCGCGAGAACGGGGACATCGTCTCGGCCCGCAAGGGCGTCTCCGATGCCCGCATCGAGGTGGCCGGCCGAGCTGCTCACGCCGGAGTCGAGCCGGAGCGTGGACGGAGCGCCGTGCTCGAAGCAGCGCACAAGACCCTGGCCCTCCACGCCCTCAACGGGCGCTGGCCCGGGGTCAGCGTGAACGTCGGGGTGGTCGAGGGAGGGATCCGGCCGAACGTCGTGCCGGAGCGGTGCTTCCTGGCGGTGGACGTCCGCGGTCCCGACGAGCGGAGCCTCCAGGCCGCGGAAGCCGAGGTGCGACGGATCGCCGAGGAGGCAGCGGTGGACGGCACGTCCTCCGAGGTGACCGTGACCGCGTGGCATCGGCCGATGGAGAAGACGCGCGCCACCGAGCGGCTGGTGGGACTCGCGGCGGACCTCGCCCGTGCTCTCGGTTTCGAGCTGCGCGACGCCGCCACGGGCGGGGCCTCCGACGCCAACACAACCGCAGCCGCGGGCGTCCCCACGCTCGACGGGCTCGGGCCGGTGGGCGGCCGGGAGCACAGCCCGGAGGAATGGCTAGACATGGAGAGCGTGGTTCCACGGGTCAGCTTGCTCGCGGGTCTGGTGGCGAACGCACGGCCCGCGCTCTAGCGGAGGCCTGAACCCGTGTCACCCCGTCGTATAGTCGCATCGACGTGGCCGAGGAAGCCGTCCGGCTGGTCGAGTTGCGGGTGCTCGAGGGGCCGAACATCTACTTCCCTCGACCGGCCATCAAGCTGACCCTCTCCGTCGCCGGCTGGCTCGATCTCTCGGAGGAAAGGGCCGCCGCGGTGGCGAAGCGGATCGGCCTCCCCGGCTCGCCCCGTCCGGGACCTCCACGATCGGGGCAACGCCTGCGATTCACCGCTCGAGCGGCGACGCATCTGGCGCGGGCCCTCGCTCGGGCCATGGGCACCCGGCTGGCCCTGCGGGCCAGGCCCGGTCCCGAGCCGGACCAGATCGTGGTCGCTTTTCCCTGGCGCCGCCGAGCGAGTGCGGAGGCACTGGGTAAGGAGGTGGCGGAGCTGGCGGGATCGGTGGTGGCCGGGCGGAAGAGTCTGGACCGGCTTGTTGACGAAGCCGCCGGTCGGCTGCGCGGAGTGGAGCTCGGCGACCTTCCGGATCTCCCGGCTCCGAACATCCCCGTTGTGGCAATCACGGGGACGAACGGGAAGACCACCACGGTCCGCCTGCTGGCACACATCGGCCGGGTGGCGGGTCTCACCGTGGCCTACACGTCGACCGACGGAGTGTTCTTGAACGCGAAGCTCGTCGAGGAGGGGGACTACTCCGGATTCCTGGGGGCGCGCATGGCGCTCTCGCAGCCGGGCGTTCAGCTCGTGGTCCTGGAGACCGCTCGTGGAGGGATCCTCCTCAGGGGGATCGGCGCCCCCCACAACGACGTGGCGGTGGTGACCAACGTCTCCGCCGACCACATCGGGCTCCACGGGATCAAGACGCTGGATCAGCTCGCCGAGGTCAAGGCGGCGATCACCAGGATCACCAAGCCGGAGGGCTGGGACGTCCTGAACGCCGACGACCCTCGGGTCCTGGCGATGCGACGCGGTGTCACCGGACAGCCTTTCCTCTTCACCATGGACTCGGACCACCCCGCCATCCGGTGGGCGATCACCGAGGGAGGCCGGGCCATGACCGTCATGGAGGGATCGATCGTCGTCGTGGATCGCACGATGAGCGTTCGGCCCCTGGTGCCCCTGGAAGAGGTGCCTGCCACGCTCGCCGGAGTCGCCAGCCAGCACGTGCAGAACGCCATGGCCGCCGCGGCGGCCGCGCTCGGCGTAGGCATTCCCGAGGACAGGGTTGTCGAAGGCCTCCGAACATTCGTGCCGGATCCCGAGCGAAACCCGGGAAGGGCCAACGTCTTCGAGCTCGACGGGCGGGTGATCGTCGTGGACTACGCGCACAACGAGGAGGGGATGCGCGGGCTGGTGGAGATCTGCCGCGGGCTCCGTCCGCCAGGTGGAGAGGTCTGGGTGGCGATCTGCGCTGCCGGCGACCGGAGCCGTGAGATCCGGCGCGGGATCGGGTATGTAGCGGCCCGGGGGGCCGATCACGTGGTCGTGTCCGAGCTGAGGAGGTACCTGCGGGGAGCCGAGCCCGAGGAGATCGTGGGCGATCTCAGGGCGGGCGCGATCGACGGCGGAGCCACCGAGGTACCGGCGTTCCCCGACGAGATCCGGTCCATGACGTGGATGCTGAAGAAGTCGTCCCCGGACGACGTCGTGTCGGTGGCGGCACTCAGCCAGCGCCCGGAGATCTTCGCCCTTCTCGCCGAACGAGGCGGACGCCGCACCGGTCCGGACCGGGTTCGCGAGCTGGCTCGCGCGGCCCGAGCCGCTACCTGATCTGGTCCAGCTCCAGAAGGCTGATCCCCTGGGCCGGTTGCCCGTCTCCCTCGGTTGACCCAGGGCTGGGCGGGTGCGACCGCAGCGAGTCGAGGGCCCGCCACACGCGCTCGGGGTGGTCGATGCACAGCACGACCAGGTCGCCGGGGCGGCTCCGGTAGAGGGCCCGGCGAACGGCCGCCCGTTCCTCCACCACGATCTCCACGTTCCCGGCCCGGGCCCCCTTGCGCGTCGCTTCCTGGACGCCCTCCATCACCAGCTCGGCGGTCTCGCCACGCTTGCGTCCCCTCGGATGGTCGTCCTCCCGGATGATGATGTCGTCGAAGTAACGAGCGGCCACACGGCCGAGCTCCCGGATGTCATCGTCCCGCCGGTCGCCTGGGGTGGCGATCACCGCCAGCCGGATGTTCGCCGACCACGACGTGACCCCCGGCCGGGCCGGCGCGGTCATGCGCTCGACGAAGTCTCCCACCATCGCGAGTCCGTGCGGGTTGTGCGCATAGTCGAGGAGGACCTTGATGCCCCCGATCTCGACGAGGTTCAGGCGCCCCGGCGATTGATACATGGATGGGTTGAAGCTCCGTAGCCCCTGGCGGATGTCGTGCAGGTGGGCCCCGACCGCGTGTGCCGCGGCCGTGGCTGCCAGCGCGTTCTGCACGTTCATCCGGGCCCGGCCCTCGAAGGTCACCGGAAGGAGCTGCGTCCACGCCACGGGCATGACGCGCTTGGGTCCGTCCCGGATGACGATCGTCTCTCCTCGCTCGTCCCGCTGGAGGACCACGGCCTTGCGGCCGCGGCGAACCCACCGCTCCACGAGATCGTTCTTCTCCTGCATGGAGAAGAGGATCACCGTGCCCGAGCAGTGCTTGCGCATCTCGGCCACCAGGGGATCGTCCGCGTTCAGCACGGCGTATCCGTCGCGGGGAACGGCTTCGACGATCACCCGCTTCACCGCGGCAAGCTGCTCCAGCGAGTCGATCTCCTTGAGGCCGAGGTGGTCGCCGGTGACGTTGAGCACCACCGCGACGTCGTTCCGCTCGTATCCGAGACCTTCCCGCAGGATGCCCCCGCGGGCGATCTCGAACACGGCGAAGTCCACCCGAGGGTTCTGAAGGACCATCTGGGAGGACCGAGGCCCACTGGCGTCGGCTCTCTTGACCAATCGCTCGTCGATGTAGATGCCGTCCGTGGAGGTCATGCCGACCCGGCGGCCCATGTTCTTGAAGATGTGCGAGATCATCCGCACTGTGGTCGTTTTCCCGTTCGACCCGGTGACCGCGATGATGGGGATCCGCGAGGGCGTCCCCGGTGGGAACAACAGATCGATGACCGGGTTCGCGACGTACTGCGGCTCTCCCTCGGTGGGGTGCGTGTGCATCCGGAACCCCGGCGCCGCGTTGACCTCGACGATGGCCCCCACAGTCTCCCGAACGGGTTGCGAGATGTCGGGAGTGAGGAAGTCGATCCCCGCCACGTCGAGCCCTACCACCCGGGCGGCCTCCTCCGCGATGTCGATGTTCTCCTCGTGCGCCTCGAAGGTCCGGTCGATGGAGATGCCGCCGGTCGACATGTTGCCCGTGGCCGCCAGCTTCACGAACGCTCCCTCCTCGGGAACGTCGTCCAGTGCGTATCCCTGTTTCTTCAGCAGCTCGGTGGCCGCGTCGTCGACCTTGATCTTGGTGAGGACCTTCTCGTGGCCGATGCCGCGTCGCGGATCTTGGTTCGTGGCCTCGACGAGCTCAGCGACGGTGCGCTTGCCGTCTCCGATCACGTGGGCGGGGACGCGTTCGGCGACGGCCACCATCCGCCCTCCGATCACCAGCACGCGGTAGTCGTTTCCCTGGACCAAGCTCTCCACGACCACGACCCCTCGGCGCGCTTCGTCCCGGGCGCGCTTGAACCCCTTCCGCACGTCCCGCTCGGTACGCACGTCGAGGCTCACCCCCCGGCCGTGGTTGCCATCGAGGGGTTTGGTCACCACGGGGAAGCCGATACGGCGAGCGGCGGTCACCGCCTCGTCCTCGGTCCGGACCGTCTCGCTCCGGGGAGTGGGCAAACCGGCCGCGGCGAGGAGTTGGTTCGTGAGCTTCTTGTCGCTGGCGATGTCGACCGCGAGCGCAGGGGTCATCGACGTCATCGTGGCCCGGATCCGCTTCTGGTAGGCGCCCTGACCCAGCTGCAGGAGCGACTGCTCGTTCAGGCGGATGTACGGGATGTCCCGCGCCGCCGCTTCGTCGATGATGGCCTGAGTGGAAGGACCGAACGCCCGGCGCTCGGCCAGGCGGATCAGAGTCTCCAGCTCGACCAGGTAGTCGAAGTCGGGGTCCGCCTGGACCAGGTGGTTGACGAGCCGGACGGCGAGCTTCCCCGCCGCCAAGCCGACTTGCTCCTCGCTGTAGCCGTAGATGACGTTGTACTGGCCCGGCGGACCCGCGCCCCGGGTCTTGCCCCTGTACACGTGCGAGCCGGTCTCGCGCTGGAGCTCCAGGGCGGCGTGCTCGGCGACGTGCCCCAGCCACGTCCCGTCCTCCAAGCGCTCGAGAAAACCGCCCCGCCTCCCCACCGAGCAGGTGTGGTCCTTGAGCCCGGGCAGCATCTCCAGCAGCGCCTGGTTGAACCCTCGGATGGTGTTGGACGGCCAGTGCTCGAGGCTTCCCAGATCCACCAGAAGCCGGATGCTCGGCTCGTATGAGTAGTAGTTCGGTCCTCGGAAGACCTGGGACTGGAGGATCCTCAGGTCCGGCTTCGCAGGCGGTTTCTTCGACGACGGCTTGCCCGAGGTCACTCCGACGCCTCCCGTTCCGCAGGAAGGGCCTCTCGTGGGGGCTCGGCTCGTCCCTCAGGCCCCGAGATCAGCGCCCGGGAGCGTAGGTCGAACCACGACCCTCCGGGCAGCGAGTGCACGATCGCTCCCGACACCAGCATCGGCCGGTGGCCCTTGGCCTCGAAGGCGTCGGTCACCACCGCCGAGCCGTCCACCAGGAGCACCGCTCCGCGCCCCAGGACCTCGAGGGTTCGGTCGGCATAGACGACGGCCGCGGTGTCCTCGTCGAGTCCCATTCCCACCAGGGAAGGGGACAGGGCTACGGCGGCGAGGAGCCGACCCAGGCGCATGCGTTCCTGGAAGTGCTGGTCGACGATGATCCCGGGGACGAGCCCGAGCCCCGACGCGATGTGGACCATGCGGTGCTTGGGCGTCCCCCCCGAGCGCCCAAAGGCGACCATGTGGCTCGAGAGCGCGCTCGCCCCGGCCGAGGTTCCGGCGACGACCGCGCCTCTGTCGTGGGCCCGGGCCAGCGCGTCGCCGAGCCGCGTACCCGCCAGCACAGAGGTCAGTCGGATCTGGTTCCCACCGGTGAGGAACACTCCCGTGGCCTCGCCCAGGACCCCCAGAGTCTGTGGGTCGGCGGAGTCCTCCCGGGTGACGGGCCGCAGGCCGGTCACCCGCCCCGCGCCCAGGGCCGTGAATAGCTCGCCGTAGCCGGCCGTGGCGCGGTCACCGAGCGAGGAAGCGGTCCCGATCACCGCGATGTGGGCGTCGGCTGCCCCGGCGAGCTCCACGAACCTCGACAGGATGTGGCGTTCCCTACGCCTGTCTTCGGCTCCGCCGATGAGCATCACCGGGCCCTGCATCCCGGCGGATCCGGCGCCCCGGAGGGAGCGCTCGGGAGTGTCCGGCATGATCCTCATTGTAGCCTCGGCGGTGCGAGGCCTCGGTGGGCTCGGTACCGAGAACCGCTGGTTCAGGTCGTCCTGAGGCGACTGCCCCACGATCGAACCGGTGGACCTCTAGGGGATCCTTCTCGATGAGCACTTTCTCCACCGAGGACGCTTCCTCTTCGTCCTCGATGTGCACGACCACGACCACGCGGCCGGCCTTGAGGGACTCATGGGTCAGATCCCCGGCCTCACCCATCTCGAGGCTCGAGATGCCGCCCACCACCCCACCGACCCCCGCGCCGGCCACCGCTCCCCCGATGGCCGCCGCCCATACGCCGGCGCCGATCACCGGGCCGATGCCCGGGATCGAGAATGCTGCCGCCCCGGCGAGGAAGCCGGCCGTGCCGCCCACGGCGCCCCCCGCGGCCGCTGCGACCGCCGCACGCTTCCCGACGTCGCCGGACATCCGGGAGTCGCGATCCGCTGTATCCGTCTCGGCCCGGGCCTCTTCGGCGCCCGGGCCTAGGAGTGAAACCTTCCCTCCCTCGACGCCGTGGGTCTCGAGTAATTGCATAGCCCTGCCGGCGGCTTCCATGTCGGTGAATACCGCCATGATGTTGTGCTCGGAGAGCCGCCGCTCGCTCATGATTCGGTCCTGCGCCCTCGGAGCTCGCCTGAAACGTGCCTCTGAGGCCGGACGAAGCGGGGAGCCGGCCGAGGTCAGGCGGGAGTTGCGGTCGTCGGATCGCTTGGCAGCGGGGACAGCCGCTGGATGTTTCGCTGCTGGCTGCCGTCCTGGACCCAACGGGCCCCGCAGCGGGCGCAGAAGGCCCGGCGCTCTGGTCCCACCACGATCACGATGCGCACCGATCCGCACACCGGGCACCGAGCCATCCGTCACTCCTTTCAAGAAGCCCATCCCGCAGTCCGGGATGAGACTCGGGCTGGGTTTTCCCTCCGCGGAATGGGCCGAAACGACGATCCGGGGAAGTGGCGCTTCCCGGCTTAGCCGGCCCGGATCCGGCGGTCCTGAAGAGGGTGGTCCACCTCGAGCCAGACCCTGGTGCCGTCCCGGCCGTCGACACCCCATCGGTCGGCGAGCCGGGAGACCAGGAACAGCCCCCAGCCGGAGGTCGAGTAGAAGGTGGGCTTCAGGTCCGGCGGACGGAAGCCGTCCCCGGGACTCACCACCTCGACACGGACCCGCCTGTCCCCGGCGTCGACGATCACCTGGATGGGGTCCCCGGGAGCGAGGCCTCCGTGCCGGAGGCAGTTCGTCACCAGCTCGCTCACCATCAGCCGAAGGTCGTCCAGGATCCCGCCCGGCAGGCGGCCGGCCAACCTGTCGATGGCGTGACGAGCCCGGCCCACGGCCTCGGGCCTGGCCTCCAGCCGGAGGTCAATCATGTTTCACCGTTCTCCCCCACGGCGCCCGGGTCATCCACGAACTCCAGGCGCCGGTCCAGCAGTGCGATCCGGAACACCCGCTGGACCGTGTCCGGTCCACGCACGATCACCAATCGCCGGCCGTCGCGACGCGCCCGAAGGTCCGCCGCCAGCACCATCCGAAGGCCCGTGGAGTCGATGAACCGGAGCGGGCGAAGGTCGATGATCATCGTGCTCGGCAACGCCTCTTCGATTCGGCGAAGCTCCTGCTCCACGCGTTCGGCCGAGAGGATGTCGAGCTCGCCCTGGAGGGCAACGTGGACAGCCCCCTCGGCCTGTCGAACGTCGACCTCCAGGTCGCTCACGGCGCCAGCCTCACCACGAGTAGGGCGACGTCGTCCCGAGGGTCCTCGGGCCGGAATTCCATGACGGCGCGGTCGATCACGTCTGCGATCCCTTCCGCACCCATCCCATGGCACGAACGGAGGATGGACTTCAGGCGCTTCTCGCCGAACCCTTCCGTTGCCGTCCGCTCGTCGGTAACACCGTCCGTGTAGAACAAGACGCTGTCCCCGGGACCCAGCTCGACGTCCATGTCGGCGACGTCGGGGTCCTCGAACACGCCGAGGATCGTACCCGGCTCGCCAGCGGGTTCCAGATGACCGTTGGCCCGCAACAGGAGCGGGAGTGGGTGACCGCCACACGACACGATGAGGCGAGCTTTCCCGTTCTTCGGTTCGAGTTGTGCGAATGCAACGGTGCACAGCTGAAGCTCCTCGTGGCGCAGCAAGGCTTGGTTCAGTGAGGCCAGCACCTTGCTCGGACGGTCGTGATGAGCGGCAGCCTCGCGGATCGTGTACCGGGCCAGGCCGGTGAGGGCCGCTGCCTCCGCTCCCTTCCCACACACGTCCCCGACGGCGACTCCCCAGCGTCCGCCGCCGATCTCGAACAGATCGTAGAAGTCCCCGCCCACCTCGTTGCCGAGCCCGGCGGGCCGGTACCGGGCGGCGACCTCCAGTCCGGGGATCTGGGGAAGCTCCGGCGGGAGCAGGCTCCGCTGGAGAGACCGGGCGATGCGCGTTCTCTCCTCGAAGAGCCGCGCGTTGTCGATGGCCATCGCGGCCCGCCGAGCCAGGTCCTCGGCGAAGGCGAGGTCGTCGCCGTCATACCGGCGTCCCGCGCGCCTGGAGATGAAGGAGACGGCTCCGAGGATCCGGCCCCGGGCCATCAGGGGAACGCACATCCAGGAGGCGATGCCCATGGGCTCTAGAACCCGGGCCTGGCCCTCTGGGTCGTCGGCGTCCGCGGCCAGGAGCCGGGCGTCGGCCTCGGGATGGAGCTCGGACCTCCCCGTTCGGAGCACCTTCGGAACGCCCTCAGGCGCGTCGGGATTGATGCGGAACTCCGCCGCCCGCTCCCCGATGGCGTGGTGTGCTGGATCCGCGTGTTCCATGGCCAGACGGGCGATGGACCCGTCCTCCTGGAGCATGTACACGAGGCAGGCGTCCGCGACCCTGGGTATGGCCAGGCGGGCAACGCGAGGGAGCGTGCGACGGTAGTCGAGCGAGGAAGCGAGCGCCGAGCTGACGTCGGCGAGGAAGGTCAGCCGTTCCGTGGCCCGCTCGGCCGCCTCCCGGGCCGCCTGCTCCGCCTCCAACAGGCGCTCCCGCTCGGCCTCTGTCCGGAGCCGGTCGGTGATGTCGCGGATCACCCCGGTGAACATGGGAGGGTTCGAGGCCTCGACCCGGGTGATCGTGAGCTCTGCCGGGAACTCCGACCCGTCGCCGCGGAGGGCCGGGAGCTCGAGGCGCTGTCCGAGGATCCGCGCCTCGCCCGTGGCGACGTGTCGGGCCAACCCGCGACGATGTCTGTCCCGCAGGGCGGGTGGGATGATGACCTCCACGAGAGGTCGTCCCATGACGTCGTCCCGGACGTGCCCGAAGGTCTGCTCGGCTGCTGGGTTCCACTCGATGATCCGGCCCCGGTGATCCATGGACACGATGCAGTCCAACGCGCTTTCTAGAATCGCGGCCTTCCGTCCTTCGCTCTCTCGAACGGCGGCCTCGGCCTCTCTTCGTTCGATGAACTGTCCGATCCGGCTGCCCACCGCGGCCATCATCTCCAACAGTCTCTCGTCGGGCTCCCGCGTCTCCGGAGCGAAGAACTCGATCACTCCGAGGATCTCTCCGCGGCCCGTGATGGGGAACCCAAACGCGCCGTGCAGGCCCACCGCGTAGGCTGCGGGCGCACGGGGGAAGTTCGTGTCGTGCACCACGTCGACGATCCAGAGCGACTCCCCGCTCTCCCACACCCTGCCGGGGAGGCCACGGCCGGGCGGCAAGGCCGTCTGCCGGGTGAGGTTCACGAACTCCTCGACGTTCGCGCCCGGTGCCACCCAAACGTCCACGCAACGAATGACGTCGTTGGCCTGGTCGACCCTCCAGATCGCTCCGACCGGCCAGTCCAGGGTCTCGCCCACTGTCTGAAGCAGCCGCGGGGTCGCTTCCCGGAGGGTCTCTGCCTCCGCCAGGACCCGGGTGATCGCGTACTGCGCGTACAGGCGCTGCTCTGCGTCCTTTCTGGCCGTGATGTCGACGCAGATCGCGACGGTTCCCGCGGGCTGTCCGGCGTCGTCGCGGATGGGGGAGAAGCTCACGAAGGTCTGGCGTATGGTCCCGTCGCGCTTGCGGGTCGGAAGCTCCCCCTCCCACGCCTTCCCGGAGAGCACCCGCGCAACCAACTCGACGTGGATAGGAAGGCCGGGACCGAAGATCACGTCTGCGAAGGGGCGCCCTTCGACCTCTCCTCGCGACCAGCCGTAGAAGGTCTCGGCGAACCGGTTCCAGTGGGTGATGGACCCGCCGGCGTCGGTGGCCACCACCGCGGTCTGGACCAGATCCAGCAAGAGAGGTTCGATGGCCCCCGAAAGGGCTCCCGAGATGCGGCCCTGAGCCTCGTCCGCCACGCGCCCCACGAGCGCGAGGATACTACGCGCTTCCGGCCTGGGACCCCTCGGGCCACGAGGAAGGGAACGGCCGGATCTTTCCGTTCGACCGGGTAGAGAGGACGAACCAGACGCGGGTGTGGCCCTGGCGCGAGTAGCCCCAGTCGTCCGCCAACCGATCGACCAGGTACAGGCCCCAGCCAGACTCGGCGTCCGGCTTGAGAGGTCGCCTCACCAGACCTCCCGTGCCCCGGTCGACGACCTCGGCGTGCACGTCGTGGTTGCCCAGCTCCACGGTCAACGTGATCGGGTCCCCTTCCGGGCGCCCGCTGTGATTCAGGCTGTTGTTCACCAGCTCGGTCACCAGGAGCCGGAGGGACTCGAACGAGCGGGGATCGATCTGCGCGCGCAAGGGTTCCAGGCACCGGCGGGCCCGGGCGCCGGCCATCGGAGTCAGGGGGAGCCGGGTTTGGATCTTGCGGGCCATCTCCTCACCCCTCTGCTCGGGCACGTCGGGGCCGTCCTCAGCCCCGAGTCTCGCTCCTCTGTACTTACCCGGTCGAAGGTTCCATGCACGCCGGATCGTCGAAATTGACCCTCGAATCTGCGGAATGTCGTGAAGAGAGTCTTCAGTGCGTTTCAGGCAGGCGAACGAGCGGCGGGCAACGAGAGCGAGAACCGGATGTTCCCCCCACCCTGGTCGTTGGGAACGATCTCCGTGTTGGGAAACAAAGCCCGAATGGTCTCGAGTGAGAGCCGCCTGATGATGTCCTCCGAGGTCGACCCGGTGCTCGGTATGACGGGCTCCGCGCCCGGTCCCGGGGGGAGGATCCCGGCGTCCTCAGCCTCGAACGAGAGGAGCTGTGCCTTCCGGCGGGCCGACAATCGCACCGGGCCGTTGACGGTCCCGCCTTCCCGAGCCCTGATGGCGTTGGTGCAGGCCTCCGAGACGGCGATCTTGAGGTCTTCCACGAGGTCCTCGTCAGCGCCATACGTGCGGGCGACGCCAGCCGCGAAGATTCGGGCGGTGCTCACATAGTGAGCCTCGGGGGGGAACTCGATCAGGAATGACTCGGATCGTTCGGTCATCCCACGTCCGCCGTTGTGGCCTCCTCCACCGAGGCGTAGATGGCGAATACCTTGTTGAGTCCCGTTACCGTTAGCACTCGAAGGACGGACCCCTGGGGACATACCAGCGCGAGATGACCGTCTTTCTCCTTGAGACGCTTCAGCGCGCCGACCAGGACCCCGAGTCCGGTGGAGTCCATGAACTCCACGTCCTCGAGGTTGACGATGATCCGACGCTCGTCGTCTTCGACCAACCCGACGATGTGCTCTCGGAGCTTGGGTGCGGTGAACAGGTCCACCTCACCCTTGACGTCGACGACGGTCCATCCACCTTCGGTCCTCGATCCGAGGGAAAGGTCGATAGGTCTCACCCCCTCCAACCCTCATATGGGCCGCTCACGGTGGCAGCGCGTCCCGGCTAGTATAAATGTCCGGTCGTGGGCCACGAAGCCGACATCAACGTTACCGTGCCGGCCCGACCGGACTTCCTCCACGTGGTCCGGTCGGTGACGGCGAGCGTGGCGGCCCGGCTGGATCTGGGCTACGACGACATCGAGGAGCTCCGGATCGCCGTCGACGAGGCCTGCGCGCAGCTGCTCAGCGCTTCGGGGCGGGCGGCGCAGATCAACCTCATCATCACCCCATCCGAGGGGCAGGTGGAGGTGGTGGTGTGCACGGACGGTGATGTCCGGGAATGGCCACCAGCGGGTGTGGAAGCAAGCCTTATCTGGCAGATTCTCAACGGACTCACCGACGCGCCGAGCTTTGAACGCTTCGATGGGAAGCCCGGGATGCGCCTGGTGAAGGCCGTGGCTCCGGCGGCCGGTCGGTAGGCGAGGGGAAGGATGCAGGATCCGATCGCCGGCGGGGAGCGGCCTGGGGACGACCGGGAGCTCACGGAAGAGGAGGAGGAAGGGAAGGCGGAGTCCAAAGCCCTTCAGTGGGAGCGGTCCGACCAGCTGTTCGCGCGGCTCGGCGAGGATCGGGGCGCCCGGGACGAGCTGGTCATCATGCATCAGCCCCTTGCCGAGTACCTGGCCCGGCGGTTCTCGGGACGGGGGGAGCCGTTGGAGGACCTCGTTCAGGTGGCCATGGTGGCGCTCATCAAGGCCATCGACCGGTTCGATCCCGACCGCGAGGTGAAGTTCTCCACATACGCCACGGCCACCATCGTCGGGGAGCTCAAGCGTCACTTCCGGGACAAGGGGTGGGCCCTCCGAGTCCCTCGGAGGCTGCAGGAGACGGGCCTTCGGGTGAGCCGTGTGGTGAGCGAACTCTCGCAGGAGCTCGGTCGCTCGCCGACAGTGAACGAGATCGCGGAGCGGACCGGACTGTCCCCGGAAGAGGTCGTCGAGGGAATGGACACCGTCCACGCCTACTCGACCACGTCGCTCGACGCTCCGATCGACGAGGAAGGAACGAGCTCCGCCCAGCAGATCGGCGCCGAAGACGAGACGCTTGAAGTGTTGGAGGGTTGGGCCAGTGTCGCCCCCGCTCTCAAGCGGCTCCCCGCTCGGGAGCGGCGCATCCTCTACTTGCGGTTCTTCCGGGGCCTGAGTCAGACCCGCATCGCCGAGGAGCTAGGGATCTCCCAGATGCACGTTTCCCGGTTGCTCTCCCGGACGCTGCGTCAGCTCCGGGAGAAGATCGCCGGGGAAGAGTAGTTGGACCGGTCAAATTCCATATGACGGAAGCGCGGTTTGGCCACGGCCTTTCCTGGGAAACAAAGCAGAGGAAGGAGGAAACCATGGCCTATAGCGACCCACATGATCCGCATTACCACGAGCCCGTCGAGCCCGACCGGGGCACCGGGCTTACCTCATATGCGTTGGTGAAGTACACCTTCATCCTTGCGATCGTGATCGTGGTTCTGTACTTCATCGCGCGTTACCTGCTTCCGCTGTTCACTCGGTAACTGAGCGTCCCACAAGCATCCGAGCCGCCGCCGGCCGCCGGCGGCGGCTCGGATGCTGGGGGAAGGAGCGTCGGCGTGGCCGAGGACAGGGGCAGCAGGCTCGATCGCGAGCTCATCGAGCTCCTCAACGAGCTCCGCGTGGCGCTACCGGGTGTGCAGGTGTTGTTCGCCTTCCTCCTCACAGTCCCGTTTAGCCAGCGATTCAGCTCGGTCAGCAGTGCGCAGCGGACCGTGTACTTCGTCTCGGTCCTAGCCACAGCCACGGCCACCGTTCTGTTCATCGCTCCCACCGCGTACCATCGGCTCCGCTGGCGCGACCGGGACAAAGAGCGGATGCTCCAGGCGGCCAACCGGATGGCCATCGCCGGGACAGTGTTCCTTGCCGTCTCGATCACGGCGGTCGTGTACGTGATCACGTCGGTCCTCTTCAGTACTGCCGCCGCTCTCGCCGTGGCCGCGGGAGTGGCGGGGCTGGTGGGGTGGTTGTGGTACTCCCTGCCGCTCTTCAGGCGGGCGCGGGAACGGTGACGGAGGCGCCGGGGGCCGGCGACGCTCGAGCCGCACGGGTCCGGGAGATGTTCGACCGGATCGCAGGCCGCTACGACATCCTGAACCGGATCCTCACGTTCGGCATGGATGTGGGGTGGCGGCGGCGAGCCGTCGGGGCGCTCGGGCTTCCTCCCGGCTCGCTGGTGCTCGACCTCGCGTGCGGGACCGGCGCCCTGAGCCGGGAGCTGGAGCGGGCACGGCATCGGCCCGTCGGGTTCGACTTCTCCCCGGGGATGCTGGCCCGGGCCACGACCGGCGCTCCCCTGGTGCGGGCGGACGTCCTGTGCTTGCCCGTCGGAGACGGTGTCGCGGACGGAGTCACCTGCGGGTTCGCCCTCCGCAACGTGGTGGACCTCCGTGGCTTGTTCGTGGAAACCGCGCGCGTCATTCGGGCGGGAGGGAGGGCGGTTTTCTTGGAGGTATCGCAGCCGGAACACACGCTCCTGCGGCTCGGTCACTCGGTGTACTTCCGACGCGTCGTGCCGTTCGTTGGGGCTCTGCTCTCGGACCGGGAGGCCTACGCGTACCTTCCGGCCTCCATGACGTACCTGCCGGCCCCAGCCAAGCTGGCCGAGATGCTTCGGGAAGCGGGCTTCGGGGACGTTCGGCGGGGGGCCCTCTCGGGAGGGATCGCGCAGCTCGTCTCGGGGACTCGGGTGCGGGGTAGGACCCGGCGCCGGGGCTAGTGCGAGAGGCGGGTACGGGCCCGGCCCCACCGTTCCAGCGTGAACGGGTGGGCCGTGGAGCGATGGGCAGCGTGGTGGGGGGTCCGGGACGAGCCGGCTCGTCTCCGGATCGGGGCCGGAGCCCTATCCGACCACTGCCACACCGGGTTCTTCATGTCGAACCGCGTCATCCAAAAAGGTATCGGCAGAACGGGGGACACCTTTACGCCCTCGGCAGGACAGTAGCGGGGGAGCCTTTGTAGTCCACCCAGCGGACCCCCGGATGGACAGGGGCTCCACAGATACGAGAATGGGTGGGTCCGTCCCCTGACCGCATTCAAGCTGCTAGATAGCGATCGAGACGAGGTAGCCGGCGAACAGCAGCAGCCCCGTGAAGAGGTGGAGCTTGATGTTCGCCGCCATCGTGGGCATCAGCGCGTAGGGGTCCTCATAGCTCTCGCGGATCCCCCGGGTCACCCTGACCGCCAGCGGGATCGTGGCCAGGGCGATCAGCGTGGGCCAGGGAAGGATGCGGAGCGCCGCCCCCATGCCGATCAGGGCGTACGCGGCGGCCGTCGACCACACAAACCCCCGGATCACCGCCTCCTTCGACCATCGCACCGGCAGGGTTCGCTTCCCCGCCTCGGCGTCACTTTCCCGGTCGGGGATCTCGTTCACGTAGAGGACCAGGGCGATCAGGATCCCCACCGGGAGCGACAGCCACAGGGCCTCGAGGCTGAATCGTTGGGCTTGCACGTAGTACGAGCCCAGCAGCATGATCGGGCCGAAGCCCAGGCCGACGGCGATCTCTCCGACGCCCCGGTGGACCAGCCGGAGTGGGGGCGCCGTGTAGACCAGGCTGATGATCACTCCGGCGACCCCCAGCCAGAACAGCGGCCAGAACCCGCGCAGCCATGCGAGGTAGAGCCCGATGGCGATCCCCCCCAGATAGAAGGCCGCCGAAACCATCGCCGCGCCGGGAAGGCTCACCAGTCCGTAATGGATGACTCGAGAGCCTCCACTGAACTGGGTGGGCCGGGTGTTTGCGGGGTCGGCGCCGCTCATCGTGTCGAACACGTCGTTGGCCACGTTCAGTGCGAGATGGATGAACGCCGCCCCGACCAGGGTGAGCGCGGCCAGGCCGAGGCTCCACCCGCCGGCTCGAGCCGCCGCGACCACGCCCAGCAGCACGGGGATCACCGTCGCGGTGAGGAACGGGGCTCGGGTAGTTCGGAGGGCCAGCCAGAAGAAGGCCAGCCGGGGCCGGACCCGGCGACCAAGCCGGCCGCTCAGCGCGTCGAGGTACCGATGGGCTTGGGGGACGGTGATCTCGGAGTACTGGAAGAAGGGAACCTTGGACTCGTCCCAGGATTGGCTCTCCTCGGGGGTCAGCTCGAGGCGTCCATCGGTGCCCCGATCGAGCGGGCCCCACACGGAGACGTACCGGCGCTCATCGTAGCCGGCCTCGGGGAGAGGACGGATGTGGCTGAAGATGACGTTGACGTCGCGCCCCTCGAGCAGCATCGCTTCCATCCCGGCGGGCGGGTCGAGTCGCACCACCCCGCGCGCTACGTCGACCTCGAACGCCGTGGCGACGCTCACCGGATAGCCCTGGTCGCCGAGAACCACGATCACGGCGTGCGAGTACCCGGCGCCGATACCTTCGAGGACCTGAGGCCGGACGCCCATCAACCGGTCTCCGAGCCCCCGCCCGGCGCGGCGAGCTGGGGGGCCACCTCGTGCACCCGGGGCGGCCGGTCGGTCCGCCCCTCGTCCCACACGAAGATCCGCCGGGGGATGACCTCGATCAGGCCTCGCTCCCAGAACAGCGGCAAGGCGACGCGCATCTTGTAGAACTTCTCCACGATCGGCTCTTTGGCGATCCAGCGCGGAAGGATCCGCTCCCACGTGTGGTGGGGGTCCTCGTCGTGAACCGTCGCGTCACCCTGAATCGTCACCCGAAGGGGAAGGGGTTCTCCGTGCGTCGCTCCCTGGTCGGTGATAGCGATGGATACCTTGGGGTTCGCCCGGATGTGCTCGAGCTTCTTCGAGAACAGGATGCTCGAGTGGAGGTAGATCACGTCGCCGTCATAGAGGGGGATCATCGGGTGGGTGATGGGGCGGCCTTCCCGGCTCACCACGGTGAACTCGCAGACGAGAGCCTCGTTCAGAACCTTCTCGACGGGCTCCGGTAGTGCTCCCACGGCTCCTCCCGACTTCCAGCGCAGACAACGATATCCGACGGGCGGCCCCGCTGCTCCCGTCGAGCTTCCCCGCTGCGCAGGTCGGCTCGGGTAACCTGCCGTCATGCGCAGGGGGAGAAGGAACAGGGTGGGTGGCCTCGTACTGGCAGCGGCGGTTCTCGGTGCGCTCCTCCCCGCCTGCAGAACGGCCCCGGGCGACGCTCCTGGATGGCTGGCTGGAGTCGGGGAGAGAGGGTCCGTTCGCGCTTCGCCGCCCGAGACGAGCTCGGCAACGGCTCCAGCGGCGGCCGAGCTCACCGGTAAGCTGGCGGAGATCCAGGGCGTGCTGGAGGGGCGGGCCCGGGCCCTGCTGCGGGGCGATCGCCGGGAGTTTCTCTCGGCGATCGATCGCGACGCCGACCGGGATTTCGCCCAGCGGCAGGGACGTTTGTTCGACGGGTTTCAGCGCCTGCCGCTTCTCGACTACCGCCTGGACGTATCGCTCGACGTGTTCGGTGAGCTCACATCGTCGGAAGAGCTCCAGCGGTACGAGCGCGCCGCCCAGCCAACCATCCTTCACGTGGAGCAGCGCTACCGTCTCCGGGGCTACGATCCGCAGCCGGCCCTCGATGACCTGTTCCTGACCTTCGTCCGGCGCCCCGGCGGGTGGCGGGTGATCTCGGACACCGACCTCGACGATCTGACCATGTACTCGGGCCGTCTGCTGTGGGAATTCGGACCGATCGTGACTCGCGAGAGCGATCACTTCCTGTACGTGTCTCACCCGGATCTGGACGGGGTGGCCGACACGATCCTGGCCGCGGCCGAGCGGGCGCTCGATCGGGTGTCTGTGGTGTGGCCCCTGTCGTTCCGGAGGAAGGTCGTGATCCTCGCGCCCAGCGAGAGCGAGGAGCTGGTGCGGATCATCCAGGCCCAGTTCGACGTTGACGTCTTCGTGGCGTTCGCGTACTCGGGTCTAGACCGAGACCACCAGTGGGACCTGGTGGGGCACCGGATCATCCTGCACTGGGACAACTTCTCCGCGCAGTCGGATCAGGTACAGCAGTCGATCCTCACTCACGAGCTGCTGCACATCGCCACCCGGGAGCTCTCCGGCCCATTCGTCCCGGCGTTCGTGGACGAGGGGGTGGCGGAGTGGGTGACCACCGACGCCTCCACGCTCTTGCTGGCCATCCGGGTGAGCGCGGGGACGTTCGACCGGCGGCTTCCCCTCGACCACGAGTTCATCACCGGAGAAAACGAAGACATCGTCAACTCGTATCAGGAGTCCTACAGCTTCATCCGGTACGCCGACGACCGGTTCGGCCCGAGAGCGGTGGCGGACTTCTACCGCCGACTGGGCCGGCCGCGCGTGGCCCCGGGGACCTGGCGATATCATGTCGACCGCGCCATGCTCGGCGCGTTCGGCCTCGGCTTCGGGCAGCTCCAGCGACGGTGGGCCGAATGGGCGATGGATTCGTATGGAGGCTGAGGTGAGACGGGGGTGAGTCCCCGCGACGGCCAGCCGCTCCGTGACGCGGCCCAGGACCAACTTCACGTCCTCCGGCACTCGACGGCACACGTCCTGGCCCAGGCCGTCTGCTACCTGTGGCCGGGGGCGAAATACGCCATCGGACCACCGATCGAGGACGGCTTCTACTACGACTTCGACCTTCCCTCGCAACTCACTCCGGAGGATCTCCCTCGGATCGAGGAGCGGATGCGCCAGATCGTGGCAGAGGACCAAGCGTTCAACCGCGAGGAGGTATCCAAGGATGACGCGCGAGAGCGGTTCTCGGAGCAGCCCTACAAGCTCGAGCTGATCGGCCAGGCGGGTGTGGATCCCGAGGCACAGGCCGAGGGCGCAGCCGGAGACACCGTGACCGTGTACCGGAACGACGGTTGGCAGGACCTATGCCTGGGTCCCCACCTCGAGTCCACCGGGAAGCTCGGCGCGTTCAAGCTCCTGTCGATCGCCGGAGCGTACTGGCGCGGGGACGAGCGGCGTCCCATGCTCCAGCGCATTTACGGGACCGCGTGGCGAACGGACGAGGAACTCGCCGATTTCCTCCGCCGCCGCGAGGAAGCCGAGCGCCGCGACCATCGCAAGCTCGGGCGGGAGCTCGACCTGTTCTCGTTCCCGGACGAGCTGGGCGCGGGCCTGGCCGTGTGGCATCCGCGAGGCGGGATCCTCCGCAAGGTTCTCGAGGACTTCGTCCGCGATATCCACATCCAACACGGGTACGACGTTGTGTCCACGCCGCACGTGGCCCGGTCGCAGGTGTGGGCGACCTCCGGCCACCTCGACAAGTACCGGCAGAACATGTACCCCGGCATGATCGACGGCGACCTCGAGTACTTCGTGAAGCCGATGAACTGCCCCCTCCACGTGTTCATCTACAAGTCGAGGACGCGCTCGTACAGGGACCTCCCGCTGCGACTCTCCGAGCTCGGGACGGTGTACCGCTACGAGCGTCCGGGGACGCTCCACGGGCTGCTGCGCATCCGAGGGCTGTCGATCGACGACGCCCACATCTTCTGCACGCCCGACCAGCTCGTGGACGAGATCCTGGCGGTGTTCGACCTCACGCTCGAGGTGCACCGGACGTTCGGGTTCGACGAACCTCGAGTAGAGCTCTCGACCAAGCCGGGTGAGGCCATCGGCGACGAGTCGATGTGGCAGCGGGCCACGGAGACGCTGCGGGCGGCGCTCGAGAAGAGCGGCCTCGAGTACGACGTGGCCGAGGGGGAGGGAGCGTTCTACGGGCCGAAAGTCGACTTTCACTTCCGCGACGCCATCGGCCGGTCCTGGCAGCTGACCACGGTGCAGTGCGACTTCGCCCTTCCCGAGCGGTTCGACATCGAATTCATGGGCGAGGACAACCAGAGGCACCGGCCGGTGATCGTCCACCGGGCCATCCTCGGTTCGGTCGAGCGGTTCTGCGGTGTGCTGATCGAGCACTTCGCCGGAGCGTTCCCGCTGTGGCTCGCCCCGGAGCAGGTGCGCGTCGTTCCCATCGCGGACCGGCACGCCGAGCCTGCCGAGGATATGGCCGAGCGACTGCGCGCTGCCGGGTTGCGCGTGGGTGTCGACGACAGTCGGGAGACCGTGTCGCGCAAGGTCCGCGACGCCCAGTTGATGAAGGTGCCCTACGTTCTGGTGATGGGGGACAAGGAAATGGAATCCGGAACCGTGTCGGTGCGCGACTGCGGCGGCGTGGAGGTCCGGGGGGTGGCAGTGGAAGCGTTCCTGGCGCGGGCTCTCGGTGAGATCGAGTCGAGGGCGCTCGAGACGGGGAACATCCGGGAGCTCGGGTAGTGGAACGGCTGTGGACGCCCTGGCGGATGGAGTACATCAAGGCCGCAGGAGCCGAGGACGAGCCGGGGTGCATCTTCTGCGACCTGCCGGCCCGAGACGACGACGAGAAGAACCGGATCCTCGCGCGGTCGGACAAGGCGTTCGTGATCCTGAACGCGTTCCCCTACAACGCCGGGCATCTGATGGTCGCTCCGTTCCGCCACGTGGGCGAGCTCGAGGAGCTGTCGGCGGAGGAGCTCGCCGATCTCGACGCGCTGCTGCAGCGATCGATCCGAGCGTTGAAGGAGGAGTACGCACCGCAAGGATTCAATATCGGGATGAACCTCGGCCGGGTGGCCGGCGCCGGGATCCCCGACCACGTACACTGGCACGTGGTGCCCCGCTGGAACGGCGACACCAACTTCATGCCCGTCGTCGGCCAGACGAAGGTGCTTCCCGAGTTGCTCCAGGAGACCTACCAGAGACTCAGACCGGCGTACGCGGGTTGAGGTCGCGCTCGGCGGAGGTGAGAACTGCCCTGAGGCCAACCGCCTGGCGTACTCTTTCCGCATGAGGCCCGCGGTCGCGCTCAGGTTCCTCCTGGTCCTCCTCTTCGTTGCGGTGGCGGTGCCGCCGGCTGCGGCCGGCCACCTCGTCGACGGACGACGCACCCGGGGGATCGAGCCGGTGTCCCACAGCCTTGCCCGGGCTCGGTACGCCGCGGGTAACGTCAACAGCGACCTGGCCTTCTCGGGCAGCGTCGCCTTCCAGGGAAGGTACGACGGGTTCCGGGTGATCGACATCTCCGACCCCGCCAACCCGTCGGTTCTGTCTCGAGTGTCCTGCCACGGCGGGCAGGGAGACGTCGCCGTGTGGGGAACGCTGCTCTTTCGGGCCGTCGACCGCCCGCAGACTCGTGCAGGATGCTCCGGGCAGGACACCGCCCTCGGCGTTCCGGGTTTCGAGGGGATCCAGATCTTCCGGATCGGCGATCCCTCCCAGCCTCGGTTCATCAAGGCCGTTCCGGTTGACTGCGGTGCTCACACGATGACGCTCGTCCCCACGCCGGGAAGGGACCGGGTCCTCCTGTACGTCTCCTCCAGCCACCCGAGCTTCTTCGGGCGCTCGGTGTTCGGGAACGAATGTCAGCCGACGCACGGGCGGATCCCCATCGTCTCCGTGCCGATCGACCGGCCCCGTGAGGCCCGCGTGGTTCGGTCGTTCGCCATCCGGCGGGCGAACCATTGCCACGACATCGCGGTGCATCGCGGCGTCGATCGGGCGGCTGGAGCTTGCTGGCCCCGGGCCAACGTGTGGGACATCTCCCTGCCACTTCATCCCCGGCCCCTGTTCACGCGCACGGTGCGCGGGGTGGACGGGTGGCACTCGGCGTCATTCACCTGGGACGGCAGAGTTATCGTCCTGGGCTGGGAGCCGGGCGGCGGTGGCGCGCCGGAGTGCCAGAGGAGCGACCCGGCCGTCGAGCGTAGCGTGTTCTTCTTCGGGAGCCGGGCGGGGCGGCGGCTCGGGCGGTGGACCCTCCGCCGATTCCAGACCGCCTCTGAGAACTGCACGATCCACGACTACAACGTCGTTCCCGTGACCGACCGATATGTGCTGGTGAGCGGGAACTATCAGTCGGGGACGAGCGTGGTCGACTTCACCGACCCGGAAACGCCTCGGGAGATCGGGTTCTCCGATCCTCCGCCCCTCGATCCGACCCAGGTCGGCGGAGCCTGGGCGTCGTACTGGTACAACCGCTACGTCTACGAGAGCGACATCACCCGGGGCCTGAACATCTTCCGGCTCCCGGACACGCTCGTCCCCGGACAGGCAACCCTCGCCGCTCTGAACCCCCAGACGCAGGAGCGGGTGGAGCCGGTCACCGCGGGTATGGTCGCCGAGCTTCGAGTTCGCACGTAGACGGGGAACGTCAGTCTCCGCGGGCCTTCGTCTCCGGTCGCTCCACCAGGACGGTGTGGGCCATGCTCGGCGCCACCACCCGGTGGCGGGCCCCCGCCGGGACCACCAGGAGATCGCCCGGGCTCAGCTGGATGGGGTCTCGGCCGTCGATCTCCACCCGGAACGTGCCGTCCCAACACAGGAACAACTCATCGTCCCGGTGTTGGTGCCACTCGTACTCTCCCTCGAGGCGCGATACCCGGACGATGGCGTCGTTGACGGTCACCAGATCCTGCGGTTCCCAGGGGCCCGGCAGTTTCGCGACGGCTGCGGGGATCGAGACCGGCTGGTCCTGCTCCACCCGGCGATCATAAGCCGCTGGGAGCGGAACTGGCCCTCGAGCGCCGGATAGGCTGGGACCGTGCCGCCGCGCGACGACTACCTCGAGGCGAACCGGGCCCTGTGGGACGAGTGGACCGCCATCCACCAGGGCTCCGACTTCTACGACCTGGAGAGCTTCAAGAAGGGCGGCGTCCGCCTGCACGACTTCGAGGTCGAGGAGATTGGCGACGTGCGGGGCAAGGACCTCCTCCACCTGCAGTGCCATTTCGGGATAGACACCCTCTCGTGGGCCCGCCTCGGCGCCAGGGTCACGGGCGTCGATTTCTCCGGCCAGGCGGTGGAACTGGCTCGCCGGCTCGCGGACGATCTCGCCCTGGAAGCGACCTTCGTGCACGCGAACGTGCTCGAGCTTCCGGACGTCCTCGACGGAAAGTTCGACGTCGTGTACACGTCCCGCGGGGTGCTCGGGTGGCTGCCCGACGTCCCGCGGTGGGCGGAGGTCATCGCCCGCTTCCTCCGGCCCGGCGGCTTCTTCTACATCCACGAGATCCACCCGTTCGTGTACGTGTTCGACATCGAGGAAGACGCCACAGTGCCGCGAGTGAAGTACCCCTACTTCGCTCGGACCAAGCCGCTCGCGTTCGAGTCCTCCGACTACGCTGTCCCGGACGCGCCGGTGAAGCAGCCGTTCGCATACGACTGGTCCCACAGCATGGGCGAGATCATCAACTCTCTGGTCGCGCGCGGACTGCACATCGAGTTCCTCCACGAGTGGCCGTTCCTCAACTGGGAGATGCCGTTCCTGGAGAAGCGCGACGACGGGCTGTGGTGGTATCCGGGGCCCGGCGAGCTCCCGCTGTCGTTCTCGCTCAAGGCCACCAAGGAAGGAACGGCATGAAAGACCTGTTCCTCCGAGCGTGCCGCCGCGAGATGGTGGAACGCACCCCGGTGTGGTTCATGCGCCAGGCCGGACGGTTCCTCCCCGAGTATCGGAAGCTCCGCCAGGAACACGGGATCCTCGAGATCGCCGGCACGCCGGAGCTCGCCGCGGAGGTCGCCCGGATCCCCGTGGAGCGGCTGGGGGTCGACGCCGCCATCCTGTTCGCGGACATCATGATCCCGGTGGCGGCGATGGGCGTGGACCTCCACATCGAGCCGGATCGCGGCCCGGTGATCCCGTCGCCGATCCGGACTGCCGCCGATGTGCGCGCGTTGCGCCCGCTCGATCCGGCCTCGGACGTGCCGTACATCGGAGAGACGGTGAAGATCCTCGCGGCGGACCTCGACGTCCCGGTGATTGGATTCGCCGGCGCGCCGTTCACCGTGGCCAGCTACCTCGTCGAGGGCGAGCCCTCACGAACGTACACGCGGACGAAGGCGCTCATGCTCTCGGAGCCGGAGACGTGGCGGGACCTCATGGACCGGCTCACCGAGGCCACCAGCGCGTATCTCCGCTACCAGGTGGAGACGGGGGCCGCGGCGGTGCAGCTCTTCGACTCCTGGGCCGGGGCGCTCGGAGTGGAGGACTACCGGGATCACGTCCTCCCGTGGAGTCGCCGGATCCTCGACGGGCTCGCCGGTCTCGGCGTACCGCGGATCCATTTCGGCGTGGGCACGTCCCATCTGCTCGAGCTGATGAGGGAGACCGGCCCGGACGTGGTGGGCTTCGATTGGCGCGTGCCGCTCGACGAGGGGTGGTCGCGGGTGGGCCACGACATCGCCGTGCAGGGCAACCTCGACCCGGCGGCGCTCCTGGCACCGTGGGAGATCGTGGAGCGGAAGGCCGCCGACGTCCTGCGCCGGGCCGAGGGGCGGCCCGGGCACGTGTTCAACCTGGGCCATGGTGTGCTTCCGGAAACCGACCCCGACAACCTGGCTCGCCTGGTGGAGTTCGTGCACGCGACCACCGAGGAGGCGAGGCGTTGATGGCGAGCCCGCTCGGCGTGCTGTGCATGTCGTACGGGACAGCCCGAGGGCTCGACGACGTCGAGCGGTACTACACGCACATCCGCGGAGGTCGCGCACCCTCACCGGAGCTCCTGGAGGAGCTCAAGGGGCGCTACCGGGCCATCGGGGGGCGCTCGCCACTGATCGAGATCACCGAGGCTCAGGTTCGGGGACTGGAGCGCGAGCTGGGCGAGGCCGAGCGACTCACGGGCGGGCAGCGAGCGTTCCGCGCGTACCACGGGATGAAGCACCAGGCGCCCTACATCGAGGACGTGGTTCGAACCATGGCGGACGAGGGCATCCGCGAAGGGATCGGCCTCGTCCTCGCCCCGCACTACGCCCGGATGAGCGTCGGAGCCTACATCGACCGAGCCGGGAAAGCGGCTGCGGACGCCGGCATCTCCATGACATTCGTGGAGCAGTGGCACGACCACCCCGATGTGGTGCGGTTCGTCATGTTTCGGGTATCCGACGCGATCGGGAGGCTGCCCGAGGAGGAACGGAGCCGGGCGCCGGTGGTCTTCTCCGCCCACAGCCTTCCGGCCCGCATCGTCGACGAGGGCGATCCGTACCCCCGTCAGGTCGAGGAGTCCGCACGGCTCGTGGGCGAGGAGCTCGGGCTTCCTGCGAGCCGGGTCCGGGTGGCCTGGCAGAGCTCCGGACGCACCGGCGAGCCGTGGCTGGGGCCGGATCTCACCGAGGTGCTCCGGGAGCTCGCCGTCGAGGGTCACCGGGCGGCAGTGTCATGTCCCATCGGCTTCGTCGCCGACCACCTGGAGATCCTGTACGACATCGACATCGAGGCCCAGGAGGTCGCCCGCGAGCTGGGGATCACGCTCGTGCGCACAGAATCGCCCAACGATGACCCGGCTTTCGTCCGGGCCCTCGCGGGTGTGGTGCGCCGCCGCCTGGAAGAGCCGGGGAGCGGAGGCGACAGCCAACCGCAACGCTAGCGGATGGCGAGCCCGTCGAGCTTCGACGCCAGCTCGGGATCGGTTGGTTCGACGAGCACCGAACCGTCCGGCATCACGATCACCGGGATCTTGGTGGAGTTGCCGATCCGACGAGCTTCCTCGCGTCCGCTGGCGTCGTGCTCGACATCGACATACCGATAGGCGACGCCGCGGCCCTCCAGCAAGCGTTGGGCTCGCCGGCAGTCGCCGCACCAGTCGGCTCCGTACATTACGATCTCGTCAGTCATCGTTCCGATTCTTCCCGTCACCTCTTTTGCGGAACGCGGCCAGGTACGCGGGGTGCACCCTCACAGTGTTCCACAGCCCGCGCGGAACGTGCGGGGCATACGACTGCTCGAGTAGACTGAACCCTTCCGATCGAAACAACTCGACGACCTCGTCACCGGAAGGGCGAAACACGTGGGTGGGGTCCTTGGCGTAGGAGAAGCGGTAGATGGCCCGGTTCAGCAGGTTGTTCACCGTCGGCAAGTGAACCACGCACAGCCCTTCCGGACCGAGGGCCTCGCGGATGTTCGCCACGCCGGCTCGCGGCTTCCCGAGGTGCTCGATGACGTTTACCGCCAGAATCACCCGGAAGCGCTCCCGGAACGGGATCCCCTCCTCGACGTTCGCCTGAGCGACCACCGCGCCGTCGAGGCGCGCCCCGGCCTCGCGCACCGCGTGCGCCGAGAGGTCGATCCCGAACAGCGCGAACCCGCCCCGGAACCTCCTCAGCAGGTACCCGAAGCCGCATCCCACGTCGAGGAGGGACTCCCCCCGCGCGCGTGGCGGGGCGTGGCGCCGCACCAGGTCCACGACTCGGGCATCGCGCTTGCGGTCGGCCCAGGTCTGACGAGGACTGGCTCCGTAGAGCGTGGTGAAGTACTCGGCGTCGTAGGCGTCGCGATCGGCCATCGGCGGTCCCTGGCGCCCGCCGTCTACCGGTGGGCCTCTTCTTTCTCTCGCTGGGCCTCCGCCACGACCTTTTCGGCCAGGTGGCTGGGGACCTCCTCGTAGTGAGAGAAGCGCATGCTGAAGACTCCTCGTCCGCCGGTGATCGACCGGAGGTCGATGGCGTATCGGGTCATTTCCGCCTGCGGCACCTGGGCCAACACCTTCGTCTTCCCGGTGCCCGTCGGTTCCATCCCGAGGACCTTCCCACGCTTGGAGTTCAGGTCGCCCATGATGTCGCCGGTCATCGACTCGGGGACGACGATCTCCACGTCGACGATCGGTTCCAGGAGGATCACGCCGGCCTTCTGGCTGGCCTCCTTGAGGGCCATCGACCCCGCGATCTGGAAGGACATGTCCGAAGAGTCCACGGGATGGTGCTTGCCATCGAACAGGGTGACCCGCACGTCGACCATGGGGTAGCGGGCCGTGACCCCTTCCTGCATCGCCTTCACCACCCCCTTCTCCACGGAGGGGATGAACTGATTGGGGACCACACCGCCGACGATCTTGTCCACGAACTCGAATCCGGCTCCCCGCTCGAGCGGCTCCACATCGATGTGAGCCACCCCGAACTGCCCGTGTCCCCCGGTCTGCTTCACGTACCGCCCGATGGCCTGGGCCTTTCCCCGGATCGTCTCCTTGTAGGGCACCTTTGCCGGCTGCGTGGTGACCTCCACGCCGAACTTCCGCTTCATCCGCTCCACCATCACGTCCACGTGCGTTTCACCCATCCCGAACATCACGGTCTGGTGGGTGTCCGCTTGTCTCTCCACGCGGAAGGCGGGGTCCTCTTCTTGGATCCGGGCCAGGGCCGTCGAGAGCTTGTCCTCGTCGCCCTGGGTCTTGGGCTCAACCGACAGCGCGTACAGCGGCTCGGGAGGCTCGAGGGCTGGAAGCGTCACCGGCGAGTCTTTCGTGGTGAGGGTGTCGCCCGTCGCGGTGTGGGAGAGTTTGGCGACTGCGCCGATGTCTCCGGCAGGCACCTCGGAGAGGCTGTCATGGTCCTTTCCCCGCATCGTGAAAAGCTGGGCGACCCGTTCCTCCGTTCCCTGCGTCGCGTTGTGCACGGTGGAGTCGGGACGCATCCGTCCCGAGAACACCCGGAACAGGGTGATCCTGCCGACGTAGGGGTCGGAGATCGTCTTGAACACGAACGCGGTGAGCGGGCCCGCCGGATCACACGGCCGCTCCTCTTCCTGCTCGTCCTTGGTGACCACCTTCACCGGTGGCCGGTCGGTGGGGGAGGGGAAGGCGTCGGCGATGAACTCGGCCACCCGGTCGACCCCGATCCCGTGGGACGCCGAGCCGCAGAGCACCGGGGCGAACTTCGCTTGGGTGATCCCGGCCTTTACCCCGCGCACCACCTCTTCCTCGGAGAGCTCTCCTTCCTCGAGGTACTTCTCCAGGAGCGCGTCGTCCGCTTCGGCCACCGCCTCGGTGAGCTTCTCCCGGTAGGGGTCTGCCTTCCCGGCGATGTCGTCGGGCCAGTCTCCCTCCTCTCCCTGGGGGCCGGAGGGGTACCGGTAGGCCTTTCGCGACAGGAGGTCGGCAACTCCCTCGAACTCGTGCTCTTCGCCCAGGGGGAACTGCAGAGGCGCCACCTGCGTGCCGAACGCCTGGACCAACCCGTCCAGAGTCCGCTGGAAGGAAGCACGCTCCCGGTCCAGCTTGTTCACGAAGAACGCCCGGGGAACGCCGGCCTCGACGGCGAGCTCCCACACCACCTCGTGCTGGACCTCGACGCCCTCGACCGCGGACACCACGAACAGGCATGCGTCCGCCGCCCGGATCGCCGCCTTGACGTCACCGATGAAGTCGGCGTACCCGGGGGCGTCAAGCACGTTGATCTTGACGTCCCGCCATTCCACTGGAGCCAGCGCGAGTGAGACGCTGATGCTCCGACGCACCTCCTCGGGCTCGAAGTCGGTGATGGTGTTGCCGTCCTCGACCTTTCCCATCCGGGTGGTTGCTCCCGCGGCGAACAACATGGCTTCGGTGAGGGTGGTCTTCCCCGCGCCACCGTGACCCACGAGGAGGACGTTTCGGATGTTCGCGGCTTCGTACGTCTTCATGGAAAGGACTCCCTGCGTAGGGAACGCCTCGGATTATAGTTTGCGCGGCCTCGGAGCCTCCGAGGCCCTCACCGGACACCCGACATGACCAACGAGGAGCGCGAAGACACGGGACGTGGTCCGAGGGGCGGGCGTGCCTGCGTCCTCCTCGCTGTGTTCTCCCTCGCTGTCACCGGATGCGGGCGGGGCCCCACGGGATCGGGGCCGAGAAGTCCCGAGCCCCCCGGAGAGCCGCAGGCCCGGGAGACAGGTGAGGAGGACTGCCGCCGGTTCGGCCGGCTGTTTGGACTCGACCGGCTGGCCGAGGAGCTGGACGCCCTGAGCCCAGACCCTCGTGATCTGGCGGCCGCCTACGCATCGCGAGCGGAACAGGACGTCCGGGACGCTGCGTACGAGGGATGCCTCGCCGGCGCCCGCGCGGTCTTCGCCATGGAACGGGAGGCGGCGCGGATCGCGCCCCTGGCCGACCAGGCCGCTGAGGGTGCCGGGTGCACGGCCATAGAGACGACGCCGAACGAGGGGCAGGCCCACATCGGCGAGGAGGCCCCCCCGCCCCAGTACGCCACCACGCCTGCGGCCTCGGGCCCCCACCGGGTCAGCGCTCTTTCCCCCGACGTTTCCGTCTACAACGAGCCCGTGGACGAGCCGACGGCCGTGCACAATCTGGAGCACGGGTACACCGTCCTCTACTACCGGCCGGAGGACCCGACCGTCGCCCCGGAGGTCGTGGCGATGCTGGAGGGACTGGCCCGGAACTTCGAGAAGGTGGTGGTGGCGCCTCATCCGGGCCTGCCGGAAGACGTCGGCCTGGCACTGGTGGCGTGGCGGCGCCTCCAGCGGTGCCCGCCGACCATCGCCGTGTCGGACGCTGAGTCCGTGGCGGGGTCTTTCGTTCTGCGATTCGCCGGGACCGATGTGGCCCCCGAGCCGCTAGGTCCCTAGATGCTAGGCTCGGTGCCCCGATGAGCGGGGTGCCGGTGCGGTCGGGGGTGTTCTTCTTCCTGCTGGCCGTGGCGCTGGCCGGGGCAGGAACAACGGCCACCGTCCAGTTTCTGGCGGAGGCCCGTGGGCCCGTGGATGTGGAGGCCTGCGGGGCCATGCGCTGCCTTCCCCCAGCCCTCGGTGTGGCCCTGGCCGGTGGTGCGCTCGTGGCCGCGACGGCATGGGCCGGAGGGTCGCCACGGCTTCTCCTGCTCCACGCGATCGCCGAGAGATTCGCGGAGGCTGTGGTCCTGGGAGCCATCGCATGGGTGGCCCTACCGGGAGAGCCGCGGATCGCGGCCGCCGCGATCACCGGGTTGGGAGCTTCTTACCTGGCCGTCTACCTGCGAGTAAGGTCGCAAGGCCTGGGGTTCCGGGTGAACGTTCCAGCCCTATTCGAGGCGGCGCCGCTCTTCCTGGTGGCGCTGGGGTTGCTCGCCGGCCAGGTCGAGGTGTCGCTGTGGGCAGTCGCGCTACTGTCGGCAGCCGTTCTGGCGCTGGAGATCGTGGAACTCGGGCGCCAGCGGGAGCCTCGGTGACAGAGTTCACGGCCGGGGCGGCTCCCGCGGAGGGGCGGCCGGAGGCCTTCCGGGAACGGCTGGCCTACCTGGGGTTCGCCACGATGGAGCGCCTGGCGTTGGGGCTCCCGGAGCGCCTCGGCCTGGCCTTGTTCGAGCGGGCCGGCCTGCTCGCCTGGGGGCTGCTGGGCCGGCCCCGGAGGATCGTTGAGCGCAACCTGTCTCGGGTGCTGGGCGAGCCTTCCGGCTCATCCGTTCTCCAGGCTGCGACGAAGGAGGTGTTCCGGTCTTACGCCCGCTTCTGGTTCGAGTCGTTCCACGTGCGGGTGCTCTCCGACGGGGACGTGATCAGGCGATTCCGGATGGAGGGCCGGGAGCACATCGACCGGGCCGTGGAGGAGGGACGAGGCGCCGTGCTGGCCCTTCCGCACCTGGGGACCTGGGACGTGGCGGGCCACTGGCTCCACCTGCAGGGGTACCGCTTGGTCGCGGTGGCCGAGCGGCTCCGGCCCAGAGCCCTCTACGATCTGTTCTACCGCCACCGGGTCGCCCTGGGGATGCAGATTGTCCCGCTGGCGGGGCGGCGGGCGCTCGGTGAAGAGCTCGCCAGGAGGCTCGCCGCAAACGAGCTGCTCACGCTGGTGGCCGATCGTGCCTTGCGAGGCCGGGGCGTCGAGGTCGAGATGTTCGGGGCCAGGCGGCCCCTCCCGCCCGGGCCAGCGGCCCTGTCGCTCTCCACGGGAAGCCCGCTGCTTCCCGCAGCGCTCTACGAAAGGGATGGCGGATGGCTCTGCATCATCAACCCTCCGCTCTCGATCGAGCCCACGGGTGACCGCAGGACGGACGTGGCCACCCTGACCCGCGCGCTGGGGGCGGAATTCGAGCGGGCTATCGCGGCGGCCCCCACCCAGTGGCACATGCTCCAACCCGCCTGGCCCGAGGAAGAAGATTGAGGATCGCCCTGGCCTGCCCCTACGCCTGGGACGCCACCGGCGGGGTTCAGGTCCACGTTCGGGAGCTCGCCGACCGATTGCTCCGGCGGGGGCACCGGGTCCTGGTGCTGGCGCCTGCCTCCGCCCCACCCGCCGAGCCGCACGTTGTGGCGGTAGGCCGGCCGGTGCGCGTGCCGTACAACGGCTCGGTGGCCCCGATCTGTCCGACGCCGGCCTCGGCGGGCAGGGTCCGTCGTGCCCTAAACGACTTCAGGCCGGAGGTGATCCATGCGCACGAGCCGTTGGTCCCCGGGACCGCCATGTTCGCCTCCCGGTTCCCCCAGGCGCCTGTGGTGGCCACGTTCCACGCATACGCCGACCGGGCGCTGCTGTTCTCCGTGACCGCGCCCGCCCTTCGACGAGTTTGGCGCCGGCTCGCTGTACGCATCGCGGTGTCGGAAGCAGCAGCTGCCTTCGTGGCCCACAGGTTCCCTCAGGACGGCCTCCGGATCATCCCCAACGGCGCCGAGGTCGAGGCGTTCAGCGGCGCCGACCCCGCTCCATTGCCCGACGGCCGCCGTATCCTCTTCGTCAACCGTCTGGACCGTCGCAAGGGGTTCCCGGTGATGGTCCGGGCGTTTGCCATCCTCTCGCGTGGTCATCCCGACGCCCTGCTCGTGGTGGCCGGCGATGGCAAAGAGCGGCGCGTCGTTCAATCGCTTCCGGTGGAGCTGCGCGACCGGGTCATCATGCTGGGAAGCGTGCCCCACGACCTGCTGCCCCCCTATCACGCGGCCAGCGAGGTGTTCTGCGCCCCGGCGACGGGGCGGGAGAGCTTCGGCATCGTGCTCGTTGAGGCGATGGCTGCGGGCCTCCCCGTGGTGGCCAGCGACATCCCCGGCTACCGAGAGGTGGTTCGCCACGAGGTGGAAGGACTCCTGGTGCCGCCGTCCGACCCCCGGCGCCTGGCTGCGGAGGTGAGCCGGATCCTGGACCAGCCCGAACTGGGACGGAGTATGGGAGAGGCGGGACGGGCCCGGGCCGGCAGGTATTCGTGGGACCAGGTGGCCCGGGAGGTGGAGGCCGCCTATGAGGAGGCGCTCAGTGGAGGATGAAGCCGCGCCGGCGTGGGCGTCGAGGCCCTCATGGGGGTAAGGGACCGGCGTTCGAAACCTGCCTGCTAAGATGCCCGCCGTGACCTGGGTATGGATCCTTCTCGGGGTCGCAGTCCTCCTGCTCCTGTACGTAGTCCTCACGTACAACCGGCTGGTTCGCCTGCGGAACCGGGTGGACAACGCGTGGTCCGGGATCGACGTGCAGCTTCGCCGCCGGTACGACCTCATCCCCAACTTGCTGGAAACGGTCAAGGGCTATGCGGCACACGAGCGGGAGCTCTTCGAGAAGGTGACCGAGGCCAGGGCCCGGGCGATGGCCGCGGGGACCGTTCCCGACCAGGCCCAGGCGGAGACCGACATCACCCGGGGGCTCCGACAGCTGCTTGCCGTGGCGGAGGCCTACCCGCAGCTGCGAGCGAACGAGAACTTTCTGGCCCTGCAAGAGGAGTTGACCGCGACCGAGAGCAAGATCGCGTTCGCCCGGCAGTTCTACAACGACCAGGTCATGGGCTTCAACACATTGATCCAGCAGTTCCCATCGCTGCTCGTGGCCCGGGTAGGGGACTTCCGGACGCGGGACTTCTTCGAGATCGAGGAGGAGTCCCGGGGCCCGGTGGACGTCCGGCCGTAACCCGTGTACGAGCAGATCGCTCGGAACAAGTGGCGCTCAGTGCTGCTCGTGTTCCTGGTTCTGCTACTGGCGGCCGCGCTCGGGTTCGTGTTCGGGCAGCTGTACCGGGCGGGTCCCGCCGGGGTGGTGCTCGCAGTGGTCATCGCAGGGGTGCTTTCCTGGAGCTCCTACCGCTACGGCGATCGTCTCGTGCTGCGGGTGAGCCGGGCCCGCCCCGCGTCCCGGGCGGAGTACCCGCGGTACCACAACATCGTCGAGGGGTTGTCCATCGCCGCCGGCATCCCCAAGCCCGCTCTGTATGTGATACCGGAGAAGGCCCCGAACGCCTTCGCCACCGGCCGTGACCCGGAGCACTCCTCGGTGGCCGTCACGGCGGGGCTGCTCGAGGTGATGAACCGAGTGGAGCTGGAGGGCGTCCTGGCCCACGAGCTGGCCCACGTCCGCAACCGCGACATCCTGGTCGGCACCCTGGTGGCGACGTTGGTCGGCGTTGTGGCGCTCCTCGCCGACTGGATGCTCCGAGCGTTCTTCTGGGGAGGATCCCGCGGCAGGCGCGGGGATCGTGCCGGAGGGGGAGGGGCCGGGGCGATCATCGCCATCGTCGGGCTGGTTCTGGCGGTGCTGGCGCCGTTGTTCGCCCAACTGATCCGGTTCGCGGTGTCTCGCCGCCGGGAGCTCCTCGCCGATGCGGACGGGGCGCTCCTCTCCCGGTATCCGCCCGGGCTCGCCTCCGCTCTTCGAAAGATCGCCGCCAGCACCGAGCCCCTCCGGGCGGCGAACAACGCCACCGCGCATCTGTGGTTCTCGCAGCCGTCGCGGACCGCCGGCTCGGGGTGGACGCGGTGGGAGCGGCTGTTCACCACGCACCCCCCGATCGAGGAGCGGATCAAGGCCCTCGAGGAGATGTGAGAGGTTTGAATCGGCCCGGAGGGGGCAGTAGCATCGCGCCGCACCCCGTCCCGCGACCGCTCCGAGGAGGATTCCCCACATGGCGTTGACCACGCGCGGCAAGACCCTGATCGGCGTGGCCGTGGTGGTGGTCCTGCTGGCCGCCGCGGCCCTGGGCTACTTCCTGCTGACCGGGGGTGGGCCTCTGGACGGAATCATCGGCGGAATCGAGCGGCCCAAGGCCTGCCCACTCACCGGGCTGGAACCGTCGGGGGGACGGAGCGTGCCCCAGCGCCGGGCGTTGGCGGTGAAGATCGAGAACATCAGCGTGTCCCGCCCGCAGATCGGGCTGGAGGCCGCGGACATCGTGTACGAGCAGCCGGTAGAAGGAGGCATCACCCGGTTCGTCGCGGTGTTCCAGTGCCGGGACGCGGAGCGGTTGGGCCCCGTTCGCAGCGTGCGGGAATCAGACCCGATGATTCTCGTGCAATTCGGCAGTCCCCTGTTCGGCTACTCGGGCGGCATCCCGCAGGTGAAGCAAGCGATCCGGGCCGTGGGGGTGGTCGACGTCGGCATCGACGAAGCTCCCAACGCCTACGAACTCGACCCGAACCGGGACGCCCCGCACAACCTGTACACGGCCACCCGGGCGCTGTACCGCGCGGGCAGGGGCGGACGCCAGGTCCCCGATACCGTGTTCACCTACGACGAGGACGCGCCCACGGAAGGGACCAGGCGGGCCCGGACGGTCCACGCGGACTACTCGCCGGAGTCCGACGTGTTCTGGAGATACCGTCGGGGCCAGAACCGATACCTCCGCTTCCACGGGACGGAGCCGCACACCCTGGAGGACGGGACCCAGGTGTCCGCCACGAACGTCGTCGTGCAGGTAGTTGAGGTGCGCCCGACCGGTCGCCTCGATCCCGCCGGAAATCCCGTCCCGGAGCCGGTACTCATCGGGCGTGGTCCGGCGTTCGTCGTCCGGAACGGCAGGGTCATCCAGGGGCGGTGGATCCGGGAGACCCGAGACGACATCACCCAGTTGGTGGACCGGCAGGGAAACGAGATCGCCCTCGCTCCGGGCACCACGTGGGTCCAGCTATTCCCCCGGGAACGGTTCGACGAGAAGCGCCTCGACTTCAGCTAGGCTCGGGCCCGCTTCCCCGGCCTATACTGCTTCCATGCCTGGTTGGCTGACCTCGTGGTGGACGTTCGCGGTCGTGGTGGCAGGCACCCTCAGGAGGGCGTGATGGAGAAGCAAACCGGAACCTTCCGCGTCAAGGCCGGTTTGGCCGAGATGCTCAAGGGCGGAGTGATCATGGACGTGACCACCGCCGATCAGGCCAAGATCGCCGAAGAGGCCGGGGCGTGCGCGGTGATGGCGCTGGAGCGAGTGCCAGCCGACATCCGGGCCGAGGGCGGGGTGGCCCGCATGGCGGATCCCGTCAAGGTCCAGGAGATCATGGACGCGGTCACCATCCCCGTCATGGCCAAATGCCGGATCGGCCACTTCGTGGAGGCGCAGATCCTTCAGTCGTTGGGGGTGGACTACGTCGACGAGAGTGAGGTGCTCACTCCCGCTGACGAGGAACACCACATCGACAAGTGGGAGTTCACCGTGCCGTTCGTGTGCGGCGCCCGGGATCTGGGTGAGGCGCTGCGCCGGATCGCCGAGGGCGCGGCCATGATCCGCACCAAGGGCGAGGCGGGAACCGGCAACGTGGTGGAGGCGGTGCGTCACGCCAGGGCCATCTCCGGCGCCATCGCCCGGCTGAAAACGCTTCGTAAGGACGAGCTCGTCTCGGCAGCGAAGGAGCTAGGCGCGCCGCTCGAGCTGGTGCGGCAAGTGGCGGAGCGGGGAAGCCTGCCCGTGGTGAACTTCGCGGCCGGAGGCATCGCCACGCCCGCGGACGCCGCTCTCATGATGCAGCTGGGGGTGGACGGGGTGTTCGTCGGATCGGGGATCTTCAAGGCGGAGGATCCCGCGCCGCGCGCCCGGGCCATCGTGGAGGCCACCACCTACTTCAACGATCCCCAGGTTCTGGCCAAGGTGTCGCGGGGGCTCGGGGAGCCCATGCGAGGCCTGGACATCAAGGAGCTCGGCGAGCAGGGCCTCCTCCAGGTCCGCGGCTGGTGACCGAGCCAGGCCCGCCCGCCGGACCAGCTCCCCCGCGCGAGCCCGAAGCTGGACGGGCAGCCCACGTCATCGCGCAGCTCTACTACTACTTCGTGGCCGCCATCGGGGTGGCCCTGGTGCTCGGGGGCGTGATCGGGGGGCTGTTCGGGATCCGGGCCCTTGTCCTCCCGAACGAGTTCCAGGAGCCGCGAGACGCCGTTCGGACCATGCTGCACGGGCTGGCGTTCGCGCTGCCCGGGGCTCTGCTCCTCTGGTGGCACCTCCGGGAGGCTCGCAGAGGAGAGAGGCGCGCGGTATCGCCCGCCTTCTGGGGACGCTCCCTTTACTTCCACCTGGTGGCGTTCGTGGCTCTGTGGTTCGTGGTGGGCGGGATGATCGCGATGCTCTCGGCGGGGGTGGACGCCGCCGTGCCCCACTGCTTCGCGGTCGAAGAGCAGGCGGTCCCCGCTGGATATCCTCGCCAGGACGAGTGCTATCCGGAACCGACAGAGGCCGGTCGGCAGGCCATCGACGGGGCCATCTTCGTCATCGCCGCCGCGCCCGTGTGGTGGTGGCACCTCCGCCAGGGCCGGCGGGCCACGCAGCCTGGCATCACCGGCTAACTCGCTCAGGACTCTATGGCTGCCATGGCAGATTCTTGTTCGACCGGCGCCTCGGGAGGCGGACCAGGCCCGGCGCGGTAGCAGGTTCCGTCGGGGCGGAACCACAGGGCTGGGCCGTCTCCCTCCCAACGCACCGCCCACCCGTGTTCGTGGACCAGCTTGTGGTGGAAGCTGCACACGAGCAGGAGATTGTCCAGGTCGGTGGTTCCCCCCCGCTCCCACCAAAGGATGTGGTGGGCTTGGGTGAACCGCCGGGCCCCGCATCCCGGGAAAGTGCACTCTCGGTCCCGGTACCTGAGCTGGCGGAGCATCCACGCCGGGGGCTCCCGGGTGATCCGTCCCAGTCGAACGGGGTTTCCTCTCTCGTCCTCGACTACCGTCTGAACCCTCCCCGTGCACAGCAGGCGCCGCGTGGTCTCCGGGTGGATGACCGGGCCCCCTTCAACCTCGCATCCTCCCTCCCCGGAGAGGAGTCCCTCGAGCGAGGCGTGGATCACGACTGTAGCCCGGTCGGGATCGGGGTCGTTCGAGATCCGGACGGAGCACAGCGCCACCAGGGCATCAGCCTTCCGGGCCTGCGCGTACAAGGGATCCTCCTCCCCCGGCATCACCGGGAGGGACTCCGCCAGGCGGTCCAGTGCCTTAGCCACAACGGCCCCCTGGGCCGCAGGGAGGTCGGCCAGGAGCCCGAACCGCCTGCCCTGCTCCGTGTACCACCACGATAGGGAGCGGCTCCGCTCCGCTTCCCGGTC
>DASYVD010000062.1:0-35083 GCA_036000545.1 Actinomycetota bacterium | reverse complement strand
TCGGCGGTGGCCATGATGATGTTCTTGAGCGTAAGGGCGCTCCTGGTGCCGTCCTGGGACAGGAGCAGTCCCGCCACTCCGGCCGTGTGCGGGGCCGCCATGGAGGTGCCGTTGAACGTGGCGTACGTGTTCGAGGGCGTCGTGCTGAGGATGTCTACCCCGGGGGCCGCCACGTCGACGGAGTATCGGCCGAAGTTGGTGAAGGCGCAGAACCACAACGGGTTCCCGCCCAGGCCGCAGCCGGTGAAGTAGCCGTACTCGTCGTGATGGTTGCTGGCGGCCACCGTGAGGATTCGCGACAAATTGTAGCTGGCCGGGTAGGCGGGCGAGAAGATGTCGGGGATGCCGTCCCCGTTCAGGTCGCCGGCCAGCGACATGTCGTTGTCCAGGCTGTCGTTCGCCGCAGCGGCCACGAACAGGATGTCGCTGTTGACGCCTGCCAGCCTGATCGCCTCACGCTCGGAGTTGGTCCAGCTCGGGCCTCCGTAGCTCGCGTTGATGATGTGCGCACCTTTCTGGCGCGCGTACGTGATCGCGGCTACTTCCGCGGACAACGTTCCCACCATATCGTTGAAACCGTCGCCGTCGATGTCCACGAGGTCGTCCATGAACTTCAGCACCATGATGGAGCACCCGGGCTCCGGCGTGACAGCACCTGCGTCGCCGCCGCACACGCCCGACACTCCCGTGGAGTTGTTGGTCACCCCGGCGATGGTCCCGGACACGTGGGTACCGTGGTCGAAACCGAGCGCCGTTGATGGGCCGAGAAGCCCTGCGTCGTTCTCCTCAAAGTCCCACCCGTTCACGTCGTCGATCTTGCCGTTGAAATCGTTGTCCAGGCCATCGCCGGGAGTCTCGCCCGGGTTCTCCCAAAGATTCCCCGCGATGTCCAGGTGAGCTGTGTCCACCCCGCTGTCGACGATGGCGATGACCACGCCCGGGTCGCCCTTTTCGTTGTCCCACGCCTCCGCCACGTCCATGTCGGCGCCCGCCGTCCCTGCCGCTGTGGCCGGAGGCGGATCGGAGATGGGATGTGTCTGGGCGGTGTTGTTGAGCGCCCACAGGTTGTTGTAGTTCGGGTCGTTCGGCGTGAACGTGGGGAACCGGTAGAAGTTCGGCTCCGCATACTCGACCAACGGATTCGCCGAGTACCGTCGAACGGCGTCGGCCACGGTGAGGCCGCGGGGCAGTCGAACGTGATCGATGCCAAGCCCGCCGGAGATCCGGCTGAGAACGCGAGCACCCACGGCGCCGTGCACCGCTCGCTCGACCCCGCGGCTGACTCCGGGTCGGAACTTAATCAGGACCTCGCCGGGCACGAACGTGCCCCGAGCCTGGTAGCCCACCTTCTGTGGCCGTGGTCGGCGAGCGGCCTGGGCGGCGGCGTTGCCGCGGTCGGCGGCACCGGAGGGCGGGACGAACAACGAAGCGAGCAGCAGGGCCGTCAGGGCGGCCGGGATCAGCGAACGGCGCACGAGATACCTCCTAGGAGACAAAGCCGGGCGAGCCTAGAGGTTGGGAGTCGGTCCATCAATAGCCCTTTCGGGCGGGGTCGCCCGTACCTGAAGCAGAGCAGGCAGGGGTCCTACAGCAGGCCGCGGTAGAGGCCGCCGTCGATCTGGATGAAACAGCCCGTCAGGTAGGAAGCCCGCTCGGAGGCGAGGAACGCCACGACGTCCCCCAGCTCCTTAGGGTCGCCGAGCCTCCTGAGGGGCATCGACTGAGACTCCTTGTCCACCTGGTCCTCGAAGCTTCGTCCGGCTTCATCCGCTCGCTGTTGGATGAGGAACCGAACCCGGTCCGACAACAGCATCCCGGGCAACACGACATTGACGGTGATGCTGTCCGGGCCCACCTCGTCGGCCAGCGTCTTGGCCCACCCTGCCATGCCTGCCCGGACCGAATTGGACAGCAGGAGATTGGCGACCGGTTGCTTGATGGCCAGCGACCCAACCACGATCAGGCGCCCGTAACCCGCTTCCCGCATGAGAGGAAGGGCTTCACGAGCCATCCGGATCGTCGAGAAGTAGTTGAGCTCGAGAGCGGTTCGAAAATCGTCGTCGGTGAGCTCGTCGAACTTCCCGATGCGAGGCCCGCCAGCGTTCGCTACCAGGATCTGGCATCCACCCAGGGCCTCCGCGCCCTCACGGATGAATCGCACCGCGTCCTCCTCTTGGGACACGTCGGCAGGTATAGCCACCACGTTCGCCCCGGTCTCCTCGGCGATCTCGTCTCGGGTGGACTTCAGGTTGCCCTCGTCCCTTCCGCAGATGCCCACCGCGGCGCCTTCCCGCGCCAGGGCCAGGGCGCAGGCTCTTCCCAACCCCTTGCTGGCGGCAGCCACCAGCGCCGGCCGCTCGTCCAGTCCGAGATCCATCAGCGACTCCTCACTCTGCCCACGTCTCCAGCTGCGCGGTCATCCCGCTGTCCACGAAGAGCAGCGACCCCGTGCAATATGACGACTCCTCACCGGCCAGGAAGACCGCCGCCCGTCCGATCTCCTCGGGCGTTCCCAGCCGACCCAGCAGCTGCCGGCGCTCCACGGACCGGCGCATGCCCTCGGGGTCGCCGGACTCGTCGAAGATCCCTCGGATCAGTGGGGTATCGATCCACCCGGGGCAGATGGCGTTGACCCTGATCCCATGGGGAGCCAAGTCGACAGCCGCCGCCCGGGTCAGCGCGGCCACCCCGCCCTTCGTCGCAGCGTAGGGAACGGTCCCGCCGACATTCTGGACCGAGTGGACCGACGCGATGTTGATGATGGAGCGGCTCGCTCCGCTGCGAAGAAGCGGGACAGCGTGTTTCATGCACAGGAACACACCTCGGAGGTTCACCGCCACAGCACGGTCGAAGTCCTCGGCGGTGGCGTCGACGAGGCTCATGTACACGCCCACGGCCGCGTTGTTGACCAGGATGTCGAGCGGGCCGAACGCCGCTTCCGTCTCACGAAAGAGCGCCCGGATATCGGACTCTTGGGCCACGTCGCAGTGCACCGCCTTCACCGTCCCACCCGCGCTCGACAGCTCCCGCTCGGTTTCCTTGGCCGTCTCGTCGTCGACATCGGCGAGCACCACCCTCGCGCCCTCCTTGACGAACTCGGAGGCGATTCCCTTGCCGATCCCTCGTGCCGCACCGGTGACGATGGCCGCGCGATCTTGAAGGCGCATCTAGCCTGCTTCCGCTCGAGATGCCTCGGGCGATGCCTACCCTGCCCCCCTTCGACAAGTCAAGTCGGCGGTTTGACTGGCCGTTGAACGCATGGCTAAGTTGGATTCGCTCGCTGCGCGACCAGTTCCGCGGAGTGAAACAGAGTCCCGGCCGCTTAAGGGAGCTTCCCGGTGAGAGTGTCGACGGTGGAGGCGGCAGGCCGGACGGTGTGGGGCCGGGTGGAAGACGCTCGCGTCGTGGACGCGACGGGCCTCGCCCCGAGCTTGCGGGAGTTCCTGGGTGATGGCGGCGACGCCGGAGCCCTCGCCGTATGGGACGGTCGAACCGTGGATCTCGATTCCTCCCGGTTCCTCCCTCCCATCCCCGATCCCTCCAAGATCTGGTGCGTTGGCCTCAACTTCGAGGACTACCGGAGGATGCTGGGGCTCGCCCATCTGAAGGCCCCCAACATCTTCCTCAAGGCGCCGAGCGCGCTCGTGGGCCACGACGCCGAGGTCGGGGTCCCGGTCGGATACGGGACGGTGTTCCACGAGTGGGAGCTCACCGCGGTCGTCGGGCAGCGTCTCAGTTCCGCGACGCCCGAGCAGGCGAAGGAGGCCATCTTCGGTTACACGATCCTCGACGACCTCGTGTTCCACGAGATCGAGTTGGTGAACCGGGATCACCAGCAATGGGCGAAGAACGTGGACGGATTCGCCCCGTGCGGACCCTGGGTGGTCACCCGAGACGAGGTCGAGCCCGCCGGTGGGCTGGCGATGGTCCGCCGCCGGAACGGCCGGGTCGAGGCGAAGTCGTCGACCGCGGAGATGCGGCTTCATCACCCCGATCTGCTCTCGTTCATCTCCACGTTCTCGACGCTGGAGCCGGGCGACCTGGTGACTGGGGGCACCCCTCCGGCGGGCCCCTGTGCCGCCGGAGACGTGATCGAGGGGGAGATCGAGGGGATCGGGACGCTGCGGGTTCGGCTGGTCGAGCGAAGAGTCGATCCGCGATGGCAGGTCGTGCTGGAAGACTGGAGGGAGCGATGAGCCTCGAGGTGTTCGAGTCCGATGCAACACGGTTGGTGGATCCCGACGTGGAACCGGAGAGGATCGCGGACGGCTTCCAGTTCACCGAGGGGCCGGTGTGGAGCTTCCGGCATCAGCACCTCACGTTCGTAGACCTGGCCGGCGACGCCATGTATCGGTGGAGCCAGGACTCGGGCACGCAGGTGCTCAGGAAGCCCAGCGAGCATGCCAACGGGCTCGCCTACGACCGCGCCGGGGCCCTGTTCTCGTGCGAGCACCGCACCCGGCGGATCACCAAGGAGACTGCTGGAGGCCTGGAGACCGTGGTGGACCGGTACCAGGGGAAGCGGCTCAACGCGCCCAACGACCTGGTCATCGCCGAGGACGGGACCGTCATATTCACCGATCCCCACTACGGCCTGACGGAGGGCTACGGCGGGCCGGGCGAACAGGAGCTGCCGTTCCGGGGCGTCTATCGCCTCCCGCCCGGGGCCTCGGAGCCGGTGCTCATCGCCGACGACTTCGAGGGTCCCAACGGTCTAGCCCTCACACCCGCGGAGGACCGGCTCCTCGTCGTGGACTCCGAACGCAACCATCTTCGGGCGTTCCGGATCGAGTCGGGGTGGCGGTTCTCCGGCGGCGACGTCCTCGTGGAGCTACCCGAAGAGGGTGACGTGCCCGACGGGCTGAAGCTCGACGAAGCCGGCAACATCATCACCACGGGGCCAGGGGGGCTGTGGCTATGCAATCCGGGAGGGGCCGTGCTCGGACACCTGCCGATGCCGGAGGTCACCGCCAACCTGGCATGGGGAGACGACGATTCCCGGACGCTTTACCTCACCGCCAGCACGGCGGTCTACCGCCTGCGGTGCCTGACCACGGGTCACGCGCCCCACCGGAAATGGGGGGCGTGAGCAGACCGCGGCTAAGCTTGGGCCATGACCGAGCTCACGTTCGTCGCGGCTCTGTTCACCCCGTTTGGGGAAGACGGGGGGGTGGACCGGGAGGCCCTGGCCGGTCACGTGCGCTTCCTCTTCGACAAGGGCATTGACGCCGTCATGCCCTGCGGGACCACCGGCGAAGGCCCTCTGCTGGACGACGAGGTGGTGGAAGAGGTGGTCGCAGCTACGGTGGAAGCCGCTGGCGGGCGCACGGTCATCGCTCACGTCGGCCGGCCCGGCACCGAGGCGACGATCCGACTGGCCCGCCGAGCGGTGGTCGCGGGCGCCTCAGCGATCTCGGCGGTCGTCCCGTACTATTACTCGCTCGCCCCCGAGCAGACCCTCCGCCACTACCGATCCCTGCTCGAGGCCGTTCCCGATGTCCCGGTGTTCGCGTACACGATCCCTGATCGAACGGGGAACCAGCTCGAGCGGGAGACCCTGGAGGCTCTGGCCCACGACGGGCTGGCCGGCCTGAAGGACTCCACGAAGTCCTTCGACCGCCACCTCGAGTACCTGGCGGCGGCGAAGGGCAACGACCTTCGGGTGCTCATGGGATCGGACGGGATGGTCCTGGAGGCCCTTCGGGCCGGAGCGGCCGGGTCGGTGTCGGCGCTCGCCAACCTTCGGCCGGATCTCCTGGTCCGCCTTAAGCGCGCCTTCCTGGAGGGGCGCGAAGAGGAAGCCGAACGCACGCAGAAGGAGATCGCCGAGCTGCGGAGCTCTTTCTCCGAGGGCCCCACCTTGTCCGCCTTGAAGAGAGCGGTCGCGGAGTCATTGGCCGAGGTCGGAGTGAAGTACCCGCCCATGCTCCGCGCGCCGCTTGGCTGAATCCCGCCCTGACCGAACGCGCTAAACGGGCGGGTGGACGCGCCTCTCGCTCTCCGCCTCGAACACGAACACGAGCTCCGGGGGAACCCCGATGGAAACGCTCTCTCCCATCTCGAGCTGTTGCTCGGGGGGAACCACGGCCTTCAGCGTGAGCTCTTCTCCCACCCGAAGATCGACGATCTTCTCCGGACCGCGCATCTGGACCACGTCGACGGTGGCCCGAAGGTCACCCCGGTCCTCCGCCACGGCCAGATGTTCCGGCCGGACGCCCAGGAGCACCGCTCCCTCCTCCACCGCGATGGGGAGCTCGAGCTGGAAGTCGGGGTGCCCGAACCGGGTGGTGCCGCTGCCCCGAGGCTCCGCCCGGCATCGGATGAGGTTCATCGCGGGAGTCCCGATGATCCTTCCCACCGTGGCGGCCTCGGGCGACGCGTAGAGGGTCTGCGGATCAGCCAGTTGCAGACCGGCGCCTGCTCGCATCACCAGGCATCGGTCGGCCATGGCCGCGCCCTCTTCGAAGTCGTGGGTGGCATAGACCATGGTCTGACCGGTCTCCCGCTGGAGACGTTTCAGCTCTCCGGTCATGTCCTGACGGATCTTGGCGTCCAGACCGGAGAGTGCCTGGTCCAGGAGGAGGATCCGTGGGCGCCGGACCAGGGCCCTGGCGACCGCTACTCGTCTGCGCTCTCCACCGCTGTACGTCTCGGGGTGCCGATCCATGAGGTGCTGGATCCGCAGGAGATCGGCCACCGCCCCGACCCGTTCCCGGATCTCGCCCTCCGGGAGCTTGCGAAGGTAAAGGGCGTGGGCCATGTTCCCGAACGCCGTCATGTGCGGGTACAGGGCCATGTCCTCGAAGACCATCGCCACGTCGCGATGCTGGGGGGCGACGCCGAGTACCGAGCTTCCCTCGATGAGGATGTCTCCGTCATCGGGTCGGTCGAGTCCGGCGATCACGCGAAAGATGGTGGTCTTCCCGGCTCCGGGAGCTCCCAGAAGGCAGAAGAGCTCGCCTTCCTCCACGGCGAAGGTGACGCCCCGGAGGGCCTCCTTCCGTCCGTACTGCTTTCGCAAGTCCCGGACTTCCAGAAAGGCCATCAATCGATCCGAAGACCCGTCGACCGGTCGAACAGGACGACCGCCATAGGATCGAAGGCCAGGGTCACCGGCTCTCCCGGCTCCCCCCGCACAATCCCCCGCGTCAGGGCCCGGACCGTCGTCCCCCCCTCGAGTCGGACGTCGACGATCGTCTTCGCCGCCATCGGACGCACCAGGTCGATCACTCCCCGGAGGCGGGGCCGGCCATCGACCTCTCCTTCCACCGGAAGGAGATGCTCGGGCCGCACACCGACCACGACGTCTCCGGAAGGACGCTCCTTCGTCCCAGCTTCGAGCTCCAAGGACGCATCCGCCAGGGACACCCGGCCCGTCGATCCGTCCAACCTGGCCGGCAGTAGATTCATGGGCGGGAGACCGATGAAACCGGCCACGAACAGCGTCTCCGGCCGCCCGTAGACCTGTTCCGGAGGTCCTTCTTGCTCGACCTCGCCGTCACGCATCACCACGATGCGGTCGCCGAGGGTCATGGCCTCCTCCTGATCGTGGGTGACGTAGATCGTGGCCCGGCCGAATTGCTGCTGCCAGCTCTTCAGCTGGGCCCGCATCTGCTCTCGAAGCCCCGCCTGGAAGTTGTTCAACGGCTCGTCAAGAAGGAGCACGTTCGGCTCGGCCACCAGGGTCCGGCCGACGGCAACCCGCTGCATGGTGCTGAGATCGAGCCGGGAGGCTCTGACTCCCAGCACCTCCTCCAGGTCCAATCGCGCCGCCATGTCTTGCACGCGACGAGCGACCTCCCGTCGCGGCGTCCCCCGGACCTCCAGGCCGAAGGCCAGGTTCGACCGCACGGTCATGTGTTGGAACAACGCGTAGTTCTGGAACACCAGCCCCACGCCCCGTCGCTGAGGGGGCCAATCGGTGATCCGCCGCCCTCGCAGGAAAACCTCTCCTGTGGTCGGGTTCTCCAACCCGGCGATCAGTCGCAGCGTCGTCGTCTTCCCGCAACCGGACGGCCCAAGGAAGCACACGAACGCGTCTTCCTCGATCTCAAGGTCGAGGTCCTTCACGGCGACGGTCCCGTCGTCGAAGGTTTTCCCCACACCTTCGAGACGGATAAGCGGGTCCCCGCGGCTCATTTCACCAACCCGAAGGTGAACGCTCGGACGAGGTAGCGCTGGATCACATACCCTGCCACCAGCACGGGCACGGAGGCAACCAGCCCGAGAGCCGCCTGGGGGCCGTAGAAGCGCCCCACCGCGCTCGCGTACTGGCTGATCTGCACCGGAACGGTCAGGGCGGTGCGGGACGTGAAGATCAGCGCGAATAGGAACTCAGTCCAGTTCATGATGAACACGAACAACCCCGTGGCCGCCAACCCACCCCGTACCAGCGGCAGCGTGATGGTGAACAGGACCCGCCACCTGGATGCTCCGTCGAGGATGGCGGCCTCCTCGATGTGACGCGGCACGCCGTCGATGAACCCCTTCAGCAGCCACAGCGAGAACGCAAGCGTGAACGCCGTGTACATGAGGATCAGGCCCAACCGCGTGTCGATGAGGCCCGCGCTCCGGTAATAGACGAGGAGGGGGACGGCGAAGGCGATCGGTGGAAACATCCGCGTGGCCAAGACCGAGAACGGCAGGAAGTTGCCTCCCACCCGAAAGCGGGAGATTCCGTACGCACCCAGGAATCCCACCCCGAGCGAGGCAAGGGTGGCCAACGGCACCACGATCACGCTATTGACGAACGCCCGGGTGACCGGCTGCGCGGCCCCGACCACCTCCCCGATGGTGCCTTTGGGGATACCAGGGGCCACTAAGACCACGTAGTTGTCCACTGTCGGGTTCCGCGGAATCAGGCTCGGCGGCGTGGCCAGCCACTCTCGAGGCGGCTTGAACGACAGCGACACGAGCCAGATCACCGGGAGCATCATCAGGAGCAGGACGACTGCCGCGACGGCAAGCCGCGCCCACCCGCGTGCCCGCCCATGCGCCGCCCGGCTCACAGCTCCAGTTCGCGCCGGAGGGGACGAAGCCCCAGCCAGCTCACGACGAGCACCAACGCCAGCAGGAGGATCGCCGCCGCCGACGCGAACGAGAGCTGACCGAAGACGAACCCGGTGCGGTAGAGATAGAGGGAGACGCTCTCCGTGGAGGTTCCCGGTCCACCTCCGGTCATGATGAACACCAAATCGAAGATCTTGAACGCCTCGAGGGCTCGGATCAGGAGTGCGATGAGGATCACCGGTTTGATGCTCGGCAGGGTGACTCGGCGGAAGATCTGCCAGTCGCTGGCTCCGAGCGTCCTGGCCGCCTCCACCGGCTCGGGGGGGACGGCGGCCAGGGCCGAGTAGATCACCAGGAACATGAACGGGGTCCATTGCCATACGTCGCCCAGGCCGATCGTGAACAGCGCGAGCAGAGGGCGGCCGAACCAGTCCACGGACGCGGCGGGCCCGAACCCCACCCGGAGAAGGTAGTTCACCGGCCCCTTCTCCAGAAACACGAGGAAGAAGATCAGGCCGACGACCACCCACGGCAACATCATCGGGAAGAGGAGAAGCGAGGAAAGGGCCCGCCGGGCGGGGAACTTCCGATTGAACAGCACGGCAAGGGCCAGACCGAGGAGGAACTCTACAGACACCACTGCCCCCACGAAGATCACGGTCCGAACGATGGCGGACTGGAACCGCGGGTCCAGGATGGCCCTCCGATAGTTCTCGATCCCGGCGAACGGAGCCTGCCACCACTCGAGCCCGGAGATCGGCTGCCAGTCGACGAAGCTCAGGTACAGGGCGATCAGCAGGGGGACGACGAGAACAGCCCAGATGATGAGCTGCATCGGGAGCACCATGAGCTGCTGGAACCAGCGGTCGTCGTAGATCAGCTGGTGTCGCAGCCCACGCGGCGGGCGGTTGCCTCCCCTCAGGCCGAGAACACCCCCAAGTCCGCCCACAGCTGCTGGATCTGTTGCGGGTAGGTCTCACGCTGACCGACCCATGCGTCGATCTGGGTCCCTCGGCCCAACCGATCGGTGATCTTGTTCCATTCGTCCGCCGTCTGTTGCAGCGCAGCCTCCGGGTCCTTACGGCCGCCGAACGCTTCCTGGAGGTTGATGTTCAGGGCATCCAGGTACTGGTTCGCCCCTCGCAGAGAGATATCGGGGAAGGCCTGACCCGTCATGTCGAGGAGAACGGTCAGCAGCTCCTCACCGTAGTTCTCTTTCATCGGCTGGGAGCCGAACCACGGCTGACGGTAGGGATCCAGGGTTCCCTTGTTGCTCAGAGCCTCCAGCCCTTTCGTGGGTCCGCAGAACCACTGCAGGAAGGCGTACGCGGCCTCGGGAGCCTTCCCGTAGCGGGAGACGGAGTAACTCCACCCCACGACGTGAGGCACGGCCCGAACGAGCGTGCCGTTGTGATCCGTCCCCGGGATCGGCATGGCGCTGAACTTGTCGACGACGTTTGAGTTCTCGGGGTCGCTGGCCCACTGTCCCAGCGACGGCCAGGCCCACGCGCAGAACACCGACCCTTCGGGGAACCGGCTGTATGCGACAGTCCAGTCACCGGAAACGGCGTCGGGCCACATGAACTGGTCCACGAGCCGTTTCTGCTCTTCGAGGGCAGCAACTCCCTCGTCGGAGACGATGAGCGGCTCCATGTTCTGATCGAAGTAGGCCCCACCTTTCGAGATGAATCGCGCGGCCCATCCCGTATAGGCGAAGTACCGTTCCGCATACATGTGCAGGCCCTTCACCTCGTCGGTGTTGTGGTCGGCGACCCATTGGTCGAACTCCTCCCACGTCTGAGGGAGTTCGCTCTCACCCGCGAGATCCTTCCGGTAGAACATCGAGAACGTGTCATTGTCGGACCCCATGGAGAACCGGCGCCCCTTGTAAAGCGAAGTGAAGGCGTCGAGAGGCTTGACGTATGCGTTCGTCCCTTCGGTGACCTCCGGATCGTAGGCCTCCCACCAGTTCGTCTGGTCCAGGATCAGCCCGGCCTCCGCCATGTCGGCGATCCAGTTCACGAAGGTCAGGAAGATGTCGAAGTTGCCGGTTCGGACGGTGGCCTCGTTCAGCGCCTTCGTGTAGATGTCTGCCTCCAGGCCGACCTCGGAACTCACGAAGTTCAGGCCGGTGAGCTTGTTCCACTCCTCCAGCTTGGGGACGATCTGACCGCGCTGGCCGGAGTGATGCATGACCACGAACTCCTGGCCATCGCTCACCGTTCCGTCCTTCTTGAGTTGCTCGATGAGGTTGAGGGCCCGCTCCTCGGGCGTCTCTCCCTCGACCGCCGCGCCGGCCTCAGGCGCTTCGGTCTCCTCCCGACCCCGGGTGCATGCCGCCAGGAACCCTGCCGCGGCCGCTAGACCCGAGGTCCGGAGGAACTGCCGGCGCGAGAGGCCGGAACCTCCAACCCGTCCCATGACATACCTCCCTCCTCCGAGCCTGCCCATCCCATCTTCCGGGAGATGCGATCCGCGTACTGCCTCACCACGCGGGCTTGACCTTCGACCTCCTCCCGGGCGGCCCGGAAGGCCGGCACGGTGAGACTGATCGAGGCGATGGCCACGCCTCGATGGTCGAAGACGGGACACGCGATGCATCGGATGTCCGACTCGTGCTCGCGGTCATCGATTGCGTATCCGCGCTCACGAACCCCCTGCAGGTGTGTCCGAAGGTCCTCGGGATCGGTGATGGTGTTCTCCGTGAACCGTGGCAAGCCCCTGGCGCGGATCACGGCAGACAGCTCCCCGTCGGATAGCCCGGCGAGGAGCACCTTTCCCACGCCGGTGCAGTGTGCGGGTCCGCGCTTACCGATGGCCGAGAACATCCGAATCGTCTGCGGGCTCTCTTCCTTGTCGATGTAAATCACGTCCCCGTCGTCGAGGATGGCGAGATGGACGGTCTCGCGGGTCTCCCGGCATAGCTCCCGGAGCTCCGGAAGAGCCTGATCCCGCAGACGGAGCTTCTGCAACGCCTGCTGCGAGAGTTCGAAGAGCTTGATGCCAGGTACGTAGTATTGGGTCAAGGTGTCCTGGGCCACCAGACGGCGAGCGATCAACGCGCCGAGGAGCCTGTGGACCGTGCTCTTGGGGAGGCTCGTCCGCTTGCTGAGCTCGGTGAGCGAGAGGCCGCCGTTCGACTGGCAGAGCATCTCCAGGAGCCCCAGGGCGCGGTCGAGCGTCCGCAGGCCCCCGCGCGCAGCACCGCCTCCCTGAGCCATCGTTCCACCTTATGGAACGGTGTTCCTCGTGGTAGGAGAACCCTACCCCCGTTGTTCCGCGAAGGTCAAAACGCCCGCCTTGACTTCGTTCGCGCCGGTGAATAGCGTGTCTTTGCGCTAGGCGAGACGCTGTTCCGTTAGACGAGACAGGAGGTGGGTCATGCGGGGCGCGCGTCTGTTGTTGTTCCTATCGGTCGCCTTTCTGACAGCCTGCGGTGAGCTCCAAACTGCCGGCGGAGGAGGTGGCGGCGGAACCACCACCGGGAACAAGGCTCAGGCGAGCTGCGAGGACGTCGCCTACGACGGGAGCGGCTCGCCGCGGATCGCCTACATGCCTCCCGGAACGGAGTTCCCCTATTACCTGGCCATCGGCGAGGGGATCAAGGCAATGGCTCCGGAGGCGGGGGCCGACACGTTCATGCTGGCCCCCCAGAGCGGGGCCGATATCGAGGGCCAAATGGGGATGATCCAGGATGTCCTGACCCAGGGCGTGGACGGGATCATCCTGTCGACCCATGACGAGAAGGCCGCGAGGCCGCTGGTGAAGCAGGCGGTAGACAGCGGCGTCGCCGTGGTCATCGTCAACTCCGACATCGCCGATTTCCCAACTCCGGTGCACGGGGTTGTCGGCTATCAGCAGCGCAAGGGAACCCACAAGATCGGCGACTACGCCATCGACTTGGTGGGCGGCCTGGCCAAGATCGGGGTCATCGAAGGACTCCCCGGTTATCACTCAACCGAGCGAGTCGGCGGCTTCCTGGACGCCATCAAGGGCGAGCAGGGCATGGAGGTCGTGGAGAGCCTCCCGGGTGACTGGAACGTCGAGGGAGGCAACCGGGCAGGCATGGACATGCTCCAGGGTCACCCCGAGATCGACATGATCTTCGCAGCGAACGACTACATGGCCATCGGCGCGAACAAGGCCGCCCAGGAGCTCGATCGCGACGTCATCATCCTTGGAAACGACGGCGACACCCAGGCGCTGGAAGAGATCAACGCGGGGAAGTGGGAGGCGACCGTCAACACGACCCCGTTCGAGATGGGTGAGAAGGTGCTCGAGGTGATGATGGACTGCCTCAACAAGAGCTTCACGGGCTTCTACGTCGAGACACCGACCCAGATCGTGGACGAGGCCAACGTGATGCAGTACCTGTGCCAGGAGGATCGGCTCTACCCGCCGCCGTCCAAGAACTACGAGTGCTAGAAGCCCCATGGGCGACGCGGATGCCCTGTGGGAGCTGCGAGACGTCTCGAAGTCGTTCCCGGGCGTCCGCGCCCTGGACCGCGTCACGCTGAGGCTGCACGAGAGCCAGATCACCGCCCTGGTGGGCGAGAACGGCAGCGGGAAGAGCACGCTGGCAAAATGCCTCGCCGGAGTCCACCACCCGGACGAGGGCGAGCTGTACCACCGGGGCGAGCGGGTAGAGGTGCGCGACCCGGCGGCGGCCCGGGCCCGGGGAGTGGCGGTCTTCTACCAGGAGTCCTCCCTGGTGTCGTCGCTCACGGTCGCCGAGAACATCTTCCTCGGCAGGCTCCCCCGGCGAGGTCCCATCGTGGACTGGGCCGCGGCCCGGCGTGAAGCGGCCCGGGCGCTCGACCGCCTCTCCGTGTCCATCGATCCCAGCCGGATGGTCAGTGAGCTTTCCGTCGCCGAACAACAGCTTGTGGAGATCGCCAAGGCCATGTCCGAGCGGATGCCGCTGCTGGTGCTGGACGAGCCCACAGCCGCCCTCGGACCAGACGAGATCCGCCGCCTCCACGAGGTGATCAGGCTTTTGGCTCGCCAGGGGACGAGCATGCTGTACATCTCGCACCGGCTGGACGAGGTGTTCGCGGTGGCCGACCAGATCGCCATCCTGCGGGATGGCCGGCTCGTAGGCTCAGCGCCCAAGGATCGGATCTCGATCCGGGAGGTCGTTCGGAAGATGATCGGCGCCGACGTGGAGGAGCACTTCGTCCGAGACCGTCCGGAACACGGCGCTCCTCGGCTGGTGGTCAGGGGCCTCCGCACGCCGTACGTCCGCGACATCTCCTTCTCCGTGGCGGCGGGAGAGATCCTCGGCCTCGGGGGCGTCATCGGCTCGGGCCGGACCCGGATCGCCCGAGCGCTCTTCGGGATCGACCGGATCCTGGAGGGCGATGTCAGCGTCGATGGGCGACCGGTCCACCTTGGCTCGCCGGACGACGCGATCTCAGCGAGGATCGCGCTGCTTCCCGAGGATCGCAAGGCCGACGGCCTGTTCTTCAACTTCTCTGGGCCGCCGAACATCTCTATCGCCAACCTCGCTGCCGTCAAACGGGGACCGCTGCTGAGCCTCGCCCGCGAGCGTCGGAGGACCGGCGCACTGATGGACAAGCTCCGCGTCGACAGGCGAGCCGGCGACGTCAGCGTGAGATACCTCTCGGGCGGGAACCAGCAGAAGATCGTCCTCGGACGGTGGCTCTTCTCCGACGCGAAGGTCCTGATCCTGGACGAGCCCACCCAGGGCATCGACGTCGGCGCGAAGTACGAGGTGTACGGGGTGATGAACGAGCTCACCAAGCGGGGGATCTCCATCCTGCTGATCAGCTCGGACTACCCGGAGCTTCTGGCGATCAGCGACCGCGTCGCGGTGGTGCGGCAGGGCCGGATCGTTCACGTGGCCGATAAGGGTTCGCTCGCCGAGCACGAGCTCGTGGAGATGGCGGCCACCGATCTCGCGAAGGGCGCGTAAACATGGATCGGATCAGGAGGTTCTTCCGAACTCCCGTCGCCGGGCCGCTCCTGATCATGCTCCTGGTGGCCATCGGGGTAGCCCTAAGCACCGAGCGATTCCTGAGTCGCCAAAACCTGATGAACGTATGGCTTCAGGTCTCGATCATCGCCATCGTGGCCATCGGAGCCACCATCGTCATCCTCACGGCGCAGATCGACCTGTCCTCGGGTTCGCTCGTGGCTCTCGCCAGCGTGATCCTGGCAGGACTGATCAAGAAGATAGGCGTGCCGGTGCCGATGTCCATCTTCCTGGTGATCGGTATGGCCGCGGTCCTGGGCTTGGTCAACGGGTTCTTCTCCAGCTACGGACGGATCCCGTCGTTCATCTTCACGCTGGGGACCCTGGCCATCTTCCGTGGACTGGCCTTCCTGTACACGCAGGGTGCCCCCATCTTCTCCGTGTCGCCCCAGCTGAATCCGCTCTTCTACCGGACCTTCCTGGGCATGCCGCTCCCGTTCGTGTACGTGGTGGTGCTGTACGCGGCAGCGTGGGCATACCTCCGATACACAGAGGGCGGGAGGAACATCTATGCCGTTGGAGGCAACCAGTCCGCGGCCAGACTGTCGGGGATCAGCGTGAACAGGGTACGGACGAAGGCGTTCGTGATCGCCGGACTCATGTCGGGCCTGGCCGGTGTGCTCCTGACCGCTCGCTTGGATTCCGGATCCCCGAACTACGGCCAGGGCTACGAGCTCACAGCGATCGCCGCCGCCGTGATCGGGGGGGCCAGTCTGTTCGGCGGCCACGGGAACGTCATCGCGACTCTGTTCGGGGCCCTCACCATCGTGCTGGTCCAGAACGGACTCAACCTGCACGGCGTGCCGGCGGCGTGGCAAGAGATCGCCCTGGGAGCCATCATCGCCCTGGCCGTGGGGGTGGACATGTGGCGGGCCGACATCGCGCAGGTGATGGGCAGGCTGGTGGCGAACCGGCGCGGGACCGCCGAAGCGCCGGCGTCCGAGTCCCGTGATCGCGTAGGGACCACGAGGTGAGCATGGCGCGCGACATCGACCTCGACGAGAGTCGACAGAGCTACGTGGTTCGGGCCGTGGTCCGCGCGGCGCGGCTCCTCGAGGTGCTCCGGACCAGCGATGGGGGCGCCTCGCTCGGGGAGCTGGCCACCCGATCGGGACTGGCTAAGGCCTCGGTGTTCCGGATGCTTCGAACCTTGGAGGGAACGGGGCTTGTGGAGCGAGCTCCCGAGGACGACCGGTATCGGTTGGGCGTGCGGTGCCTGGAGCTGGGCCAGGCGTATCTGGAGCAGACGGACCTGCGGCGGGAAGCGAGGCCGGTGCTGACCGATCTCCTCACGGAGTTCAACGAGACCGTCCATCTGGGAGTGCTCGACGACGAGCTCCGGGTCGTCTACCTCGAGAAGCTGGAGAGCACCCACGCCGTCGGCATCATGATGTCCCGGGTGGGGAGGACCGCCCCCTCGTTCTGCACCGGCCTGGGAAAGGCGATGCTCGCCGCGCTCCCCGGCGATCCCGTGGCCCGTCTGAAGGAACGCGGCGCTCTCCGCGCGTACACATCCAACACCATCTTCGAGCCGAAGGCCCTCCGGACCGAGCTCGATCGTACCCGCAAGCGCGGGTACTCCCTCGACTTGGAGGAGCACGAGCCGGGCGTCCGCTGCGTCGGGGCGGCCATCCTTGGACCGCACGGCGAGATGGTGGCCGGATTGTCCATCTCCGGGCCCGCCCAGCGCCTTCCGGAACGCGTGCTGCGAGGCCGGCTCGCCGAAGCCGGTCGGGCGGCAGCCGCTGAGATCGGCCGACGTCTGGGCGCTGAGCGGAGGTCGTCCGATGGTCATCCTGGCGGTTGATTCCGGCACCACGTCCACCAGGGCCTGGGTCGTTGACTCGGGAAAGGTCCTCGCGGCCGCCTCCACTCGAAGGGGAGCCAAGGATGTGGCCACGGGCCAGCACCGCTTCGAGCTCCTGCGCAGCGTCCGATCGGTGTGCGAGGGTGCCCTCGGCGACAGCGGCCGATCGTGGGACGACGTCAGGGCGGTCGTCGCCTTCGGGATGATCACCTCGGAGCTGGGCTTGGAGGAGGTATCCCACCTGGCGGCCCCTGCGGACCGGCGCGCGCTGGTGAACGCGATGCGCCGGGTGGATGAGGCTCTCCCAGCTCCTGTGTTCCTGATCCCCGGAGTCCGGAGCGACGGCCCGAACCTCGCCGAGACCGACTTCATGAGGGGCGAGGAGACGGAGGTCGTAGGGCTTCTGTCCCTGGGGTCGGTCGACCCCCCCATCCTCTACGTGTCCACCGGCTCCCACACGAAGTTCGTAGGAGTAGACGGCGGCGGGCGCATCGAGTGGAGCATGACCACCCTCTCGGGAGAGCTCCTCTGGGCCATCCACCACGAGACGATCTTGTCGGAGCTGGTGGATCCCATGGGAGACCTGCGCGACCTGGAGGCCGTGGAGGAAGGTGCCCAAGTGGAGGAACTCGCCGGGCTCAGCCGAGCCCTCTTCGCCGCCCGACTGCTCAACCGGATTCGCGGCGCCGTGCCGGAGACGTGCTCTGCCTTCATCCACGGCGTCCTCGCCGGGTCCGATCTCCGCTCGCTCCGCACCGCCCTGCGGGCCCGGTCCGATCCCCCCAGCCGGGTCGTGGTCGCAGGGACAAGCGCCTTGGCCCACGCGTACAGGCACCTGCTGGGGAAGGAGGACTGGGTGACGGCGTTGGAGGACACCGACCTGCCGCTGGGTGCCATCGGTGCGTGGACCTTGTTCTCGGACGCCTCGGGAAACGGCCGGCCATGAGGGCGGCCAGGCTCTACGGGTACGACCAGGACCTCAAGGGCGATGAGTTCCTGCGGTTGGAGGAGGTTCCCGACCCGTCGATCGAGGAGCCGGACGAGGTGTTGGTCCGGATTGGCGGCGCCGGCCTGTGCCGCACCGACCTTCACGTCATCCAGGGACTGTGGGACGACGCCCTGGTGGTCGACCCGCCCTACATCCTGGGACACGAGAACGCCGGATGGGTCCAGGAGGTGGGCTCCGCCGTCCGGCACGTCCGCCCGGGCGATCCGGTCCTGGTCCTCCCCGGCCTGTCGGACGGCGTGTGCCCGGCGTGCCGTCGGGGGACCGAGAACCTGTGCGAGTCGCTGGTGTGGATCGGGATCCAGCGCGACGGAGGCTTCGCCGACCTGCTGAAGGCGCGGGAACGAAACATGATCGCCCTCCCGAAGGGGATGGAACCGAGCGCCGTCGCGCCGTACGTGGACGCCGGCCTCACCGCCTACCACGCCGCCAAGCGGGCTACTCGCCTGGTGGAGCCGAACGGGACCGTCGTGGTGATCGGCGTGGGCGGCCTGGGCCACGTGGGTATCCAGGCCCTCCGGGCCCTGAGCCCCGTACGGATCCTGGCGGTCGAGACCTCCCAGACGGCCCGGCAGTTGGCCGAAGATCTCGGGGTGGACGAGGTTATCGACGGGAGCCAGGACCCGGTGAATCGAGTGCAGGAACTGACCGGAGGTACGGGTGTGGGGGCAGTCCTGGACTTCGTCGCCGAGGGCGACGTCCCCGGCCAGGCCATGGCCATGCTGCGCGCGGGGGGAGCCTACCTGGTGATCGGGTACGGCGGGAAACTGGAGATCCCCACGATGGAGTTCCTCACGGAGAAGCAGGTGATCGGCAACGTCGGGGGGACCTCCGCCGAGATGATCGAGCTCCTTGCCCTGGCCGAGCAGGGCAAGATCCGGCTGGAGACCACGGAGTATCCGCTCGATCGGATCAACGAGGCCATCGGCGATCTGCGCGACCTCCGAATCCGTGGCCGCGCGGTCCTGGTCCCGTAACGGAACCGGCTACGGGGCCTGTCGCTGCTACCATGGACGGGCATGGAGATGGCGCAGACCGCACCCATCGAGGTCACCGAGAAGGCCGCAGTCAAGGCGCGTTCCCTGGCCGAGCGCGAGGGTCGACCGGATGCCTGCCTGCGGGTCCGGGTGACCGCCGGAGGATGCGCTGGCTTCCACTACAAGTTGACCTTCGAGGACATCCCGGACCGGGAGGACCACGTGATCCAGGCGCACGGCGTCCGCGTGCTGGTCGACCCGAAGAGCGTGCCCGTCATCGAGGGCTCCACCCTCGACTTCAACGACGCGTTGCTCGGCGGCGGGTTCAAGATGCTCAATCCGCGGGCCGTCCACGAGTGCGCCTGCGGAGAGTCCTTCTCGGTCTGAGCTGCGCGTGACCCCGGCCGGCTAAGCCGGCCGGTCCCGCTCTTCCCTCGCCCACTTGGGCCACAGGAGTTCTGCGAGCCCCGCCGTCACCCGACCGTCCCGGTGCATGGCTCGCCACACGCCCCGATATCCGCGGAGAACGCCGGAGGTCACCAGCAGGTGCCCGGCCACTGCGACGGCGAGCACCCAGGTGGCGGCCCCGTGGATCCGGAGGCTGGCCGCGAACGCAGCGGGGATGAAGCGGTCGGGGAAGGACATCACCGCGCCCGTCGCCGCCAGGATGACCAGCGACACCACCACCACCAGGTTGAACGCTCGCTGCCCCGGGTCGAAGTGGCCGTCGTGGGGGGCAGGGGCATGCCGAGAGGGCCGAAGGAGAAACCCCGGGTACCGAGCGAACCAGCCGAGATCCTGTCGCCGGAACCTCACCGACTGGGCCAGAAACCAGGACGAAGCCCGGCGCCGGAAGACCGCCACCAGGATGCCCAAACCCAGCAGGCAGAACCCAACCCACCGGTGCCACCTGGCCGTTGCCACGTGCCCGCCCAGGAGGGCCTCGAGCGCTCTGTTGCCATCGCCGAGCACGGCGAGCCCGGAGAGGAGCAGGAATCCCGTCAGCAGATAGAGCCCCGCGTGCAGACGCCGGGCTGCAGGGCGGTTCCGCAGCAGCCGCTTACCCGCCGCCGTAGTTTCCGTAGCCGCCGCCGGTATCGTCCCCGCCATCCCCCGCAGCACCCGAGACCGTGACCGTCACCTCGTCCGAGATCTCGGTCTCCTCGTGGTTCGGCTGAGCCAGGACCACTCGAAGGGTGTGCTCTCCGTTCGGGACCGAAACGGAAGTCTCCGTCGTCGTGACGACCTCATACTGGTCCGAGTCATCCACGTAGACGTGGTAGTGCATGGCACCCGACTCGGGAGCGCCGATCTCGGTGCCCTCGACCGAAACCACGAGATCCACCTTCCCCGACACCGTGGCCCCGGCCTCGGGCTCTTGGATCGACAAGCTCATTTCGCCCCCGGCCTCGCCGCCTGTCGTGGGGACGTCACGGCACGAGGCCATGAGCATCACGAAGGATAGAAGCACGGCTCCAGCCCAAGGAGCTCGCATCCACAAGCTCGTCACTGCCATCGGCTCCTTTCTACACTCCTCACCCGGGCTTCGGGGTCATGGCATCCGCCGGGAAGCCTACGTCTCGGTCTTGACGGTCAGGTCCCCGCCGACCGACAGTGCCCCGAGCATCCCCCGGCCCTCGTGGAACCGGCAGTAGAGCAGCAGGGCGCCGGACCGGGGCAGCGTGACCTCGATGCTCGCCCGGGCGTCGGGAGCGAGGGTCTCGTCGATCTGGAGGGCATCGACGGTGAAAGTGTGCTGGGCCTCTCCCTCGTTGAACACCTCGAGCGTTACCGTCTGACCGGCTTCGCCTTCGAGGATGGTGGGCTCGAAGTAGAAGTCGTCCACCTCGAACTCAGTGGAGGCCATCCCGGACACGTCGGCTTCGCCGTGGTTGTTGGCCTCCTTTCCGTCGATGGTGATCGTCCCGCTCACCCCTCCCGCGCCCGACTCCGTGCCATCGCCGGCACAGGCCGTGGCCAGCAGGGCCAGAGCCAGCCCGACAACCCATGATCTGCGCATGTGAGCTCCTTAGTCTTCTCGCGAGTAGTTCGTAACACCCGGGGAGGGAGGTTCATCCCCCCGTATACTGGCGGCGTGAGCACGGAGAAGACCCAGTGGCGGGACCTCTATGACGAGGTCGTGGCCACCGGGCTTTGTACAGGCTGCTCGGCGTGCGTGGTCGTCTGTCCGTTCCACGTCCTCGGCTACGAGGACGACAAGCCCGTCCAGCTGGAGGAAGGCGCAGCGAACTCCTGCACCCACGGCGACCGGGGCTGCGACATCTGCACACGGGCCTGCCCACGGTTCCGGGAGTGGGAGCCGGAGATCGAGCGGCTCTTCTTCGGCCGGACCCGGGGATCCGAGGAGGTCATCGGGGTCCACAAGTACGTCGTCCTGGCGCGGGCCACGGATCCGGCCGTCCTCGCCCGGGGACAGGACGGGGGGGTGGTCTCCGCCCTGCTGCTCTGGGGGCTCCGGAAGGGAGAGATCGATGGCGCCTTGACCTCGAAGCTCTCCGACGAGCGCCCCTGGGACGCCGAGCCGGCTGTGGTCACCACCGAGGAGGAGATCCTGGCCACCGCGGGGTCCCGGTACACATACTCGGCGAACCCTCTGGCCCTCACCAAGGCCCTGGAGATGGGCCTGGAGCGGGTGGCCCTGGTGGGGATGTCGTGCCAGGCCAGCGTGACCGGGGCATTGGAGGCGCGCCGGGTGAACAAGTGGCGCCGGCGGATCGCCTGGACGTTCGGGCTGCTCTGCTCGAAGACGTTCACCTACGAAGGACTCATGGTGGATATCGCCCAGGGTGAGCTCGGCCTTTCCCTCGACGACATCGCCCGGGTGAACGTCAAAGGGAAGCTCCTCTTCTACACGAAGGACGGGGAGGAGCTGACCTACTCACTGAAGAAGGCCCAGCAGTACACGCGGCCCGGGTGCATGAAGTGCCCGGACTTCGCCGCCGAGCACGGTGACATCTCTTTCGGAGGGCTGGGCCAGACCGACGGATGGACCCTCACCGTGATCCGCACCGACCGGGGCGAGGACCTCTGGAACCGGGCGGTGGCCGACGGCGTCGTGGAGTGGCGACCGGGTAGCGAGGACCCCGACGCCATCGCCCTCATGGAGAAGCTCTCCGTCAAGCAGCGGAAGCGGTGGCCGGGCGACGAACTGCCCGAGGAGTGGCGGTTCCCCGGCGTCCTGCCGGAGGGCAACGGCGGCCAGGCGGGCGTCCAGGGGGGCAGCAGCCCGCCGGAGCGTAGCGGAGCGGATTAGGCCGCCGCAATCCCCCTGGCCGAGCCGCCTGCCCAAGGCGAGGGGCCGAGGAGGAATAAACATGGAGTATCGAACCCTCGGGCGGACCGGTGTCCGCGTCAGCACCCACTGCCTGGGGGCAATGATGTTCGGCGGGTGGGGCAACCCAGACCCGGAGGACTGCATCCGGATCATCCACCGAGCCCTCGACTCAGGCATCAATTTCATCGATACCGCCGACGTGTACTCGCGCGGGGAATCGGAGGAGATCGTCGGACGTTCTTTGCGCGGTCGTCGCGACGAGGTCGTTCTCGGCACCAAGGTCTACGGGGACATGGGGCAGGGCCCCAACGAGAGAGGGACCTCTCGCCTCTGGATCATGCGCGAGGTAGAAGCGAGCCTCCGTCGTCTCGGCACCGACCGCATCGACCTCTACCAGCTCCATCGGCCGGATCCCAACACCGACCTGGAGGACACCTTGGAGGCGCTTACCGACCTGGTCCGCCAGGGCAAGGTGCGTTACACGGGGACCTCGACCTACCCGGCGTGGCAGATCGCCAGAGCCCAGGAGATCGCCGGGCGCCGAGGGCTGGCCCGCTTCGCCTGCGAGCAAGCTCCGTACTCCATCCTCACCCGACACATCGAGTGGGACGTCCTCGAGGTGGCTCGGCTGTACGGCATCGGCGTCATCGCCTGGAGCCCCCTCGCCGGCGGGTGGCTCACCGGCAAGTACCGGCGAGGCGAGGAGGCCCCGGCGCGCTCGCGGATGGAACGGTCCAGGGTTCGCGGGGGGCGGGTGGCCGACCGGTTCGACGTGTCCCGACCCGCCGCCCAGCGGAAGCTCGACCTGGTCGAGGAGCTCCTCCCCATCGCGGACAAGGCCGGGGTCTCCCTGACGCACATGTCCACCGCCTTCATCCTGGCTCACCCTTCCGTGACGTCGGCGATCATCGGGCCCAGGACCATGGACCAGCTCGAGGATCTCCTGGACGGCGCAGAGGTCCGCCTCGACCAGGCGACCTTGGACGCCATCGACGAGGTGGTCGCCCCGGGGTCGGTCGTGGACGACGCCGACAGGGGCTGGGACCCACCCTGGATGGAGGCGGAGGCCCGCCGCCGGTCCTAGACATTGGCAGGGATTTCTGCCTATCTCAAGTGGTCAGCCGTCCCGAGCGCCAGTCAACGTTCTGACCGACTAGTTCCGCCTCCCCCGGGGATCCCGCTTGCCAACGTACTCATTTAGCCATGCTCGGGAACTCAGATAGAGATGACCTTCTCGAATAGCCTTGAGCCGGCCCCGGAACACGAGCTGCCGAAGATACGTCGCAGAGTAGGGACCTTCGGACGCGAGCGCCGCAAGGGGTACTAGCTTCGCCTCCCCGGCCAGCTTCGGAATCAGCAATCGGCTCAGGGTGTTGCTCACGGCCCGGGCGATTACGTCCGCAAGTTGGTTCGGATTGTCACGATCGGCCGCCTGCAGCGCGTCCAGATAGCGATTGCGTTGAGTGGCCGGAATGACTGCCGGGGGATATCCCGTCTGGATCAACATGAAGTTCAAAACGAGTCGGCCGACGCGCCCGTTCCCATCAACGAATGGGTGGATCCGCTCCAGCCAGGCGTGGTGGACTGCTGAATGCACGATTGGATGCCTCCCATTGGTCTCTCTGGTTGAGGCACTCCAGTCGGAAAGGTCGGCGGCGATGGCCGACGGCAGCGAGACCCTGACGGCCCTAACTCGGACACCGCCGTTTCGCCAGGCTCCGGGTTCCTCTCGTGTCGGCGGCGGCTCAACAGTCCATGCCAATTCGATAGCCCGGCGGTGGATCTCGGAAACCACTCTGACCGGAACACCCTCGAACTCAGGCGCATTTCGATAGACCCAGTCGGCAGCTCGAGCGTAGCCCTCCACGTCCAAGGCCTCGACGAGTCGTGCTGAGATCCTCCTGCCCTCGACGACGTTCTCTACTTGGGCACGCGTCATTGTGTTTCCCTCGATGGCTGTGGAGTTGTGGACATCGTCTATCCAGATTTGGCGAAGGATGTGGTCGGCCTCGACCGCCCGCGGGAGTCCCCCGAGGTGGGTGTGGAGAAGCTGGACTTCCTCATCCACCCGCCCGAGCACCTCCGCCAGAGAGGGTCGCCCTTTTTTGCTACTTTCTGACTTCCGCATTGACTCATCGTATCAAAATTACCCCGGGTCGGAAGGCGATAGGCTTGAATTACCTCGGCGTAGTTCATGTGTTCGATTTCTGCTGCGCTCGAGAGTCGCAAAAGGGAGCCCAAGGCTCGCTTTGCCCTCTGGCGCCTTGGGACCCGCCGTGGATGGAGGCGGGGGGCCTGCCGGTCCTAGTCCTTCTCCTTCGATGGACGCAGCCGGCGGAACTGTCCGGGCGTGAGACCGACCCTCCGTTTGAAGATTCGCCGGAAGTAGCGGTCGTCGCCGAACCCCACCTCGGCGGCGACGCGTTCGATGGATTGGTTGGTGGAACGAAACAGCATTCGTGCCCGATCGATTCGCAGTCGATGGATGTGGTCGGTGGGCGTCTCGTTGAAGGCATCTCGAAAAGCGCGACCAAGGTAGTCGGCATTGCACGCAAGCGCATCGGCGATCCGGGCGGTGCTCAGACCAGGGTCGGTCAGGTGTTCGGCGATGAACGCCGCTGTTCGTCGTGCGAGCTTGGTAGCTCCCTTGCCCGGATCGGCCGATGGTTGCAGCAAGATCTCGGACAGCAAGAGCCGCAGGTAGCTGTGGGCAGCAGGCGGAGTGAGGATCGCCGCTTGCTGGTCGTCGAGCAGATGCTCGAACAGCGTTCGCATTCGGTCGGGGCGGGCGACCGGCCCGGTCTGAGGTCCTCGGAGGACCGATCCCTCGACGCCCTCAGAGTCTGACGGACCATGGCCGAAGCAGACCCAGTAGAACCAGGTGACGCGGTCCAGGTCCTCGTATCCGTAGTGGCGACGGCCGGCCCGCAGAAGTACCCACTGGCCTCGGCGAACGGCGAATCTTTGGTCCTCCTCACCGATCGGCAGCACGCCGGTTTGCACCACGATCAGCTCGTGCACCGGCATGACCCGGTCAGCGTGCCGTCGCATGAGCCCCGGGGTGTGGACGCCCGCCTCCACGACGGGCGCCGATGCAGATCGGCTACCAGCCTGCTCCCCTATCCCGGAACCTCCGAATCCAGGTCGGAATCGTACCCATTCTGGTCGGAGCCCACCCTCGTTTCAGGCTGAACGGGCGGTTACCTTCCCGGTCGGAATCAGCCCAGAGCGAGAGGGAGGAACGATGCTCGCCGCCGAGCAAATCGAGCAGTTCCACCGCGAGGGGCTTCTCGTGGTGCACAGCATCTTCAGCGACGAGGAGATCCAAGCCCTCCAGCACGCCGCCGACGAGGTGACGCGGGACGCGCTCGCCGGCGCCGGCAGCGGCCACGGTTACCGCGACGTCGATGGCCACAGGCAGTACTACCGAACCGACGGTGTGCTGTGGGAGCGCCACTCCGCCTTCCGGATGGCCACGGTCAACCCCAGCCTGCTGGCGGCCGTGGGCCAGTGCTTAGGCCACCCGTTCATGCCGATCAACGACTCCCTGGTAGTGAAGCTGCCCCACTCGGGCGTGGATATACGCTGGCACCAAGACCCCCCCTACGAAGGGCCGGACGGGCTGTCCGAGACCTTTGAGATCCCAAACTTCGACTGCGACGTCTATCTCGACGCCGCCACCGTCGACAACGGCTGCCTGTACGGACTGGCCGGCTACCACCTCGCCGGCCACATCGAACTGGAGCGCTTCGAGGAGCAAGACCTTTTCGCTCGACCCGATGCGGTTCCGCTGGAAATGGCTCCGGGCGATGTGCTCTTCCACGCCATCACGGCACCGCACGGGTCCAAGGCGAACGACTCCGAGACGCTCCGCCGCGTCTTTTACGTCCATTTCATGGCCCAGGAGGTGCTTGAGACCCTCCATCCGGAGTGGATCGGGACCAAGCGCGGCTTCGCGGGGGACGACGTCAAACAGGCTCAGGCATGGCTGAGGGAGCGTGTCCGGGCGGGGCTGTCCGGGCCCGACACGGCGAAGGTTGAACTCGGCTCCGAGGGATTCGTCTTCTCTGGCCGGCCGGCCACTCCGCCACGGCACTGGCGGTCCCTTATCGCGGACCTGACCCCCGAGCGGGTGCGAACGGTCAAGACAGTCAGCTCGTGACCGAGTTGCAGGAAAAAGCCCCAGGTAGGTAGGGTTGAGACAGGTCAAATCGGGGCTCTGACATGGGGGGTACCGGTGGCTGAGATTACCCTCGAGGACGTCACCAAGGTCTATCCGGACGGCACCCAGGCGGTCTCGGACCTCGCCCTCGACATCAAAGACGGCGAGTTCGTTGTCTTCGTCGGCCCCTCCGGCTGCGGCAAGACCACCGCGCTCCGGATGGTCGCGGGCCTCGAAGACATAACCTCCGGCAAGGTCATGATCGGGGGCCGGGTGGTGAACGACGTCCCACCCAAGGACCGGGATATCGCCATGGTCTTCCAGAACTACGCCCTCTACCCGCACATGACCGTCTACGACAACCTGGCCTTCGGCCTGAAGCTACGGAGGTTGAAGAAGGAGGTCATCGACCAGCGGGTGAAAGAGGCGGCCCGAATCCTCGGCCTCACGGAGATGCTCAAGAAGAAACCGCGAAACCTGTCGGGCGGGCAGCGCCAGCGCGTGGCAATGGGCCGGGCCATCGTCCGCGAGCCCCAGGCCTTCCTGATGGACGAGCCACTGTCCAACCTCGACGCCAAGCTGCGAGTTCAGATGCGCTCCGAAATCTCTCGGATCCAGCGCGACCTCAAGGTGACCACCATCTACGTGACGCACGACCAGACCGAGGCCATGACCATGGGAGACCGGGTTGCGGTCATCAGGAAAGGGGAGCTGCAGCAGGCGGAACCCCCGCAGGATCTCTACGACCACCCGGTGAACCTGTTCGTGGCGGGCTTCATCGGCTCCCCCGCCATGAACATGGTGGAAGCCTCCGTCTCCAGAGGAGACGGCGCCGTGTTCGTGGAGTTCGCAGGGAACCGTCTGCGCGTGGACGACGAACTGCTCAAGGAGCGGCCCGGCCTCAAGAGGTTCGAAGGGAGGAACGTCGTCCTGGGCATCCGCCCCGAGGACATCGAGGACGCCAGCCTGGTCTCCGAAGCACCGAAGGACCGCCGCATCCCGGCCACGGTGGATCTCAGGGAGGCCCTCGGGTCGGAAGTCCTCATCCACTTCAGGGTGAAGGCCCCGGTCGTGCTGACCGAGGACACGAAGGAGCTCGCTGTGGACGTCGGCGCCGAGGCGCTGGAGGAGCTGGAGCAGGTGGCTCAGCAGGGTGAGTCCGAGTTCGTGGCCCAGCTCAACCCCAGGACGCGAGCCCAGCGCGGTCAGCCCATCGAGCTCGTCGTGGACACGTCGAGGCTGCACTTCTTCGATCCCGAGACCGGACTGGGCATCTACACGGACTGAGTCGCCGGGAACAGGAGGTCGCCAGGCCGATGGCAGTAGCCGAGCAGGCCGCCCGATACCGCCCCTCCCGGATGGCCCTGCTCGCCGCATGGATGCGAAGGCACCGGTTCGAGATCGCTCTCATCACGCCCCTCGTCGCCTACGTCGTCGTTCTGACAATCGCCCCGATCATCGATACCTTTAAGGTGTCGTTCACGCACCCACGAACGCTGGCCTTTCCGTCCGGGGCCAACTACCAGGCCAACTTCGGATCGGCGACCTTCCGGGAAGCCACGGTGAACACCGTGATCGTGGCCGTGCTCTCGCTGACGCTCGAGCTGGCGGTGGGTCTGGGCGTTGCCCTGGCCCTCCACGCGCGGTTCCGAGGGCAGGGGTTCGTGCGGACGGTGATACTCGTTCCCCTGGGGGTCCCGACCATCGTGTCCGGGGCGATCATGCTCCTGATCTTCGCGCGGTCCGGATACGTCAACTCGGTCCTGGGCGGGATCGCCGGCCTCATATCGGATATCCCCGGCGTGAACTGGGAGTTCCGCAACCTGAGCTGGACGACGGACGGGGGACTGCGAACCCTCCTCACTGTGTCCATCGCGGACATGTGGAAGGTGCTCCCCATCGTCAGCCTCATCTTCCTGGCCGGGCTGCAGTCCATCCCCGAGGACATCTACGAGGCCGCGGACGTCGACGGAGCGACCAAGTGGCAGAAGTTCGCCCGGATCACGTTCCCGCTGCTGATCCCCTACATCACGATGGCGCTCATCCTGAGATCGATCGACGCCTTCCGGATCTTCGAGCTGGCCCTGGTGCTCTCGGGAGCCATCGAGCCGGTCCTCGGCACCTACATCTGGGACCGGTTCGGACCGCCGACCAACGACCCGTTCACCGCGTCCGCCGCGGCCATCGTCCTGTTCGGGATCATCATGGTCTTCATCATCCTCTACTTGCGCTTTGTCGCCGCGCGAACGGAGGCCGCCCGATGATGCGAACCGCCGCCGGCCGGCGCGATTTCCTCGACCGCCCCATGAAGGTCATCTTCCCGATCTGGGTCGCCCTTTCGGTCCTGCTCGTCCTGTTTCCCCTCTATCTGATCTTCATGGTCTCGTTCGCACCGGGCCGAGCCCTGTTCGGCGAGCGACCGGACCTGTTCGTCACCGAGCCCACGCTCCAGTGGTGGACCAGAGTGATCGAGGGAGGGGACCTCGTCCCACCCCTCATCAAGAGCCTCAGCGTGGCAACGCTCTCGACCTTCCTGGCCATCGTCATCGCCGCGCCGGCCGCCTGGGTGATCTCCCGCCTGCCCGCGGGGATCCGCTACACCGTGGTGATCGGACTCCTGGTCACACGGATGTTCCCGGAGTTCGCCATCGGGATCTCCGTGGCCACCCGGTTCGCCAAGCTGGGGTTGGTGGACAGCTATCTCGGCTTGATCCTGGCCCATCTCATCGGATCCCTGCCGTTCATCGCATGGATCCTGGTGGGCACGTTCGAGACCATCCCTCGAGATATCGAGGAGGCGGCCGCCATCGACGGGGCGTCCAAGCTCAAGACGCTCATGCGGGTTGTCTTCCCCCTGGCGGCACCAGGGATCGCCGTGGCGTCACTGTTCGTCTGGCTGTACTCGTGGAATGAGTTCGTCTACGCCCGTCTGCTCACCACCAACCAGAACACCCTGCCGCTTCAAGTGTTCCAGGCCATCGACCGGGGAAGCAAGCAAACGATGGCCACGGTCGCGGCCGTGCTGACACTGCCCATCCTGCTGGTCGTGTACTTCCTGCAGCGTTACCTCCGGCCGGGCGCGCTGGCCGGAGCGGTGAAAGGGTGAGAGGGGAAGTCCGGTGCGCGACTGCGGTCCGCACCCCGAGGAACAGGAGGTGAAGTGAATGAGGAGGCATAGCCGGATCTTCTCCGGCCTTCTCGGGCTGGCCTTGGTGGCCACGGCGTGTGGTGGCGGGCCCGAACCCGTTCAGCAGGGGGAGCTAGCGGGGACCACCATCACGTTCAACATCTCCCTGGCCGAGGAGGAACAGGCCACCATCGAGGGGCTCCTCCAGACCTTCCAGCAGCAGACGGGAGCCAAGGTCAATCTCTCCGCGGTGACCTCGGCCGACCTGCCCCAGAAGCTCGAGGTGGAGGCGGGCAACCCCACCATCCACCTGTTCGCCCAGGACAACTTGAACCTCCGGATCCTGGTCGACAAGGGACTGGTGCAGGACCTGGGGGACTTCGAGATCCCATCCGAGGTCGTCCCGGCCATGATCCCGGAGCAGATCGACGGGACGCAGTACTTCCTGCCGTTCCGGCCGAACGTCCGGGTGGCCTACGTCAACACGGAACGATTCTCCGCAGCCGGGGCGAGCCCCCCGACGACGGTCGACGAGTTCCGGTCCACGGCGGAGCAGCTCAAGTCGGAGGCCGGCGGGGAGCCCAAGGTGACCCTGTCCCTGGAGCCCACCAGCGGAGCGGCGGCGGTCACCATCGCCGAGTGGATCGTCTCCTTCGGCGGCGACCCCCTGGTGCTGAACGATGAGGGCTCCGTGGAGGCGTTCGAGTTCCTCCAGGGGATGTGGCAGGACGAGCTCCTGGCCAGGGAGAGCCTCCAGGCGAAGTTCGACACCGAGGTGGACTACCTCCGTGGCGAGACCGCCTGGCTGGCCCAGAACTGGCCGTTCACGTCGGGCATCCTCTCCGACGAGGGGATCCTCGAGGTGTTCGACGTCTACGAGGGGTGGGCCGGCCCCGAGCAGCCCGCCCACGTGATCGGCGGAGACGTCTTGGGGATCCCCAACGGGGTCGAGGGAGACCAGCAGACGGCCGCGTTGGCCCTGGCGGAGTTCCTGATGTCCAAGGAGGCCCAGGAGACGCTGGCAGCAAGCAACGCATGGCCATCCATCAGGAGCGACTCCTACGCTCAGGTCCCCGAGGAGCTCCAGGAGACCTTCGACGCGATCCAGGGAGCGCTGGAGGGCGGCTGGTACCGGCCGGCTGTTCCCTACTGGCCGGACGTCGATGAAGCGATCAACGCAGCGATCCAGCAAGTGATGATCGACGGCAAGGACGCTCAGTCGACCCTGGACACGCTCCACGATCAGATCGCGTCAGCGGCCGAGGACAGCGGCGCGGAGTACCCGCCCAGCGGCTGATCCTGAGGGTCGTCCGGTGAGGCGCAGTCGCCCGCCCTTCGGGGCGGGCGACTGCTAGTCTCCCCCGCCGGACTCGTCGAGATCCGGGTCGCTGACCTGGGCGGCGTGCTCCCGGCGCTCATCGTCGACCAGCTGCCAGAGCCACTGGGCCCACGCCCGGACCTCCGGCCAGGCCCGCCAGAAGTCCTCCAGGTGCTGGTCGCCGAAGACCCGCCACGCATCGGGCGGCTTGATCTCCCCTGCCAGCGACTCCAGGGAGCCCATGGCGTCGTGGAACCTCTCGCCCTGCCGCTCGTCCATCGGCACCTCCGGCGGCAGTGTACTCGTCCGGTGCCGGGGGGTCCGCTCGCTTTCCGTCCAGACGCTACCTCGCTCCGGGCGAGCCACCCCCCCGGACCCCCCGCTCGGGTACGCTGGGAATATGAGCGAATCGTCCCGCTCGAATCGGCTGGTAAACGCAACCAGCCCGTATCTGCTCCAGCACGCTCACAACCCGGTGGACTGGTACGAGTGGGGCCCGGAGGCCCTCGAGCGGGCAAGCACCGAGGACAAGCCGATCCTCCTCTCGATCGGGTACGCCGCGTGCCACTGGTGTCACGTCATGGAGCGGGAGTCGTTCGAGGACGAGGAGACGGCCCGCATCATGAACGACCGGTTCGTGTGCGTGAAGGTCGACCGGGAGGAGCGCCCCGACCTCGACGCCGTCTACATGGACGCCGTCCAGGCCATGACCGGCTCGGGCGGATGGCCGATGACCGTGTTCCTGACCCCGGATGGCCGCCCCTTCTTCGCCGGCACCTACTTCCCGCCGCAGGACCGGCACGGCCTCCCCGGCTTTCGCCGGGTGCTCGAGGCCGTGAGCCAGGGGTGGAGGGAGCAGCGCGAGCAGGTCCTCACGCAGGGCAAGCGCGTGGTGGACGCGATCTCGCGGACCTCCTCGCTCCCCGAATCCCACGAACCGCTCGCGGAGGATCTGCTGCGTTCGGCGCACTCACAGCTCTCGAAGACCTTCGATCCCGAGTGGGGCGGGTTCGGGGGCGCACCGAAGTTCCCCCAACCGATGACGCTCGAGTTCCTCCTGCGATGCCACCTCCGTGGATATCCGGACTCGCTCCGCATGGTCCTGCACACGCTCGACCGGATGGCCGCGGGCGGCATCCGGGATCACCTCGGCGGGGGCTTCCACCGCTACTCGGTGGACGCCCGATGGCACGTCCCCCACTTCGAGAAGATGCTCTACGACAACGCCCAGCTGGCCCGGCTGTACCTCCACGCCTGGCAGGTCACCGGAGAGGAGGGGCTCCGGGGGGTCGCGGTGGATATCCTCGACTATCTCCTTCGCGAGATGCGCCATCCCGAAGGCGCGCTGTTCTCCTCCCAGGACGCTGACTCCGAAGGAGTGGAGGGGAAGTCCTACGTCTGGACGTGGGAAGAGCTCGTCGAGTTGGCCGGCGAGGAGGTGGCTCGCTTCTTCGGGGCGTCGCCCGACGGCAATTGGGAGGGCACGAACGTCCCGTGGGTCCCCGAGCACAGCGCCTCCCCGCCGGCGGGGTTGGAGGAGGCGCGACGGAAGCTCTTCGAGGCCCGCGGGCGGCGGGAACGACCCGCCACCGACGACAAGATCCTGGCGTCCTGGAACGGGCTGGCCATCCAGGCCCTCGCGGAGACAGGCCGGGCGCTTGGAAAGTCGCGGTACGTGGACGCGGCGACGACGGCAGCCCGCTTCGTGCTGTCGGCCCTTCGCCGAGAGGACGGGCGGCTGCTCCGCTCCTGGCGGGAGGGGCGAGCCGGAGGGCCTGGGTACGTCGACGACTACGCCATGATGGCCGCGGCCTGCCTCACCCTGTACGAGACCACGTTCGACGTCCGATGGATGGCAGAGGCCCGCGGGCTGGCCGAGGACCTGATCCGGTTGTTCCACGACCCCGACCGAGGGGGCTTCTTCCAGACGGGCGAGGACGCGGAGACGCTCGTCCTCCGGCCCAAGGAGCTCTTCGACAACGCCGTCCCGTCGGGGAACTCGGTGGCCGCCGAGGTCCTGGTCCGGCTGGCCCACCTCACCGGCGACGAGAGCTACGAGCGCGCGGGCGTGTCGGCGTTGCGGGTAGCCCGCAACCTGATGGAGCGGGCGCCGACGATGTTCGGCCATGCGCTCGGGGCCCTCGACCTCTACGTGTCCCCGTCGAAAGAGGTGGCCGTGGTAGGCGACGTCGACGCAGAGGAGACCCTCCGATTGGTGTACGAGGTGTGGTCGCGGTACCTGCCGAACGCCGTGCTCGCCGCGTCGCGCCCCGGGGATAAAGAAGCGACCCAACTCGTCCCGCTCCTTGCCGGCCGTGAGCCTCTGAACGGCAAATCCGCCGCCTATGTCTGCGAGCGATTCACCTGCAGGCTGCCGGTGAGCGATCCGGAGGCGCTCGCCGCGCAGCTTGGCGCGTGAGCCTTCCGCCGGTTCGGCTTCTCAGGCTACGCGTCCGGGCTCTCCCTCGTCGGTGACGAGAGGAAGGCCCTCCGTGGACCAGTCTTCGACCCCGCCCTCGAGGTTGTGAGCCTCGTAGCCGCGGGCTCGAAGCATCAGCGCGGCGACCTCGCTCCGGTTGCCGGTCTTGCACACGGCGACTACGGGGCGGTTCTTCTCGAGGCTCTCCATCCGGCCGCCGAGCAGCTCGTTCAGCGGGATGTGCAGGGAGCCATCTATGTGTCCGGCGTCCCACTCCCATCCCTCGCGGACGTCCAAGATCTGAACGTCATCGCGCCGTTCCCAGCAGCCCCTCGCCTGCGTGAGATCCGTCTCGGTCATGGTTGAATCAGACTAGCACCGTCGGGTTCCACCGCCCGATGAAGGAACCGCTCACCCGTCGCGTCTAATAGGTGTGAAGCCCATGGTGGAGCGGTCGGATGCCCCGGCGATGCCTGCTCACGACCCGGACGCGTTCTGGTCCCTGGTCCAGCCTCATGACCGAGCGCTGCGGGCCCTGGCGTACCGCCTGGTCGGCGATCGCGAGCTCATGGACGATGTCCTCCAGGAGGCCTACCTGAGGGCGTTCCGGGCGCTGCCGTCCCTTCGGGGCGCCGAAGCCGTAGGTTCGTGGCTCTACCGGATCGTCTACAACGCGTCGATGGACCAGCTGCGCAAGCGCCAGCGGGCACCCCAGGTTCCGCTCGAGGACGTGCCTGACCGGCCCGACCCGGCCCCCGACCCCGGCGAGGTTGCGGCGGGACGCGGAGACCTGGCGGCAGCTCTGGAGAGCCTCCCGCCGCTGATGCGCGCCGCGGTCCTCCTGGTCGACGCGGAGGGTCTGACCTATGAGGAGGCTGGGGCCATCATCGGTGTTCCAAAAGGAACTGTGGCGTCCCGCCTGTCGAGGGCTCGAGAGGTCCTGCGGCGGGCTCTGGGAACGGACACGGAAGGAGCGAACGAGCGATGACCGGCGAAGTGCGCGACGAGGTTCTGGGCGCGGCCCTTCGCGAGCTGGAGGTCCCGGAGCACCGAATCGGATTCGGGTCGGCTCTCCGAGCTCGGATCGTAGAGGAGAGCGCAGCTCGCCGTCGGCCCCGGCACGCCCGCCGCCCCGCGCACCGGCCGTCGTTTCGGCCCCCACCGTGGACCTGGGGTCTCGCTGCCGCGGCGGTCGTGGCCGTGGCCGTGCTGGTGGTCACGTCGACGCTTCCCGGGACGAGGCCGAGGGTCGCCACCGCCGCGGAGGTCCGGCAGGCCGTCGCGCAAGCGTGGGCCTCCGCGAAAAACGTCAGCGGCGTTCTTCTGTCGCACGCGCCCCGGGTGTTCGAGGAGGGTACCAATCGCTGGTCGTTCATCCTCACCGCACGCGGCGACTTCCGCCTCGACAGCATCACTCGCGGCGGCAGTACCGTCTACGACGCCGAGAAGGGCGTGGAGCGGAGCCTCCATCCATCGGAGAGCATCCCCGAAAGCGGAGCCCTGTTCGCCTCCGAACGCCGGGGCCTGGCCCCCGGGCCGCCCGATGCCGGGCCCGCGAGTAGCATCCTGGACCGCGGCCTTGGGAGCGTGGTGCGCGCCTTGTCCGCGGGAGGCGGAGGGACCGTCAAGGAGGTCACCTACGAGGGCCGAGAGGCGTGGCTGCTGGATACCGACATCCGAGTGAACCTCATCGTCCCGGAGCTCTCCCCCAATCACCTGCGCGTTACGGTGGACCAGGACACCGGGTTTCCCGTTCGGGTGGTGGCCACCCACGACGGCGAGTTCGTGTGGGAGACGCGGATCGAGGACCTGGAGGTTGATGGCCCCGTTCCCGCCGACGCATTCCGCCTCGAGTTTCCTCCCGACGCAGAGGTGTTCCGAAGCGACCTCGGATTCCGCCGGATGTCGCTCGGCGAGCTCGAAGGGTTCGTCGGCTACGATCCGCTCGTCCCGTCGTGGACTCCGGAA
>DASYVD010000061.1:0-3090 GCA_036000545.1 Actinomycetota bacterium | reverse complement strand
GCCGAGCCGCGGCTCGAGCGCTGAAGCGACGACCGAAGGTTCCACATCCGAGCCCGGGAGGAGGCGGAATCCGCCCAGGGAGGCGACCACCCGGGCTGCCGACCACCCCGCGAGTCCCTTCAGGGTGACCGGCTGGTAGATCCGCAGGGCCTTCGCGGCGAGCGTTCGCGGCCCCCGGGGAAGCGTCCACCGAGGATCACGACGGGACGGCAGCCCGGTCCATCCGCCAACAGCGCCACCCATCCGGCGCACTTCCTCCGAGGTGAGGCGGACCAGCTCATCGACCGGCAAGGAGGCGTCGAGGTACAGCCGGCGCTGACGCTGGCCGGCGGAAACGGCTTCCCGCCAGATCTGCATCTGTCGCTGGATCTCCTCGGCCGGCAGCTCCGTCTTCCGGCTTCGAATCAGGTCGGGTGGCGCCTCCAGGATCACCAGAAGGTCCGGCCTGGGAAGGAGTCGCCCGAGGACCCGAACCAATCCCGGCGAGGTGCGCAGGCGGTACCGGCGAGGGTCGACGATCATGTCCCACCATCCCCGCTCCTTGACGACCCACGTCCCCTCCCGCACCTGGGGCCGGACGCGGAAAAGCCACACCAGCCAGGCATCCGTGAAGTAGTAGACGAGCTTTGCCGAGGATCCCAACGTCGACCGAGGGGGGTGGCGGTGAGGCTCCGTGACGATGCCCCGGGTCAGCTTAGGAAGGGGGCCGGGGCGACGCTCCGTCTTAAGATCCAGGCCGCAGGAGGAGTTGGCGAGGGCGTGACGGAGGGTCGTCTTTCCCGCGCCGTCGGGGCCCACGACCACCACCACTCCACCGCGCTGAGCTCGCCGTATCCGGGACCCGGTCATCACGCTCATACCATCCGCTTCCCGTAGTTGTCTCCCACCACCATGTCGGTCGTCGACACCAAGGCGAGCCAGGCGGGAAGGTCGACAGGGACCGCGCGGCCCCGGCGTCTCAGGACGTGGAGGACCGGGCACGGGTCGCGGTCGGACAGCCGGGATCGCACCCTCCGCCACGCCGTCGCCGGCTCCACCGCCCCTCGCAGGAGGAACCGAACTTCGACGCCGAGCATCGCCTGCCGGTTCCACTTGCTGGCCACAACCGCCTCCATCCCCGCGAGAAGCGGTCTTTCGCCCAACCCGAAGAGCGCCGCCGCCCTCCTGGCGCCCTCAGGGTCCTCTGAGATCAGCGCGGCCACGCGCTCCCGTTGTAGCCCGCTCGGCTTGGGACGCCCCCCCGCGGACAGCCCTCGGAGCACCAACTTGAGGAGCCCTTCCGCCCCCGGGCGCAGCCGGCGGAAGCCTCGGGGGTCCATCCTCATCATGGGGCCCAGGTCTTCGGCCCTGAACACCGTGGAGCCTCGGAACGTGACCCGGCTCCTCACGTCCAGCTGAAGGAAGCCCACCGCGTCAGGCTGCACCGCGAGGAGGAACATGGTGTCGGGTGCGTGGCGACACACGACGGCGGGAGTAAATCCGCGCTCGCCCGCCCAGGCGACAAACCGTTCGATGATCCCGTCCCAGTCTGCGGGAAGAGCCGAGAAGTCGATGTCCCCCTCTCCAGCCAGCGCCGGCTCGGCGTTCTTCCACACGCCGGCGGTAGGAGAGATGGCAGTGAGGCTGCGAAGAAGCGGGAGCCAGGGGGATGCGCTGGCCGGCGCGGCCGCTAGCTGCGCCTTGGGCATCTTCCCTCGACCGGACACTTGGCTCACGAGTGGTAGACCGGGTGACTGCGGCCCACCTGTCGGAGCCAGTCCTGGACGTCATCGGGGAACCGCCGGTCGTCGAGGAAGATCGTCCGGAGGAGGGGACAGCGCCGCTTGACCGGGCGCGACCACAGCCGGCCCAGCAGGATCCCTGGCGCGGCGAGAGCATGCAGGACCGCCCACGCTTCGACGAGGAGCATGGCCGCACGGTTCCACCGCCCCGAGGCCACGGCCTCAGCCCCCGCGACCAGGGGCGGCCGGGCAGCTCCGAACAGAACGGCGGCTCTCCGAACCCCGTCGGGATCCTCTGCAAGGACCTCCGCGATCCGCCGCTTGCTCATCCCAGCTGGATGCGGCCTTCCACCCCACCGTAGCCCGTTCTGGACTAGGAGGATGACCCCTTCCATGCCTCTGGTCACCCGCCGGAACCCTCGCTCGTCGATCTCCATGAAGGGAGCGAGGTCCGGTGGGCGGAACATCGTCCACCCCCGAAAGTACTTGCGGTCGTTCACGTCGAGCTCGAGGAAGGTCCGGTGCGTTTGATCCAGGACCAGGATGAAGAGAACCCCCCGCACGTGACGACAGGTGGTGATGGGTCCCAGGCGGTTCTCGCCCGCCCATGCGCGGACCTCTCCCATGATGGCGTCCCAGTCGCTCTTTGGGGCGGTTGAGTCGAAATCGCCCGATCCAGCGAGGGCCGCATCGGCGTTCTTCCACAGCCCCCAGAGAGGCAGCCGATCGGTAAGACGCCGCAGGAGCGGCAGCCAAAGCGCCACCAGGTCGGGCAGCTCCTGCGGTGGAGACCTCATAGCAGCGCCTCCACCTGCTGGAGCCAGGATCGGGCGACGGCTTCCCAGGGCAATTCGTCACCGACGACTTTGGCGCCCATCCGTCCCACCTCGTCGGCGCGGTCCGATCCTAGCCTTTGGAGCGCCCCCGCCAAGGCGTCGACCGTCGCGTCGACCAGGAATGCTCCACCTCGAGACGCCAGGTACACGCCGAGCGGATACGGCGTGGCGACGCTGGGGATCCCCATCGCGGCGGCCTCCAGCAGCGCGTTCGGGCATGCATCCCATCGTGATGGGTACACGAAGCCGGTGGACATCGCCAGAAGATTGGCCTTTCCCTCCCCGTAGATAGGGTCGCCGATCGTCACCCACTCACCCAGCCCGAGATCGTCGACCATCGAGACGATCTGCTGTTTCCGTCCCCGCCAGTCGGGACCTTGGATCCGCAGGTGCGGCCGTTGAACCGGAGGCAGCTCGTGGAGACCACGAACCAGAAGATCCAAGCCCTTGTGTTCCGGGTCGAACCTCCCCAGCCACAAGATGTAGCCGCCCGTGCCCCCGTCCCAGCTTCGCGCTGGCTGAGGCGCTCCGTT
>DASYVD010000060.1:0-15506 GCA_036000545.1 Actinomycetota bacterium | reverse complement strand
TTGCGGATCGCCCACAGGACCGGATGGTCCTTGCTTCCTCCGAACGACGGATGCGCGTGGCACAGTACGGCCGTTCCTCTGGGTGGGCCATCCGCCTCGCGGAGATCGCCCTCCAGAAGCAGGCCGTCGGACGTGCGGAAGCTGACCGTGGCCATGGACGCGAGGAAGATTCAACATGACCAGGGGGTGCAGGGGGGCAGCAGCCCCGCGGAACGAAGTGGACCGGATCAGGCTGCTGCAATCCTCCTGGCCTAAGGACCGTTGCCAAAGGCAGCGGACTGAGGAGGAAGAGGACGGGGATGGACGACCAGCGGCGCGGAGAGCCGGCAACGGGCCGGACCGGAGTGGCGTTGCGGGAGCCCCTCGCCTGGCACGACCTCCTGCAGGTCGTGGAGACGGCTGAGGAGGCCGGTTACGAGGTTGCCCTGGTTCCCGAGAACCGGGGTCGCGAGGCTCTCGCCACCCTGGCGGGGTTCGCCGCGGTGACCTCCCGGATCCGCCTGGGCCCGGGCGTGCTCTCCATCACCTCTCGCGCGCCCACCCTCGCGGCCATGGGTGCGGCCACGGTGCACGAGGCCAGCGGTGGGCGGTTCGTCCTGGGAGTGGGCGCAGGACAGCGGAGGTCGGGAGCCGTCGAGCTCGTCAGAGAGTACGTTCGTCAGGTGCGGGCGGCGCTTCGTGGAGAGGTCGTCAGCTCGAAGGGACCCTTTCCCGTGAAGGGATTCCGCATCGGCCTCGACCCCGGGCCGGAGCCCGTGCCCGTGTGGCTGGCCGCCCTCGGTCCTCGGATGGTCGGGCTGGCCGGCGAGATCGGCGACGGCGTGCTCCTGAACTGGTGCACGCCGGAGAGGGTGGCGAAGGCTCGGGAGGAGCTGGCCAGGGGCGCCGAGCGCTCCGGAAGGGACCCCGCCGAGGTCACCGTGGCTGTGTACGTGCGGGCTTGCCTCGGTCACGAGGAGGGCCACGCTCTGGAGGCGCTGGCCCCAGCGGCGGCCGAGTACGCGAGGTTCCCCAACTACGCGCGGCAGTTCGCGATGATAGGGCTCGGGGAGCATGCCAGGGCGGCCGCCAGCGGCGATGCCCGTGGCGGGGAGGCCCTGGCCCGGGTGCTGTGCGTCTGGGGTGTGCGGAGCGAGGCCCTGTCGCGGCTGGCGGAATGGCGGGACGCTGGGGCGGACCTCGTGGTCGTTTACCCCGTCCCTGTGCTGGAGCCGCTGTCCTCGATCATGGGGACCGTGCTGGCGGCCGCGCCCAGCCCCGCGGTGGAGCACTGATCGATCAGCGCCGCCTGCGCAGCTTCCTCCGCATGATCGGCCGGCTGCCTCGCCGGGCGACCTCTCGGAACCCCGCCCGCCGGAACATCGACACCACGCCGGTGTAGGCGTCGGCGTTGCTGATCGGGCGGTCCGCCGGATCGACCGGATACCCCTCCACGATGGTGGCGCCCCGCTCAGCGGCGTGCCGCACGGCCGCCTCCAGGAGTGCCGTTCCCACTCCCTGTCCGCGTTCGCCCCGGTCCATGAAGAAGCACACGATCGACCAGACCGGTTGGTCGTCGAGCGGCTTAAGGGTGGGGGAGCGCTGGAGTCGGCCGAACTCCTCCCGGGGGGCCACGGAGACCCAGCCCACCGGCCTGCCGTTCCGATAGGCGAGGAGGCCGGGGACGCGACCCTCCGCCACTAGGCCCTTCAGCGCTCGACGGTTGCCCCCCCCGCGCTTACGGATCCCCCGGTCGAAGTCCGAGCCGCTCACCCGCCACCACATGCACCAGCAGTTGGCGTAGGCGCCCCGCTCTCCGAACAGCTCGACCAGGTCATCCCAGCGGCCGGCGGTGACCGGGCGGATCTCGAGCCTGTTTCCCGAGGTCACGGGCCCACCCTACCGGGGTCCCGGATTTGCTTCACGGGCACCGCCGACGGGGTAGACTCTTATTGTCACGTTCAGCACGGTGGAAACAGGGAAAAGGGGGAGCCTTAGATGACCTACGTGATCGCGGAGCCTTGCATCGACGTCAAGGACCTGTCCTGCGTCGACGAGTGCCCCGTGGACTGCATCTACGAGGGCGGCCGGATGTTGTACATCCAGCCCGACGAGTGCGTCGACTGTGCGGCATGCGAGCCGGTTTGCCCGGTGACCGCCATCTTCGCCGAGGACGACGTCCCCTCGGAGTGGAAGGAGTTCACCCCGATCAACGCGGAGTTCTTCACCGAGGAGATCGCGGGCTACGTGTCTCCCGGCGGTGCGGCCCAGGTAGGCCCGGTGGACAAGGACCACCCCAAGGTGGCGGCCTGGGAGGCTGCCGGATAGTGGCCTAGCCCAGCCGGTCCAGCAGTGGGGCAGCTCCGCCACGGAGTCGATGACGTGGTCGGGCCGGCCGGGAGCGCTGATCAGGACTTCCTCCCGAAACTTCCCTGTCCGGACCAGAACTCCGGTCAGCCCGATCGCCTGAGCGGGAAGCACGTCTCCCTCCAGATCGTCCCCCACCATCAGCACCCGCTCGGGCGCGACGCCGAGGAGGGTTACGGACTCGCGGAAGATCTCCGTGGAAGGCTTCCCCACGACGACCGCTCGGACCCCGGCTGCTTCCTCGAGGGCCGTCACATAAGGCCCCGCGTCGAGCTTGGGTCCTTCCGAGGTCATCCACCAAACGTTGCGGTGCATGGCCACCCGGGCAGCGCCCTCTCGGAGCATCCGGAAGGCTTTGTTCATGGCTTCGTATGTGAGGGCGTCCTCGGCGCCGGCCACGACGACGACGTCAGCGCCGTCGTCGACCAGGTCGATGCCGTCGAGGTCTTCGGCGACGTTGCCCGAGGCGAGGAGGAGGCACCGGGCTCCCGGATGATGGGTGCGCAGGTGGGCGGCGGTGGCCGCTGACGCGGTGACCAGGCGAGGGCTCAACGTCGAGCCCCGACTCGCCGAGCCGGCGGGCGAGGCTTCGCCGCCTCAGCGTGGTCGTGTTGGTCACCAGGACGAACGGGATCTTCCGGTCCCGAAGCGATCGGAGGGTCTCCGCCGCCCCGGGGAGGGACTTCCAAGAAACGACGAGCACCCCGTCGATATCGAGGAGGACTCCGCCGACGCGACCCACCGAACCAGCCTAGCGCGCGAGGATTCGCCCGCTACGCGAGCGTGATGACCAGCTCGGGCCGATATGTTGGGGCGTCGCGGCTCGAGAACTGTTGGGTGCTCGCGGGATTCTCGTCCTCGACCGAGTCCCTCACCACGAACCCCGTGTTCAGGACGGCGAAGAGACTCTGGACCTGTGCCGTAACGTCGAACTGGCCCCAGCCCGTTGCCGAGGTGGTTGTCGAAGGGCTTCCGGTCGTCGGCGGCTGCGTGAGCCAATTCACCGTGCCCTCCGTCCAGGGCGTAGCGGCCTGATAGGCCTGGAGCGTTCTCCCTGGCTTCGCGGCGTTTGCGTACAGCCGCAGGGTGGCGGAGGTCACCGAGCAGAACGGCGCGGCCGGGAGGGGGAAATGGACCAGGACTCTTCGATTCCGTCCGCCCTGCCGGGACTGAATCTGGACCGAGGTGGAGTTCCCGTAGTTGCTTGCCGGGGCGTTCTCGTCGACGTAGCTGTCCGCGTCGGCGATCACAGTCTGCGCACCTGGGCTCGCACAGAACGATGCGGCTGCAGAGAAGCTGTTTCCGGGATTGTTCGTCGTGTCGGAGAAGGCGGCCATCGAATTGCCCACGGCCGCCGTGGAGGCCATTAGTCCGAGGGCAGCCAGGGCCAGCGCGAGTCCTCGCCACCGCCCGCCCATGCCCAGGGGCTCAGTCATCGTCATCGGACGTATCGGCGATGGAAGGGATCAGGGCCCCCACCGCAACGATCGCCACCAGCGTTGCGAGCACGAGGCGACGCTGGCGGCGCACAGGATCTCCTCTCAACCGCTCCAGATGCGACGGAGGGCCAGGACCGCGAGGACGAGCGCCGCGCTCACCAGGAGCGACATCCGCACGGTGGGCGTCCGAAGCCAGGCGAGGACGTGACCTGCCGCGGGAACGCGGAACGCCGTCGCCCCGATGGTTCCGTGGGAATCGATCGACCAGCGTTCCTCGCCGGTATTCGCGTCGCCCCGAGTGACGAAGGACACGCGGTCGCTTTCCCGGCGGACTTCAACGACTCGATGGGTCACGAGGTCACCCTGGCGTGAGCTGTCTTGGAACGTGACGATGTCGCCGGGCTGCGCTGCGGTGGGCCGGACGAGCCTGGTGACCACGACGTCTCCGCTTTCGATGGCGGGTGCCATGCTCCCGCTCCGAACGACCAGGGCGCGGAAGCCCAACGCGGCTCCGACTCCCGCAGAGAGCAGGATGACCGCGCCCGCAATGAGCAGGGTCAGCGCGGCGTTCCCGATCCAGCGCCGCGCCGACCCTCGGACGGTCGGGAGGGCAACGACCGTCACGTCAGTTGTTCCTTGCCTCCCAGGTGAAGACCTGGCTCGCGGTGAGGCCCTGGGCAGCACCGTCGTTCTGGACGGTGACCACGAACTTGTACGCGTGGCTCTCGCCCGTGGTCCATGCGTCCACGGCGCCGGGCGCGTCGTCGATGCCTCCGCCGTATCCGCCGGGGTACCCCTGAAGCGTGCCGCTGTAGATCACGCCCGCACCTGCGCCGATGTAGTCCGTCCCGTCCGGGTTGAAGTCTCCGCACGAGTCGAAGCCGCTCGACTTCGCTCCCCGGGTAACGGTCAGGTCCAGGTACTGGGCGAGCCCCGTCCCACCGGTCGAACCGTACAGCTTGACCGAGGCGGGAAGGCTTCCGGTGTAGTTGACGACGATGCACGCGGCGTCGGAGTCGCCCGGCTTGGCATTCGAGAGCGCCAACATGGCCGAACCGCTGTCGTCGTCTCCGATGGCGACGGTGCCGGCGGTGAAGGAGTTGGCGGAGTTGTCGGTCGTCGCACTGAACGCCGACAAGGTGCCGACTCCGGCGATGGTGCCGAGGACCCCCAGCACCAAAGCTGTCAGCGCGAGCCTGGAGCCGATGCGCTCGCTCTTCCGTTCACGCGTCCGCACGGGCTTCCGCTCGGTGAGGCCGAAGCTCGATGCAGTCATCATCTTCCTTCCTTCCGAGGGAAGCTGGTCGTCCCTCCGACCGCTCGCGGGCTGCTTCCCTCGCTTCTCCAACAGAAATCGGTCGGTCAAACGGCTGAGCGGATAGCCCGGTCAGGGGATTTCTCACCCCCCTCCAACTGACTAGCCCGGGTAGTCCTATGCCGGAAGTGTCCGGATTCCTCAGGAATCGTCCTAGAGCGGAAGCACTACCTGCGAGGGCGCGAGCGCACTGGGGAGGGAGTCACGGGGGCTCCCTCTTCCTGTGAGCGCCTGGAGTTCGTGTGAGCGCCAAGAGCCGCGAAGAGGGCCTTCGGCCGGGAGGGCATGCCGCTCAGGTGGGTAGGGTGGAAGGCGGCTCTGTCCGGGGGAGGCGCGCGGTGTCATGACGGAGGACGCGACCGATGCTCGCTCGCTCATCCCCGACCGCCCGACCCTCGGTCGCCTTCGGGACGCCGCAGCTGGGTGCCGGGGCTGTGGTCTCTACCGGGGCGCCACCCAGACCGTGTTCGGGGAAGGGCTCACCAAGGCCGAGGTCATGCTGGTCGGAGAGCAGCCCGGAGACCAGGAGGACCGCCGGGGCAAGCCGTTCGTGGGACCGGCCGGGAGGGAGCTCGACCGGGCCCTCGAGGAGGTAGGCATCGACCGGGACAAGGTGTACGTGACCAACGTGGTCAAGCACTTCAAGTTCACTCCTCGAGGAAAGCGTCGCATCCACAAGAAGCCCAACGCCGAGGAGATCGCCGCGTGCCGTCCCTGGCTGGAGGCCGAGGTCGAGGTGGTAAAGCCGAGGCTGATCGTGGCCCTGGGGGCCACCGCGGCACAGGCTCTGCTGGGCCGGCAATTTCGCATCACGAAGCAGCACGGGGAATTCTTCCCATCCGACCTCGGGCCCGAGATCACGGCGACCATCCACCCGTCGGCGATCCTGCGGGCGCCCGAAGACGTGGATCGAGAGCAGCAGCGCCGCCTGTTCGTCCGGGATCTCGCCCTGGTGGCCCGGCGCCTGGCTGGCTGAGGTCGCTCGGCCCACCCCCCGGGATCCTGGCCGAGGGCCGGGTGCCCCTCACAGTTGAACGTGGGTCGGGCTCCCGACGTCCGCCTGCCCACGGCCGATCGTCCGTGGAGGAAAAAGCGACTACCGGCTCCGTGATGCGGTCCATAGCTTCGGAGGCCCCCCTCAAAAGGAAGGGAGGCCGCCATGGACGCGACCCGTTCCCGCGCCGCCCGGACCGCGGTGGCGATGGTGGTTGCGGGGCTCCTGGTCGTCGGTGGGCCCTCCGCCTCGCCGGTGCTGGCCAACACGAGCGCGGAGAAGGACCTCTTCGCCCTGGTCAATCGAGCCCGGGAGAAACGGGACCGTCCCCGACTCCAGCTCAGCCAGTCCCTATCCCGGAAGGCTCACCGCCACAGCGCGCGGATGGCCGACGAAGGCTCGATCTTCCATCACTCCTGCCTCTCGTGCCTTCTGTCGTCATGGGACTGGGATGCGATCGGCGAGAACGTGGGTGTGGGATCGACCGTCCGCTCGGTGCACCGGGCGCTCATGGACAGCCGCCCGCACCGGCGAAACATCCTTAGCCGAGCATTCACGAAGATCGGCGTGGGAGTGGTGCGATCCGGTGGTCGAGTTTGGGTCACCGAGATCTTCCTTGGGTGACTCGCCGGACCGGGAGGATCTGGTCATGTGACCGTTGAAGCGTCGCGATTTGCGCGCTCTCCTAGCGGGAAGCATGGCCAGGAGTGGGAGGCGACAGCGCGACGGCACATACGCATGGAACCGAGCCCGAGCCCCACACCCATGAGCCTGTTCCCGAACAGCGATCGGGCATGACGGGGTTCGCGCTCGCCAAGTAACGGGATCATCCGGGTGATCGTGTTGGGTGGTCCTGCGGACCGTTGCCACCTATTTTCCTGGGAAGCTGATCGACCGGCGCTAGCTCCGTCGTTCGGAAAGCTGCTCGAAGGTGCACGATCGCGGTTTCCGGTCCGGTCGCCACCGCAAGAACTGCGCGAGGTGGCGGAACCGACGTCCCCCCTGGAAGTGGTCGTAGGCGACCTCACATACCAAGGCGGGCTCTACCGGGATCCAGTCCCTCTCTTCCGGCCGCCACCGGCTCGGGCCACCCAGCATCGCCCCGCCGGCGAAGGCCTCGCCTCCCTCTAGGGGGCGCAGCTTTTCCCATATGGCGACCCGGTCCTTCATCGAGAAGGCCCCGCAGGCGCCGACGTGATGGAGAACCGCATGCTCGTCGTATAGCCCCAGCAGGAGCGAGCCAACCCCCCGGCCGGACTTGTGGGTCCGGTACCCGCCCACCACGCAGTCGATGGTTCGCTGATGTTTCACCTTCACCATCACCCGCTTGCCCGGCTGGTAGGTGAGGTCGTCCCGCTTGGCGATCACGCCGTCTAGCCCGGGCTCCTCCAGATCGTCGAACCATCGAGTCGCTTCGTCGGCGTCGGTGGTCTGGGGTGTCAGGACCACGCGGGTGCGTGGGGCGAGGATGGCCCGCATGGTACGACCGGTGGGCTTCGGCTCCAGGAAGTGGGTGAGCCGGTCCCACCGCCGGGAAAGGGGTTGTCCTCGCAGGTCGCGTGACCCCTCCGCCAGGAGGTCGAAGGCCACGTACGAGGATGGAGTCTCCTTGGCCAGCCGCCTTACGCGCGACTCGGCGGGATGGATCCGCTGCTGGAGAATCTCGAAGTCGAGGACGCCGTCCCAGGCCAGCACGATCTCCCCGTCGACGACGCACCGCCGCGGCAGCACCTCCGCCAGGGCGGCCACGAGCTCGGGGAAGTAGCGCTCGAGCGTCTTCCCCCCCCGGCTGCCGATGGTCATGTGAGGGCCATCTCGGAAGGCGATGGCCCGGAACCCGTCCCACTTGGGCTCGTATCGCCACCCGTCGCCTGTCGGGATCTCTTCCTCCAGGCGAGCGAGCATCGGCTCGAGCGGTGGGCGGACCGGGAGGGCCATCCGGTGGACTCTATTCGGGACGCGCTTTCCCGGCCACCTCCGCCAGACGCGCTGCCAGGAATGCTCGCTCGGCCGGGTTCGTGGCGAGGTCGAGGGCGGCTCGGTAGGCGCGGGCGGCGTCCGGGAATCGCCCCAGCCGGCGCAGGAGATCGCCCCGAGCGGAGTGCAGCAGGTGGTACTGGTCGAGCTCGCCTTCGGTCACCAGTCGATCGATGAGCCGGAGGCCGCGCTCCGGTCCCTCCGCCATGGCCACCGCCGCCGCGCGGTTGAGCTCGACGACCGGGGACGGGGCCATCGCCACGAGCAGGCTGTACAGCCCGGCGATGCTCGACCAGTCCGTGTCCTCCGGCCGCGACGCCAGGGCGTGCTCGGCGGCGATCGCCGCCTGGACCTGATAGGGGCCTCCAGGCCCCAGGGCCCGGGAACGGTCGAGGAGGGTGAGTCCCTCTGCGATCTGGACGCCATCCCACCGAGAGCGGTCCTGGTCTTCGAGAAGCACAACTCGTCCCCGGTCCATGCGGGCGTCGCGACGAGAATCCTGGAGGAGCATCAGCGCGAGGAGGCCGATGACCTCGGGCTGGTCGGGCACCAGCTTAGCCAGGACCCGAGTCAGGCGGATCGCCTCGGCGCACAGCTCGCGCCGAATCAGCGTGTCGGCGGCGGTAGCGCTGTAGCCCTCATTGAAGACGAGGTAGAGGACGGCGAGAACAGCCGGGAGCCTCCCGGCAAGCTCCTCGGGGGGAGGGACGCGATAAGGGATCCCGGCGTCCCGGATCTTCCGTTTGGCCCGGACCAGCCGCTGAGCGATGGTCGGCTCGGTGACGAGAAACGCCCTGGCGATCTCGGGGGTGGTGAGACCGCCCAGGGTTCGCAGTGTGAGCGCCACCTGCGCCTCCACGGCCAGCGCCGGGTGGCAGCATGCGAAGATCAGTCGAAGACGGTCGTCGGGGATCGTGGTCGCTTCCACGGGTTCCTTGGGCAGAGCTCGGAGTGCCTCGAGCTGGGCAAGAGCCCCTCGCTTATCGGCAAGCCGTCGCTCCCGGCGGAGGCGGTCGATGGCCCGGTTCCGGGCGGTCACCGTGATCCAGGCCCCGGGTTTGTCCGGGACACCCTCGTTGGGCCATCGCTCCAGGGCAACGGTGAAGGCTTCCTGGACGGCCTCCTCGGCCAGGTCGAAGTCGCCCAGCACTCGGATGAGCGTGGCGACCGCCCGCCCCGACTCCTCGCGGAACAGGCGGTCGACGACGCGTCGCGCCTGCGCTAGGCCTCCGGGTATTCCATCACCGGACGAACCTCGATCGAGCCGAACTTCGCCCCCGGGATCTTCGACGCCCACTCGATGGCCTCGTCTAGATCCTTGCACTCGAAGACGTAGAACCCGCCCAGCTGCTCCTTGGTCTCTGCGAAGGGACCGTCGGTGGTGCTCAGTTTGCCATCTCGCAGCCGGACCGTGGTGGCCGAGGGAGTGGGTTGGAGGCCCTCCCCTGCCTCGAACACCCCCGCGCTGCGAGCCTCATCGGTAAAGGCGTTGTATTCCTTGGCCATCTGCTCCGTCTCTTCAGGCGATGCGGTGGCCAACCCGCTCTCGTCTCCGTAGATGAGGGCCATGTACCTGGCCATGTGGACCTCCTTCTTCGCTTCGGGGCGCCTCTCGCCACCGTCACCCTATCGACGAACGGCCCGCCCCGAAATCGACGCCGCCCTGCCGATTTGTGCTTTTCGCGGTGAGGGGCGTACCGTCGAAGCACTGCCCCCGAGCCGAGGAGGTTCCCCGTGAGGTACCGGCTCCTTGCCCTGCCACTGGCCGTTTTCTTGTTGGCTCTGTCTGCCCCCGGATCGGCGGTTCCACCGGGAGACAGGCTGGTCACCGACGACGATCACGCCGGCGCCTACCGACGCTACGACGGCGGCACGGACCAGACCATGGCCCGGTGCAGCACCGGCCGCAGGCAGCAGAACGAACCCACCGTCGGCGTCGATCCGGCGAACACCGACATCGTCGTGGCCGGAGCCAACGATTACTGCTCGGCGATCGTGAACGGCGAGGTATGGACGGGGTACTACCGCTCGACGGACAGTGGCCGCACGTGGTCGCTCAGCCTGCTGCCGGGATATCCGAACGACTCGTCCCCGGCGGGTCTGGCCTCCCCATTGCACGGTAAGTGCGCGGCGGCCGGAGACCCGACGCAGGCCTTCGATACCTCCGGGCGCCTCTTCTACGCGTTCATCTGCTTCAACCGGTCGAGCCCGGTGAACGGCGGCGTTTACGTAGCCCGATACCTGGACCACGGAGCGACGTACGACCGTACGGTCCTGGTCAAGGACGGCACACCCTCGGGTCTGTTCCTGACCGGGCTTTTCCAGGACAAGATCAACCTGACCATTGATCAGACGAACAGTCCCGCGACCTCCGGCAACGTCTACGTGGCCTGGTCGCAGTACGACGGCTTCGCCCCCAACAACGCCGTCCTCTTCTCGCGGTCGACGGACCACGGACTGACCTTCTCGCGCCCGTACAAGGTCACCCCGAAGGAGCACGGGACGGGTTCATTCGCCGACCTGGCCGTGGGGCCGAACGGAGCGGTGTATCTTACCTATCTCACGTATCCATCCTCGTCCCGCCCCACTTGGGACATCTGGCTGCTCAAGTCCACAAACGGAGGCGTCTCCTTCGGGCCGGCGGCGCACGTTGCCACGATCCAGTCCTTCGATTCCGACCAGTTCAGCGGGAACGGCTTCGTGGACTGTGGGGACGGCCCCTTTGCCTGCCCCAGCGGGTTCACGTACTCGCGGTTCTTCAGCTCGTCGGCGGTGGCTACCGATGCGACCGGGGTGCATGTGGTGTACAGCGCTGAGAAGCCCAGCGGTCAGGCGAAGATCTTCGTTCGGAACTCCCCCGACGGCGTGAGCTGGCCGACCGCCGCCACGACGATCGACTCCGAGCCGCGAGGACACCAGTGGTTCCCGGACATCGCCTCGGCGGGCGGCGTGCTGACGGTGATCTTCTATGACTCCCGGGCCGACCCCGGCTATTCGCCCAACCGTCCGCCGGGCAACGATGCCCAGGGGGTGAACTCGGGTGACGGGGTGAATGCCTTCATCGCCAGGTCGTCGGGGGGTGTGAGCTGGACCGAGACCCAGGTTTCAAGCCGGGGAAGCAACTTCGGCTGGGAGACGCATGGTTCCCGCCGGGTCGGGTTCTGGGGAGACTACCTGTACGCCTCCGCGGTTCCGGGCGCCGTGCAGGTGGTTTGGACGGACTCTCGAGATCTCGTGCGGGGGGACGACCCGCGCGAGGTGGGTGAGGACGACGACGGAGACCAGTTCGATGTCTACCAGCCCTGCGTATACGTGCCCAACGACATCAACGCGCCGTCGTACTCATCGCCGGCGATCGGCGACCCCTGTCTCGACAAGGGAGGCCTGGACCAGAACATCTACGCAGCCCGGGTCTAGACGCGGCCGCTGGCTGTCGGGCTCTGAGGGGACGGGCTAGGACAGGTCGAGCTCCATGCCCTCGTGGGCGAGCTTCGGCCCCTCGCCCACCCCACCGTCGCTCTGCCACAGGGCCCGGGCGTGGGCCTGCATCTTCTCCAAGTCGTCGTCGGTGTGGAGGGGGTCGTGGTGGAACATCACCGGCCAACCCACCCGGCACGCCCGGGCGAAGGTCACCATGTCGTCCACGCTGGAGTGCCCCCATCCCTGCCGCTCCAGGTACTCCTCGGCGGTGTACTGCGCGTCGTGGAAGAGGACGTCGGCTTCCTGGGCCACCTGATAACCAGAGATCCATTCCGGGCTCATCGAACCGAGGTCCACTCCTTGCGCGGGCTCGTGGTCGGTGAGGTAGGCGAGCGATCGACCGTCCTCGGAGATGCGCCAGCCGACGGTAGGCCCGCGATGGGCGATCGGCTCGGAAATGATGGTGCCGCTCCCGATCCGCACCGGAGCTTCGGGAGCGTCGTGGAACTTCGGGTGGGCCGGGATTTCGCTGAGGTGAACGGGGAAGAGCGGTGGAGAGAAGTATCTCGCCACGCGCTGTTCCAGGGTCCGCACCGGTGACGGCGGCCCCCAGATGTGAAGGTCCGCGCCCGGCTGCCACACGGGAAGGAAGAAGCCTAACCCCTCCAGGTGGTCGAGGTGGAGGTGGCTGAGGAACAGGTGGATGGTCGGCGGAGGATCCGGCAGAAGGCTCAGCCCGAGCGGACGGATGCCGGTCCCTGCATCGAGGATGATGAGCGTGCCGTCATCGAGCCGGACCTCCACGCAGGACGTGTTTCCACCGTAGCGGATCGTCTCGGGGCCCGGCGACGCGAGCGACCCGCGACAGCCCCACACCCGGATGCGCACGGATCAGCCCGTTTCGTTCCCGCCCGGCCCCCGAGTGCCGGGGGGTCCTCGGTGACCTTCCGCGGTCCCGCGCTCCCAGAAGATGGCCACCGCTCCCGCGAACTCCTCCCCCCCAACGAGAAGGGGGAAGGCGGTCACGGCAATATCCCGGCGGACCTCGTCGCGGCCGGTGATCCGGATCTGGGCGTGCGCGGGGGCGTGATCCTTGAGAGCCCGGACCAGCGGGAGCTGCTCGGGCTGGAGGGGTGTCCCGTCGGGAGCCTCGGGCGAGAACATGGTCGCCCACTGATCTCGCGTGAGCTGGCCAACGACGTCGAACGGGTCGCCGAGGATGCCCTCGGCGGCTTCGTTGTAAAAGACGAGCGTGCCCTCGGGGTCGACCACGAACACCGGTGTGGCCAGGTTCGTGGCGAGCTCCCGGGCGAGGATCAGGATGAGCGTCTTGTGCCGGGTCTCCTCCACTGCGAGCGAGCCTAGCGCGGGGTTCCGCTCCGCCTCAAGGCAGCGCCGATGTGGGTGCTGTCCGCCTACGTCGAATGGGTGTTTACAAGCCGTCCGCAGCGGGATAGCCTCGCCGCCCTCATCGACCGGGGAGGAACGATGCTACACAGGACCCTCCATGGAATCCTCGTCTGCCTGCTGGTGGCGGGCGGCCTGTCAGCGCAGGGCTCCGCAGCGGCCGATGAGGCCGCGTTCGAGGTGTGGGCCATCGACCAGTCCGACACGACGGCGGACGGCGGGGGCACCTTGTACATCTACCCAGGGGACAGCCTTTCAGGTCAGGATGCCGCCACCGCCACCCCCGAGGTCATCGACCTGGGCGGCGCCGCCCGCGACCTGTGCCTCGCGCGGACAGGCACCGCGCCCCGTAGGCCCCACATGCAGATGTTCAACGCCACGCAGTCCCATGTCGTGCTCGCGTTCGTGGCCACCGGACACGTCTTGTTCATGGAGGCTCCCACCCGAACTCCCGTGGAGTGCATCGACGTGGGCGCTCAGGCACACGCGGCATTCCCTTCGATGGACGACAGCTATGTCGTGGTAGCCAACCAGAACGGGAAGCTGCTCCAGAGGATCTCCACGGACTACGCCACCGAGACGTTCACGCTCGACGCGGCGGCCACGCTCAACCTCGCGACCTGCGTCACCCCGCACGGCGACCTGTGCGAGGATCCTGTCCTCCGCCCCGACAACGCCCCCATCTGCCCGGTCATCGACGCGACCAGCCAGTTCACCTTCGTCACCCTCCGGGGTGGTGGATTGTTCGTCGTGGACAGCACGGTCACACCGATGGCCATCGTGGGAGAGTACGACCGGGCCGCCGTCCACCCGAACGGCTGCGGAGGGGTGGAGATCAACGGCAAGATGTACGTGAACTCCGGCGGCGGTACGGCGGCAAACCCACTCGAGTCAGACTTGTACGCGTTTCCTCTGTCCGAGTTCTCCACGACCCCCAACCCTCCGAACACTCCACAGCCCGACCTGGTATTCAGTCACGACGACCGAGGGTTCGTGGACTCTCACGGTGCGACCCTTACCAAGCATGGTCGATTCCTGTGGGTTGCGGATCGAGCGGCAAACTTGATCGTGGTTGTTGATACGGCCACCGACAACGTGGTTAACGAGATCTCCCTTGTTGGTGTGGTTAGCGATGACCCGGCGCCCGATCTTCTGGGCATCGCTCCCAGTGGGAACAGGGTTTTCGCCGCGTTGCGAGGACCCAACCCTCTTACCGGGAACGCACCCGGCGTGAACAACGCCGTGGGGAGCACCCCAGGGGTTGGGGTGATCCGGGTTGAGCGGAACGGGATGGCCGGGGCCCTCCAGGCGGTGGCTCCCATCTCCCACGTGGTCGGCGGCGTGGAACGGGCCGATCCGCACGGCCTGGCGGTCCGCCTGACCTGACTCAGCCTTTCTCTGAGGGTCGCCCAAGGGGAGCCGGGACTCGAGAGGCGGCTGGCCTGCCGCGGCGACTGTCGAGGGACCCTCGGACCGTGTATCCTGAGAGTCCGCCGTCCGTTCGGCGGCGGAAAACCCTGAGATGCTGAAGGTCGGACCACGTCACCGGATCTGCCGACGGGTAGGGGCCGCGGTTTGCGGCCGCCCCAACTGCCCGTCCGGACGGAGGCCGTACCCGCCGGGCCAGCACGGGCGCGGCCGCCGGCGCCTAACCGAGTACCAGCTCCGACTCCAGGAGAAGCAGAAGCTCCGGGCGATCTACGGGATCGGCGAGCGCCAGTTCCGCGGATACTTCGAGCGAGCCAGTCGGAGGAAGGGTGTTACCGGTGCCGAGCTGCTGAGGCTGCTCGAGACACGGGCGGACGCGGTGGCTCTCCGGCTCGGGTTCGCTCTGTCCATGCGGGCCGCGCGGCAGCTCGTGTCCCACGGACACGTGAGGGTGAACGGGCGCCGGATCGACGTTCCCAGCGCAACCGTTCGTCCGGGAGAGAAGCTCGAGCTCACCGACAAGGGACGAAACCTCATCTCCGTCCGGGAGGCGTTGGAGATCACCCCCGACCCACCGCCGTACCTGGAGCGGGACACCGACTCGCTGGGAGGAACCCTCACCCGGTGGCCCGAGCGCACCGAGATCCCGCTTCCGGTCCAGGTCGACGAGCGTCTGATCGTCGAGTACTACTCCTAGCTACCGGCGATCCGGGATCCAGGGATTCCCCTTTCTCATCCCCCGACGGATCCCGCTTCGTTCTTATCCCCAGTAGTCCGGATCGTAGTGACCCTCGGACCTGTGCTCCGAGGCGACGGGCTCGTCGACCTGCACGACCGAGGACGGATCCTCTCCGTTGACGGACGTCTCGAACGGTGCCGGGTCCTCCTCGTCTTCCTGAGCCCCGGCGGGGGGCTTGATCTGGGGTGGGGTGGCGGAATCCTGGAGGCGAGCGAGGTCGGCGTCGACGTCGATCATGGCCTGAAGGGTCGGACCCAGGGCCTGACGGATGCGGTCGGCGACCTCGTCGGCGCGATGCCTGGCCTCCTCGATCCGCTTCTGGACCTCGCGGATGACGGGCTCGACCCTCTCCCACCAGGTGGTGAACCGATCGATCTCGGCCTGCACCTCCTGCCAGGCCTCTTCGGCGCGGGCCTCGCGCCCACGGCCGGATTCCTCGGC
>DASYVD010000059.1:0-2499 GCA_036000545.1 Actinomycetota bacterium | reverse complement strand
CAGCCGGGCACCTCGTCCCACGTCAGCGGCGTCGACACACGGGCGTCCGGGGTCGGGCGCACCGAGTACGCCGAAGCGACCGTCCGGTCCTTGGCGTTCTGGTTGTAGTCGAGGAACACTCCGTGGCGTTCCTCCTTCCACCAGCGACTGGTGGCCAGATCCGGCGCCCGGCGCTCGACCTCCCGGGCCAGGGCCAGGGCGGCCCGGCGAACCTCGGGGAACGTCCATCGGGACTCGATCCGACAGTACACGTGGAACCCCCGGGACCCGGAGGTCTTCGGCCATCCTCGCATCCCCAGGTCGTCCAGGACCTCCTTCGTGACCATGGCGACGTCCCGGATCTGCCGCCAGGACACGCCGGGGATGGGGTCGAGATCGACGCGGAGCTCGTCGGGGTGGTCCAGGTCCTCGGCGCGGACCGGGTGGGGGTTGAGGTCGATGCACCCCAGGTTGATCACCCATGCGAGCTGAGCCGCGTCCCGGACCACGATCTCCTCCGCGGTGCGGCCGGAAGGGAAGGCGAGCTCGACCACCTCGATCCACTCGGGCCTGGATGTGGGAGCCCGCTTCTGGAAGAAGAACTCGCCTTCCGCCCCGTTCACGTAGCGCTTGAGCGCCATCGGCCGACCCGCGACCCCGCGCAGGGCACCTTCGGCAACCGAGAGGTAGGAGCGGACCAGATCGAGCTTCGTGTGGCCAGTGCGAGGGAAGAACACCTTGTCCGGGTTGCTGACGATGACCTCGCGCCCGGAGATCTCGAGGACCTCTCTTCGAGCCGGCATCGCATCACCATACCCACGCGGCCGGCACGTGTGGGCTGGTGGCGCGATCGCACGACGCCCGTGGGGGTAGGGTACGTTCAGCCAGGTTCCTCGCTGGTGGTATGCGAAAAAGGGGGCTCGCAACATGGCGAAGAAGAAGGCGAAGAAGAAGGCTGCGAAGAAGGCCGCCAAGGCCGAGGCCAAGGCGGCGAGAAAGGCGGACAAGAAGACCAAGTCGATGAAGAACGCGGCCACGGAGGCCAACGCGGACGCCACCACGTCGGCCCCCAAACGCAGTTCCAGGCGTAAAGCCGGCCAAACGGCGGCGACTCAGCCGGCGTCGGCGGCATCGCCAGCCCCTCAGTAGTCGTCAGCCGGAGCTCCGCTCAGTCCAACCGCCTCGGGACCACGAAGTCGGCCAGCTCCCCGCTTTCCCTCTCGAGGTCTTTCCACCCGACCCTCCCGAAGGCCAGCGTGGCCAAGCCCGCGGTCGGGAACTTGGCCTCGAGCTGGGATCGAAGCGGCCCCTCCCTCGCCAGAAGGACCGCGAGGTCCTGCACCCCCGGGTTGTGCCCGATCATCATCACCGAGTCGACCTCGTCGGACAGCGCCTGCAGCCGCTCCAGGAGCCGATCCTCGGTTGCTCCGTACAGCGACCGCTCGATGTGGATCTCTGCATCCCGGCCAAGGCTCGGAGCGATCCGTTCGAGCGTCTGCCGAGCCCGCATCGCCGAGGAGCAAAGGACCAGATCGGGCCGGATCCCTGTCTCCATCGCGTAGTCGGCGATCCTGGCCGCGGCGCGTCGCCCCCTCGGCGCCAGCGGCCGGTCACGATCATCGACCGAGGGATCGTCCCAGCTCGACTTGGCGTGGCGGAGGAGAAACAGATGCTTGGTCTCGACCACGGTGGGAGGGTACCCGGGCGTCGAGCCCGCGACGATCGAGGCGTAGCATGGTGGCCATCGAAAGGGGAACCATGGCCGACGGGTCGGATGCCCCGGGCGCAATGACGGAGGCCAAAGCCAGGGGGAAGCTCGGGAACAAGGAATATGCCCGAGCATTGAGGAAACTCCAGGTCGAGCTGGTGAAGCTCCAGGAGTGGATCAGGTCCCAGGGCCTCAAGGTCGTCGTGATCTTCGAGGGCCGGGATGCCGCGGGCAAGGGTGGTGCCATCAAGCGGATCACGGAATGCCTGAACCCTCGGGTGTGCAGAGTCGTGGCGCTACCCGCGCCGACCGAGCGCGAGAGGAGCCAGTGGTATTTCCAGCGCTACATCGGGCACCTTCCCGCGGCCGGCGAGATGGTGCTGTTCGACCGCAGCTGGTACAACCGGGCCGGCGTCGAACGGGTCATGGGGTTCTGCACTGAGGACGAGTATCAGGAGTTCCTTCGGTCGTGCCCGGAGTTCGAGCGGATGCTCGTTCGCGCGGGGATCATCCTCATCAAGTATTGGTTCTCGGTGAGCGATGAGGAGCAGGAACGGCGCTTTCAGCAGCGGATCATGAACCCCACGAAGCGCTGGAAGCTGAGTCCCATCGACCTCCAGTCGCGGGCTCGGTGGGTCGAGTACTCAAGGGCCAAGGACGAGATGTTCAAGTACACCGACATCAAGCAGGCACCGTGGTACGTCGTCGCGTCGGATGTCAAGCAACGGGCCCGCCTCAACGTCATCAGCCACCTGTTGAGCCTGATCCCTTACGAGGACCTGACCCCCGACCCCATCGAGCTCCCCCCGGAG
>DASYVD010000058.1:0-3613 GCA_036000545.1 Actinomycetota bacterium | reverse complement strand
GGATTCGACAACTCCGAGGCGGCTTCGGTATCGGCGTACTCGGTCCTCGACTACTTCGGCGGCCCGGGGGTCTTGGGCACCGGCGATGAGGTGGACGTGCCGGAGGACCAGTACCTCGACCTGGAGTGGTGGCAGGGCGTTTACGAGAACGCCGACCCCGGCCAGATCGAAGCTTCGGGGGTGATCATCGAGGGGATAGCCGGTACGTTTTTCTCCCAGGAGCGGCTGGACGGGTTCCACGAGGTGGCGGACCAGTACGCGGGCATCGAGGTCCTCGGTGAGCCCATCGCCGCGGACTGGAACCGCGAGAAGGGCATCGAGGCCACCGAGACCTTCTTGTCCCGGTACAAGCCCGGGACGGAGATGCAGTTTGTCTGGGCGGCCTCGAATGAGATGGGTCTCGGCGCCATGCTCACGCTGGAGCGCCGCGGGGCCCTGGCCACGGCCGGGGAGGAGCCGCCGGTGGACGGTAAGACCGCGGTGTTCACCAACGACGTTACTCCCGAGTCCGTGGCACGTATCAAGGAGGGCAAGATCATCGCGGAGACCCACCACGGATTCGCCGAGTGGGGTTGGTTCGGGACGGAGACGGCGGTGCGCCTAGCCTGTGGTATCCAGGTCGAGCAGTTCCAGGACATCCTGCCCAGGACTGTGTACCAGGACAACGCCGACCTCTTCTACCCGGACATCGCGCTGCCCCAGATCGACTGGGAGGGGATCAAGGCGGACTGCCAGTGACGGATGCCCCTGCTTGAGCTGGAGCGGGCCTCGAAGTCCTACCCGGGGGCCCGCGCTCTCGACCGGGTGGATCTCAGGGTAGAGCGGGGCGAGGTTCACGCTGTCCTGGGCGAGAACGGGGCTGGGAAGTCAACCCTCATGAAGATCGTCGCCGGCTCGGTGACCCCCGACGCCGGCCAGATGAAGGTCGAGGGAATTGTGGTCCCCTTCGGTTCCCCGGAGGCCGCCCGGTCGGCAGGGATCGCCATGGTCTACCAGGACCTCAGCTTGGTTCCTGCCCTGTCCATCGCGGAGAACGTGCTCCTGGGACGGTGGCCGAAGACGCGGTGGGGGATGGTCGACTGGGAAGTGCTTCTCTCGGAGGCGGGTACCCACCTCGAACAGGTCGGACTGGACCGGGAATCGCGCCAGCCGGTGCGAGAGCTCGGGATGGCGGAACGCCAACTCGTCGAGATCGCCAAGGCCCTCTCGATCAAGGTGAAGGTCCTCCTCCTCGACGAACCCACCTCCGCCCTCTCGGATCGAGAGGCAGGCCGACTCTTCGACATCATCAAGCAACTGCGGTCCCGCGGCGTCTGTGTCGTGTACGTCTCGCATCGCCTACCAGAGGTCTTGGCGATCGCCGACCGGATCACCGTTCTGCGGGACGGGCGGCTCATCAACACGGTGTCGGCTGCCGAGGTCGATGAAGCGGAGCTGGCGCGGATGATGGTCGGCCGGGACGTCGACACCGCTCCGGCACGGGCCGCAAGGGTGCGCGGCCCGCGCGAAGAGGTGGTCCTGCGGGCCGAAGGGCTGGCCAGGCCGCCTCGGCTCCGGCCTATTGACCTCGAGCTGCGCGCGGGGGAGGTGGTCGGGGTATTCGGGCTAAGGGGTTCGGGGCGGACCCGTTTCGCCAGAACGCTCTTCGGGATGGAACCGGCCACCGAAGGGAGGCTTGAGGTGGCCGGACGTCCCCTGCACGTCCAGTCACCCTCCGAGGCCATCAACGCTGGGATCGGGTACTTGGGTGAGGACCGGTCGGTCGGCATCGTGCCGCGGATGACCGTGGCCGCCAACGTCACCCTGGCGTCTCTCGATCGGGTCTCCCATGGCCCTCTCCTGGACTTCGACGCGGAGCAGCGGGTGGCGAAGCGCTTCGTGGAAGACCTGGCCATTCGCACCGCCCTCGACCGGATGGCCGAGACCCTTTCGGGCGGGAACCAACAGAAGCTCGTCCTGGCTCGGTGGCTGTGCTCGGAGGCGCGGATCCTGATCCTGGACGACCCCACGAGGGGCATCGATGTGGGGGCGAAGGAGGAGGTGTATCGGTTGGTTCGCCGCCTGGCCGAGGAAGGGGTGGCCGTCCTCTACTTCACGTCGGAGATCCGCGAGGCTCAGGCTCTGGGCGACCGTATTCTCATCATGTCGAACGGACGTATCGTCGGAGCCGCCCCACCCGACGCTCCGGAGGAGCAGATCATGGCAGCAGCAGGAGGCGCCCGTGGCTGAGGCTGCCAGCGAGAGGGCCGCCCGGGTCCTGAACGGGGCCAGATCGCTCGCTGTTCGGGTAGCGACCGCTGCGGGGGGTCGCGGCGGCGCCATCGCCATCCTGCTCCTCCTGGTATTGGGCTTTTTCATGGCCACTCCAGACTTCCTCACCGTGAATAACACCCTGAACATACTGCGCCAGTACGCCGTCCCCGCGATCCTGGCCGTGGGTCAAACGCTCGTGATCGTGTCAGCCGGGATCGATCTCTCCGTGGCATCCTCGGCCGCGTTGGCGGGAAGCCTCATGGGAGTGGCGTACGCGCATTGGGGGTGGCCGGAGCCCCTGGCGCTGCTCCTGGGGCTGGCCTCTGGGTTTGGCGTCGGCGCGTTCAATGGGTTCGTCATCGCGAAATGGCGGGTTCCGGACTTCATCGCCACCCTGGGGACGCTCGCGGCCGTGCGGGGCGCTGCCCTCCTGGTGACGGACGGACTACCAGTGCCCGACTACGCGCGGGCGGTGGAGGGCCGCCGGGTTCCCGTGTCCCTCTCGACGCTGGGAGCGGAGTCGGTGGCGGGCATCCCGCTCATCGTGGTGGTCGCCATCCTCTGCGCGCTCGTCGGGTGGTTCATCCTCAATCGGACGAGGCTCGGGCGCGCCGCCTACGCGATCGGCGGTAACCGGGAGGCCGCCCGCGTCTCGGGCATCAGGATCGAACGCTCGAAGTGGTGGATCTATGTGATCTCCGGCCTCATGGCCGCGGCCGCAGGATTCATGTTGGCGGGTCGCCTCGCCAGCGCCAATGCTCTCATGGGTGATGGTATGGAACTCCAGTCCATCGCTGCCGTGGTGGTGGGGGGGACCAACCTTTTCGGGGGCGAGGGCGGAGTGGGCGGGTCGATGATTGGGATCCTCATCATCGGGGTGCTGGCCAACGGTCTCAACATCCTCGGTGTGGCGGAGTTCTGGCAGCGGGTCGTGAACGGTCTGATCATCGTGGCGGTGGTGGCACTCGATCAGTGGAGACGTCGCGTCGCCTTGCGACGCTCGACATGAGCGATCTCCGCGTTCTTCTCGTGGGAGCTGGGCGGGCCGGCATGGTCCACGGCAGGAGTTTCGCGTCGGGGATACAGGGCGCGAAGCTGGTGTCGGTCGCGGATCCGGATCGTGAGGCTCGAGAGCGGGCGGCCGCGGAGTTGGGCTGTGAGCTGACGTTCGACGATCCAGCGGTGGCGGCTACTAATGAGGGCGTCGATGCAGTGATCGTAGCGTCACCCACCTTCACACACGCCGAGATCGTCCTGGCGGCGCTGGAGGCAGGCAAGCACGTCCTCTGCGAGAAGCCCTTGGCTTCGACCTTGGAGGAAGCGGAGAAAGTGCTGTCGGCCGTGGAGGCCTCGCCGAGTT
>DASYVD010000057.1:0-14015 GCA_036000545.1 Actinomycetota bacterium | reverse complement strand
GGCCTCCTCGATCCGCTTCTGGACCTCGCGGATGACGGGCTCGACCCTCTCCCACCAGGTGGTGAACCGATCGATCTCGGCCTGCACCTCCTGCCAGGCCTCTTCGGCGCGGGCCTCGCGCCCACGGCCGGATTCCTCGGCCCGCTCCACGATCCGCTGGGCCGACTCCTTCGCCATGGTCAGCACCTGGGCCAGCTCTTCGTTGAGGAGCTCGGCCAGGCGGTCGGGGGCCTGTGCGGCCTCCGCCTCCTGACGGGCCCGCTCGGCCTCACCCCGCTCCTTTTCGGCCTCGCCTCGGAGGCGGTCGGCTTCTGCACGGTATTGGTTCGCCTCCGCCCGGTACCGCTCGGCCAGCTGACGCTGCTCTTGGGCGTCGGCGGAGATGCGCTGGATCTGTGCCTGGAGGGCTTGGGCTTCCTGACCGCGGGCGTCCATGTCCTCCCGCAGCTGCCCGATCTCCGCCTCGAGGCGAGCTGCCGTGCCCCTGGCAGCCTCGGCGGCCTGCTGGGCGTGCCGGACCATGGTCTCCTGCTCGTCCAGCGTCTGCAGGACGTCCTTCTTGCTGTAACCCACGAAGCTCCGACGGAGCCGGGGACTGTTCCCGAACATCGAAGGCCCCCCTTCGAACGCTCTTCTGGGGCCGCACCCGCTTCTCGGGCCGGCGTCTCCGGACTTTTCAACGACCTGCGGAACCCGGCGGGGCCGGACGGCAACGGAAGTACCCGGGGGAGCGAATCCTGCCAGCCGCTCCCGTCCGGCCTCACCGGGCTCCAGCAGGAAGTATCGGGAGGAGTGGCGCGAAACTTAACCCTTGTTCACTCATTCAACGGTGGGCGCGCCAGTCGCACATGAGCTGCCTGGGTAGTCTTGAGGTGTGCCCAAGATCCTCGCCGTCGCTGATGAGGTCGAAGAGACGCTGTACGGGGAGACCCTTGGCCAGCTTCAGCCCGACCTGGTCGTGTCGTGCGGTGACCTGCCGTTCGACTACCTGGAATACATCGTTACCGTCTTGTCCGTCCCATTGCTGTATGTTCCCGGAAATCACGATCCGGACCTGTCGACCAGACGCCTGGAGGAGCCGGAGGTACACCAGGCCGGCCTGCTGATCGGATCCGGGGCCGGTCCCGATCGCCTGATGGTGCAGAGGTTCGCCGCGCCCCCCGGCCCGGAGGGCTGTCTGAACGTTGACGGCCGCGTCGCCGAGGCGACCGGGCTCCTCGTCGCCGGCCTGGGCGGCTCCGTCGACTACGCGGAGGGCTCAAACCGGTATTCGCAAAGCCAGATGAGCCGGCGGGCCTTGCGGCTCCGTGCTCGGGCCCGTCTGCGGAGACCGCTTCGGCGAAGGGCGGTCGACGTGGTCATCACGCACTCTCCGCCTCTCGGCCTTGGAGACGAGCCGGACGATCCGGCACACGTCGGCTTCGCCGCGTTCCATCCCCTCGTCGAGAGCCTCCGGCCGAGGCTTCTCCTCCACGGACACGTCCATCCACACGGAACAGCGCGGCCTGACCGCTGGTTGAAGGAGACGAGAGTGGTGAACGTGGTGCCCTATAGAGTGTTGGAAATCGAGGTAGAGCCGTGATGTTTCCGAGTCGCTCGACGTTCGAGAAGGCCCGTCGTCGTGATCGGTTCCGACGCCTGGCCCGGTTCGTCCGGCGGAAGGAAGGGACCGAGCGGGAGCTCCTCCCGCTCGAGGAGGTGACTCGGCGCCTTCGTGTGTTCGAGCAGAGCTATTCCGGGATCCGTCCCATCCCTCTCAAGGACATCGTTGGCACCGTGGGTCGAACCCGGGACTTCGACCGCGACTTCCTACCGCGCCGCAGGGAGATCGGTGAGCGATGGCGGCGCGTGGAGCGGGCATTCGGAGACGGTGGGTTCCCTCCCATCCAGGTCTACGAGCTCGACGGGCGGTACTTCGTTGTCGATGGGCATCACCGCGTGGCCGTGGCCCGCCAGCAGGGCGTCGACTACATCGACGCGGAGGTCACCCAGCTTCGGGCCCGTTGGCCGCTTCCTCCGGACGCAGACGTCGGCCGGCTCATCATGCTTGAGCAGGAGCGTATGTTCCTGGAGGAGAGCGGTCTCGAGCGGGCTCGACCCGAGGCGCGGATCGAGTTCAGCCGTCCCCAGGGATACGTGGAGCTGCTCGAGCTGGTGAAGATCCACGGCTACCACCTGATGCAGCAGCGTGGTGAGGTGCTCCCTCCCGAGGAGATTGCCGCGGATTGGTACGACCACGTGTACCGGCCGGCGCTCCACCTCATCCGGGACGAGGGGCTGTACCCACGCGCCCACGAGGGCGACCTGTTCCTCTGCGTGTACGAGCGGCAACGCGACCTGTTCCCCGAGCGCGGCGGGATCGGTTGGCAGGAGGCCGCCCGGACGATGAAGGAGGAGGAGGCACGACGGTCCCGCAGCCGTCTGCCCTCGCGGCGAAGGGGCAGATGAGCCCACCCGGGACATCCTTCTCTATGCCCACCCGGCCTCCGCATAAGTACCTAGGCCCCGGGCTCTAGGGCAGTCCCCCAGAATGCCGATAACCGAAGCGAGGACCGGGGGGACGTGCGGGCCATGAGAGCATCTACATCTGCCCAACGGCCCGGTGCCGGAGCCGCGCCCGAGGCTCCCCACACCGGGCGCCCGATCATCCTTGTCGCGGACGACGACGAAGACATCCTGAAGTTCATCGAGGTGAACCTCAGGTCGCACGGTCACGCCGTCGTCACCGCAAGCGATGGGGAGACCGCGCTTGCGCTGGCGCTTGAGCACCGTCCCGCGCTGGTCCTCTTGGACATCGTCATCCCGGGCGTCGACGGGTACGAGGTATGTCGCCGGCTTCGCTCGGACTGGCGGTTCGGCGATCCGAGCGTGATCCTCCTTACGGGTCGCTCACTTCCAGCCGATCGCAACATCGGGCTCGCCGCTGGGGCGGACGACTTCATCGTCAAGCCATTCGACCCGGTGGAACTGGTCTCCCGGGTGAACCTGGTCCTCAGGCGGCTCGAGCAGGTCCGCTCGGCGTCACCTCTCACCGGGCTTCCCGGCAACCTCCAGATCCAGCGGGAGCTCCAGCTGCGGGTCGTCGCCGGCGAGGAGGTGGCTCTGCTCTACATCGACCTCGACCAGTTCAAGGCGTACAACGACCACTACGGGTTCCTCCGGGGCGACGAGGCCATCGAGTCCCTTGCCGAGGTTCTCTGGAACGCCGCCGAGGATCGACCGGACACGTTCCTCGGGCACGTCGGCGGCGACGACTTCATCGTGCTTACCCACCCCGACATCGCCGAGATGTTCGTCCAGGACGTCGTCGCCGGGTTCGAAGCCCGGGTCGAGCAGCTGTACGACCGAGAAGACGCTTCCCGAGGCTACATCGAGATCCTCGACCGCCAGGGCCGCAGACGGCGGGTCGCCCTGCTGACCCTGTCGATCGGGGTTGCCACCAACCTCGGGCGGGAGGTCCGCGACCACCGGGCCCTGGTGGACATCGCCACCGAGATGAAGGAGTTCGCCAAGCGCAAGGAAGGGAACGCCGTGGCGGTGGATCGCCGGGCCGGCGGCGACCTCGCCGCTCGCCTGGTGGGCCTGGCGCCGGTAGGCCGGTCCCGACGGGTGGGCACTCGGCGCCACCGTCTGGTCCGCGGGTACATCGCCGGCGCCGGCGTGGCCCTGCTCGTTCTGGCATTGGTGTTCGGGTCCACCACGATCGTCCTGGCGGAGAACTCTGCACCCGGCGATTCGCTCTACTCGCTCAAGCTCGGAGTGGAGGAGTTCCGGCTGCTGGCCAACGCCGATCCGGCCAGGGAGGTCCAGCTTCACCTGGAGTTCGCCACCAAGCGGTCGTGGGAGCTTCGGCCGCTGTTCGCCGAGCGCCGCCTCGGCCTGGTGAGGAGGGTCACGGACAATCTTCGCCGGCACACGGCCTCCTCCATCGCCGGCCTCGAGGAGGTCCAGGAAACGACTCGGGGAGAGGCACTCCGGGACCACGTGGAAAGTGTCCTCTCTCGCCAGGTCGACAGCCTGGCCGACCTCTTCGAAGGGTCCTGTGGAGGCCTTGGCCAGGACGGACCCATCGGCGAGGTCTCGGGAGTTCCGGCGGAGGCCTGTGAGGATCTCGGGCGCGCGTTCAGGGATTCCGCCCGGGCCCTCTCCGGAGTGCGCCCCATCCAGCCCATCGGGCAGGACGCCGCCGCGGGCGGCGAGGGATCGCCAGGGAACCGGGGCGCCGAGGGCCGGCGCGGAGATGGCCGTCCGGCGAATCGGGAGGCCAAGGGGAAGGCCCATCGCAAGCAGGGCCAGGCCCGACAGCACTCGGAGTCCCGGGGAAGGGACGCCTCCCATTCGGCCGGAGACCAATCCGGTGATGCGCTTCCAAACGGGACGGGTTCGGGTACGGGCGGGCGGGGCTCCGGCGGCAGGAGCACAGACTAGAGGGGCGGACCGCGATCAGCGCGAGCGCTGCGATGCCAGGGCTGCCAGCGCCGGGATCGCCGCGATCCTCTCCTCCTCGAGGTGATCCCACAGGATGCCTGCTGGAGGGCGGCGCGCTCCCGTCCGGATCACCTCTGATGGCGTCACGATCAGCCGAACTCGGAAGTCGTGCTCGGTCTCGGGGAGCTCTTCCTCCAGGACCTGGATCGGGTGAACGGTGGTGAGGAGCACGGTCTCCTCGTGAATCATCCCCGCTTCCGCGAGAAGACCGAGTTCGAGGTCCGAGTATCCGCCCCCCTTTCCGACGCGCACGCCCTTTCGATTCACAGCGACGCTTCCGCAAACCACCACGTCGACCCGCTCCATGTCTTCGATCAGCACGGGGTGGCCGGCTCCCGAGGCGCCCTTGATCGACGCGGCCCGACGCGGGGGACGGTCGAGCCGGGCGGGTTCGAGGCGAAGGAAGGGCTTGTCCGCGCGGAGCCGAGGAACGGCCATGTAAAGGCGCTTCCCATCCTCGAGCGCGCGAGCCCGAACCGGAAGCTGGGGAGCGTCGGGGTTGGCCTTGATGACGGCGGCCCGCCTCCATTCGTTCAGCCCGGCGAGGCGCTCCGCGGCGGCCTCGGCTCCCGCGAAGTTGGGGATCCGGCCGCGTGCGCCGGGGAACCGCGCGGCACCTTCCCGCTCGAGCAGGGACCACACTCGGTTCCGCACGTCCTGCTTGGTTCTCGCGCCCTCGAGCATGCGATCGGTCATCGCTGCCAGCCTAGCCCGGGTTTGGTCAACGCTCCGGAGCGGCAAGTTGGCGGAAAGAGTTTCTCGGTTTTGGACTTGCGGGCGGAGCCAGATGGTTCTATGAGTTTCACCTGAGCGTGTCGGAGCGGGGAAGGAGGGGAAGGAATGCCACCTGCGAGACGAAGGACGCGGAAGAAGTCCGCGGCGAGGAAACCATCGGCCGCACGCAAGAAGACGACGGCCAGGAGGAAGTCCGCGCGCAAGACTACCGCGCGGAAGACCGCGGCCCGGAAGACCACCGCGAGGAAGCGGACCACGGCCCGGAAGAAGACAGCAGGCCGCAAGACCACGGCACGTAGGAAGACGACCGCCCGCAAGGCCACCCGGCGGAGGAAGACCACCGCACGGAAGAAGACGACGACGCGCAAGAAGGCTGCCGCTCGCAAGACCACCGCACGGAAGAAGACGACCGCTCGCGGGAAGACGACTGCCCGGAAGGCACCCGCGCGGAAGAAAGCGGCCACGCGCAAGAAAGCCCCCGCGCGGAAGAAAGCCCCCTCGCGGAAGAAAGCCCCCTCGCGGAAGGCCGCAGCGCAGCCGGCGGGAGCGCGGCCGGTGACGCCGGCTCCGAGCCCGGCGCCCATGGGGCCGATGCCGTCGCCGACCCCGAGGCCGGCTCCGGAGATGCCCTCGGAGCGGCCGGCGGGCAGGCCCTGGTGGGAGCGACGGGGGTAAGAGGACGTCCTCCTGAGGGGTAAGAACGAGGCATGCCGGAGGAGATCGGTCGCCGGGAGGTGCAACGCCTTCTCGATGAGGGAGCACAGCTCGTGGAGGTTCTCCCACGCGAGGAGTACGACGAGGAGCACCTCCCGGGGGCCGTCAACATCCCGCTACGCCGCATCGACGACGACGCTCCGAGGCTCCTCGATTCGTCGCGCCCGGTCATCGTCTACTGCTGGGATTCGGCCTGAGACATGAGCCCACGAGCCGCGTGGCGGCTCGAGACGATGGGCTTCACCCCGGTGCACGACTACGTCGCCGGGAAGCAAGACTGGCTCGCGGCGGGGCTTCCGCGTGAGGGCCAGATCGCCGGTCTCCCCAGGGCCGCGGACGTGGCCCGCGCCGACGTTCCCACTTGCGGTCTTGACGAGCTGGTGGGGGAGGCACGCAAGCGGGTCCACGAGGCAGACTGGGAAGAGTGCGTGGTGGTGAACGATGAGCGGATCGTGTTCGGCCTCCTCCGAGCGAACCAGCTCGAGCAGGCAGATGACGGCGACGTGGTGGCAGATGTCATGCAGCCCGGCCCAAGCACCTTTCGGCCACATGTGCACATCGAGGAGATGGCTCGGTTCATGGCCCGGCACGATCTCGACAGCTCGCCAGTCACCACGTCCGATGGAGTGCTCATTGGCATGCTGCTGAGAGGGGACGCGGAGGCGGCCACTCACCGGCTCCACCAGCAGCTCGGGGCGGAGCACGAGCAGGAAGAGCGATAGCGGGATGGCCCAGCCCATCGCGGTGTTGATCTGCTCTGGGTGCGGCAAGGTGATCGATGTCTGCTCCTGTTGCGACCGAGAGAACTGCCCCGCCGGCGGCATCTGCTACTCGTGCCTGGTGGTAGAGCTTCACGTGTCCCTTCGCTCGCCGCACGAACACGGGGGCTAGGCCGGAGGTTCTTACAGTCATCTCGGCCAACATGTCGAGCTAGCAGCCTGATCTATCCGTTCGTGCTGGTGAGTCCTGAACTCCAAGCTCTGCCGAGGGTGGCCAACCGGGGCCACGATCTACCGTGCCCTGGTCCTGAACTTCGTGCTGAAGGAAGCTAACCGGGACGGCGCTGATCACGTTCTGAGGCTGGAGTCGTCTGGAGGGCCTGCGCGTTCCGCGGACCGGGCCTTCCTTCTCCGAGTTCGCCGCGGATCCTCGATCAGGAGGACGTGAACCTCACCCGGTCCGTGGACCCCTCGCACCAGCACCATCTCGATGTCCGCGGTCCGCGAGGGTCCGGTGACCAGGACGCCCGAGGATGCGCCGTCGAGGTGACCAGGCAGGAGCGCGAACAGCTCCTCGAACCCGGGGACCAACCGATCGGCTGGGAGGACCACCAGGTGGATGGGCGGCAGCAGGCTCGCCAGCCGGGAAGATCCCGAGCCGGCGGTGGTGAGGATCGAGCCGGACGAGGCCACCCCGAGGACTGCTCCGGTAACGCCCAGGTCGGCCCGGGCGGAGGTCGAGAGCCATCCCTCGGGGTTGTTGGGCTCCAGCACCTCGACGTCCGCCCGTCGGAGTCCCTCTGCGACCTGCTTGACGAAGGGGCCGAGGTCGGGGCCGACCACCGCGGCCCGTGCCTTCGCTCCCTCGGCGACGGCGGCCACGGCCCCGGCGATGTCATCGGGGGAAACGAGCTCGACCACGCCTCCAACCGCGCGAAGCTCCTCCACGAATCTCAGTCGGAGGGGCCGTCCATCGTCCGACGCCGGCGTGGGGGGGAGCTCGCGCGGCAACGGCGGCGCTTCCACGCCCGAGACCCCCTCTCGGACCCTCGCGAGGAACCTCTCCCGCTCCATCAGCGGTTCCCATCCGGTGCCGGGGGGTTCGCTCGCTCACCTTTTCCTCCACCGTACCGCTCTGGGCGAGCTACCCCCCCGGATCCCCCCCACCGCTCGCGGAAGGTGCGGCGGGCCATCGCAGGGAGGTCCCGACCCCGGGTCCACCGGGACAGCGGGAAGGGGGCCCTCCGAAGCCGCGGCCGGCCCAAGGCCAGGGGACCCTGGAGCAGCCGGACCGCCCGAGCGAACCACAGGAAGCGGCGGGGCGTTTTCCAGGCTGCAGCCCAGACGCGGAACGCCACCCGCTCACTGCGGGGCGCCCGCTGCCGGGCGACCTCTCGTCGCAGCGCGAGGAGGTGGTCGTGGAGAGGGATGCGTACCGGGCAGACATCGGTGCACGCGGCGCACAGTGACGAGGCGTGGGGGAGGTCTCCGGAGCGCTCGAATCCTGCGAGCAACGGGGTGAGCACCGCACCGATCGGCCCGCCGTACGTCCCGCCGTACGCGTGGCCCCCGACCTGACGGAACACCGGACACACGTTCTGACAGGCTCCGCACCGGATGCAATGCAGGACGGAACGGAACTCCGTTGGCAGGAGGGTGGACCGTCCGTTGTCCACCACGACCACGTGCACCTCTTCGGGGCCGTCCAGCTCGCCGGGCCGCCGTGGTCCTCCCAGGAACGAGAGGTATGTCGAAACGCGCTGTCCGGTTGCGCTCCCGGTGAGCAGGGGGAGGAGAATCGAGAGCTCTCGAGTCGAGGGAACCAGTCGTTCCATGCCCATCAGGGCGACGTGCACGGCCGGCAGGGTGCTGCACATGCGCCCGTTCCCCTCGTTCGTCACCAGCACCACCATGCCGCTGTCCGCGACGCCGAAGTTCGCCCCGGTGATTCCCGCCCCAGCGGCCAGGAACTTCTCGCGGAGCACGCGGCGGGCGAGGGCGGTGAGGATCGGAGGATCGTCGGGGAGGATCCCGCCGGCGACCGAGCGCAACGTCTCGGCGACGTCCGCGCGGCTCTTGTGCATGGCCGGCATGATGATGTGAGACGGGGTTTCGTGGGCGAGCTGGACGATGTACTCGCCGAGGTCCGTCTCCACGACATCGATCCCGGCAGCTTCCAGGGTGCGGTTGAGCCCGATCTCCTCGGAGATCATCGACTTTCCCTTTGCCACCAGACGGACGCTTCGACGTCCGAGCACCTCCAATACGTATTCAGCGGCCTCGGCGGCGGTTTCTGCGAAGAAGACGTTCGTCCCTCGCGCCTCCGCCCGTTCCGCGAAGCGGCCCAGATATTCGTCGAGTCGAGCAACGGTGTGCGCCCGGATGGCTTCGCCGGCGAGGCGCATGGCGGCCAGGTCATACCCTTCGAACGCGCCGTCGCGTCGTTCCTGCACGGTGTCGACCGCCCGGCCGATGGCCCGGGCCAGTCTGGGCTTGGCGAGCTCCGCGGCGGCGCGGTCCTCGAACCGCCCGCGACCGTGTGCATCCAGGATGGCGTCGGTCATGGCCGTCCAGTGATGGGGGGTTCGCTCGCCCCCTCGTCTCGCTGTCCTCCCGCTCCGGGCGAGCTACCCCCCCGGACCCCCCGCATCAACCCCTGGGCTTCTGCGAGGAGGGTCGCCAGATGCATCGCTCGGACCGGGCTTCCCCTCCTGGACAGGCGTCCGGCCAGGTGCATGAGGCAACCGGTATCTCCGGCGACCAGAGCATCCGCATCGGTCGCCTCGGCCTGGGCCACCTTGTCGTCGGCCATCGCCGTGGACAGGTCGGGCAGGCGCAGCGAGAAGGTCCCGCCGAAGCCGCAGCACACCTCGGGGCGATCCATCTCCACGAGCTCGAGTCCTTCGACTCCGGAGAGGAGCCGTCGCCCCTGACCCGACAGGCCGAGCTCCCGCAGCCCGTGGCAGGAATCGTGGAACGTGACTCGTCCCGCCCACCGTCCGTCCGCTCCCTCGACGGCGAGGACGTCCACGAGGAACTCGGACAGCTCGAAGGTTCGGGACGCCAGGTCCGTCGCCCGCTCCTCGTCCGGCGTTCCCCGGAACAGGCGGGGGAAGTAGGTCCGGACCATCGCCGTGCAGGACCCCGATGGACTGACCACGGGGTCGGCGCCGTCGAACGCGTCGAGCAGGCCGCGGCCGACCGTCCTGGCTTCCGTCTCGAACCCGGAGTTGAATGCCGGTTGCCCGCAGCAGGTCTGGCGCTTGGGAAAGTCGACGGTGACCCCGTGCCGTTCGAGAAGGGCCACCGTGGCCAGCCCGACCTCCGGGTGAAGGAGGTCGACCAGACAGGTCACGAACAGGCTCGCTCGCCCGGGTCGGACCGGTGCCGCGGACCTCGCCGTGCTGGCTTCGCTCAGCGGGGAGCTCCTCCTGAAACGGCGTCCGCGACCGAACCTAGGTCAGCCCGTGGAGCGGCGCAAACGGACGGGGGGTCCGGGGGGAGTAGCTCGCCCGGGGACCGTCGAAGCATCGAGCGAAGCAGCGAGCGGTCCCCCCGGATGGAAAGGGCGGAGCCGCGCGCGACCGTCAGAGCTGTGTCGCGGCCCGGACCACGAGGATCGCGCCGGCCGCGGTAATGGCCGACGCGCTTCCGAGCGGGAGGAGCCGGGCCCACCGCCCCAGGCGAGGGGCGAGGCGGGACCGGGCGCCGACGGCCAGCATGCCGACGAGCGCCAGAGCGGCCGCCATACCCATGCTGAACGCACCGACGAGGGCGACGCCGAAGACGGCCCGCCCCAAGGCGATCGAGGCGAGCAAGACGATGATCGCCGTCGGGGAGGGCAGCAGCCCCCCCGAGGCGGCGAGGACAGCTAGCCCTCGGGCCGAGAGCGGCCGGTCCTTTGGCAGATGGTCATGGTGGTGGCGTCCCCTCGCCAGCCGGGTGGCCAGCAGCCCGGCCCCGAGGGCGACGGCCAGAGCGCCCGAGACGAGCCCCAGCCAGGGGTACAACCGCTCCGCGGGGAACGCCCGTTCCGCCGAGACGACGATCATCCCGAGCGTCAGGACGGAAGCGCTGTGCATTCCGGCGACGGCCAGGGCCACACCTGTCGCCTGACGGATCCGACCCCCCGAGCCGACGAGGTAGGCCGCCGTGATCGTCTTGCCGTGCCCCGGCCCCAGGGCGTGCAGGGCGCCGAAGCCCACGGCGAGGAGGAGGGCCATCGCCACGGTCGGGGGGCGTAGAGGGCCTCGCGCGGCCAAGCCGGCGAACCCTCCGCCGGAGGCGTCCCGGCTCGCTGGTGCCCCTGCCGCGGCGGGGATGGAGAGCCCGAGGGACCCCGTCTCGCCCGGTCCGAACGTGACGGTTGCTTGCACAACGCGCAGGGGGCTCGACAGCAGATCTTCGGGGTAGGCGCGGAGGGCGTCGCTCCTGCTGACTGCGGGGACGGATGACCGCAGCACCGCCGCCCCGCCGGTCCCGGCAGCCGTCATCTCGCGCCATCCGATCCGCTCCTGGAAGCTTCGATCCCGGAATTCCAAGCTGCCCGTGGTCGGAAGCGGGCCGATGTACGTGGCCTCCAATCGGAGGGTGGCGAGGCCCCCTTGTCCTGGCCGCAACTCCGCCATCGCCTCCTGGAGGCGGAGGGGGACGGCACCGCTCCCCGTCCTGACGGAGAGCTCCCGGGCGGCCCGGCGCGCCGCACCAACGGCCCATGCCCGAAGGTCCTCATCGCTCGGCTCTCCGCTACTTCCGATCCCTCGGAGCTCCTGGAAGGTGGGGATCTCGGCCATGTCCACCACGTGAAGCACCCGGATCACTCCGGGCGACAGGACCAAGCCGTCGTAGACGTTCACCGTGAAGTTCCCCAGGGGGTGCGCCTGGGCGGAGGCCGGCCACAGGACGAGGGCCGTGACGGCGGCGGCGACGGCGAGCAGACGGCGCACGATCCTCATGCCGCCTCCTCCAGTCGGGCCAGGGTCCGGCGGGCGACTGCCGCGTAACGGATCGAGAAGTGGGGGTTCGTTCGGAGGGCCGTCGAAAGGAGATGGCGAGCCCGTCCCTCGTCTCCGAGGCGCAGCTCGATCATGGCGGCGTGGTAGAGGAACAGCGCGTTCCGGGTCCCGAGGCGGAGCGCTCGCCTCGCCAGCCGGGCGGCCTGGTCGTCCCGGCCGTTCCGGTGCAGCGCCCATGCCAGCGCGTCGGCCGCGTGGACGCTCCTCCTCTTGGACCAGGCCGCACGAGCCGCACGCAGGGCGGCCCGAGGGCGGCCGTGGTCCGCGTCGAACAGGGAGAGCTCCAGGTCCACGTCCACGCCCTCCTCCCTCATCAGGCCCTGTTCCACTCGAACCAGCGCGTACTGGTCCGCGGCGAGGTCCGCCCGGCCTGCGGCCGTGTAGAGGTCGCCCAGGGCGGCCACGCGATCCGGGGCAGGGTACCGGTCCACCACCCGGCGATAACTGCGGATGGCCTCGCCGATCCGTCCACGGGCCCAGCTCACCTTGGCCAGGCCCGCGCGGGGCGGCAGGTAGGACGGAGAGAGTCTCGCCGCTCGCCGGAATGCGGCCTCCGCGGCATCCACTTGTCCGACCGACCAGGAGAGCTCACCGAGCTCGAACGCGGCCCAGGCGGCGTCCTCGGGGGACCCCGCGGCCTCCTCCGCCATGCGCATCAGGCGCCGTGCCCCGTTGACGTCGCCCTGGAGCTCCCTTGCGTAGGACGCCCGGGCGTAAGCCAGGAGTCCTGGTCGGATGTCTGCCATGCGCTGGAAGGCGCTGAACCCCTCCCGGTACCGCCCCAGCTCCACGAGGGCATCGCCCACGACTCCGTATCCCGCCACGCCGTGGGGGTTTGTCGCCAGCGCTCGGCGGCCCCATTCCAGAGCCTCCTTGAAGTCGTGGCGGGCCAGGGCCAGGGAACCCACGCCGACCACCGCGTCGAAGTTGCCGGGGCGCAGCGAGAGCGAACGGCGGAGGGCCGCCTCGGCCCGGGTGTAGTGGCGAGGGTCGGCCGTGATCCTTGCCTCTTGCACCAGGGCCAGGCCGAGGGCGGCTGCCGCTCGCCAGTCCGACGGAACGGCGTGAAGCCGCCGCTCGAGCTGCTCGATCGTGGTGGTCAACGAACGCTCGCCGGTCCGTCCCGCCAACACGGAGGGGTCGGCGATCCGGAAGGAGTCTTGCTCCATGGCGGGCTGTACCGCCCCCAGGGCGAACAGCGTCGCCGCAAGGACCGTCGCTCCGAGGATCTTCCGTCTCATCGCCGCCTCCGGTGGAGGCGGGGTGGGCCCGGCCGGGGAGCCGGGTCCACCCCGCACGTGTGGCTAGTGAGGCATCGGGGCCGAGCCCGGATGGGGCAGGGCCACATAGGGGAAGGTTCCTCCGAAGGGGACGTCGTTCTCGGGGACATCGTCGCCGAGGTCGTTGGGGCTCCCCACGAGCTCTCCCTCGACGACCTGGAGGGCGATGTCGATCACGTCGTCCTGGAGGCGCCGGCCGTTCGGGAAGCCAGCGAGGTCGCCCTCGAGGACTCCCAGCCGGGAACAGGCCGTCGGGCACGGAGGGATCGACATGTTCAGTCGAAGCATCTCGCCGGGCACGACGTTCTCGGGCTGGTTGAGGCCGGGCACGCCGGTGAGGAACACCTGCACCAGGTCGTTCCTTGGCGTGGCCGGCGCGGGAATGCCATAGACCGCCTCGATGAGCTCCGGCAGCTCCGGCTCCGTGACGAAGGACAGGAACTGACCATCGTCCTTCGGCTTCGACGCGTTGAACCGGTCTTTCGTCCCCAGCGGGATCACGACCTCGTTCACGAGCGGCATCCCCAGACGCGACACCTGCACGTACCGCCCGGCGGTCGTCTGGCTCCCCTGATCGAACAGCACACGCGTGCCGGGGCGCGACGTGGCCGTCCACACCCCGATGACGGGATTGGCCTCGGCGTCCCCGCCCTTGGCCAGGTCCTCCTTGGGGACCTGAAGCACGAGAGCGTTGACGTTGAATCCGGCCAGCGTATCGTCGCCCCTCTCCGACAGGTTGCCTCCGTACAGGAGGTCGAAGACCCGGAGGTCGAGGAAGAACGGGTCGTCCGCCTGTGTGGCCACCGTCATGCCCTCACCTCCGGAGAACTCGGTGATGCCCTCCATCCGAAGGGTGGCGTAGCTGGGCATGGACGCCTCGCCGACGTGGCTCGGGACGGCGACCGCGTCGTCCACGAGCGTCGTGGTTTCCGAACCCACGTCGATCCGCTTGAGGTCGTACGTCTGGAAGAAATTGAGGTCCGGATCGTCCAGCGACGTGACCTGCGTGCCGTAGAGGAACGTGTCTGGGTTGCGAACGTGGTTCTTGAACACCCACCGGTAGA
>DASYVD010000056.1:0-5367 GCA_036000545.1 Actinomycetota bacterium | reverse complement strand
CGCAAGGTAAGGACTGCCGGTATCAGACGGGTATCAGAGCCGCCCAAACGAGAGAGCTGCCGATCGCTCAACACCTCTCTGACCTGCTTCTTCCCTCGTTGCGCGGGCTGGATTTGAACCAGCGACCTCTGGGTTATGAGCCCAGCGAGCTACCAGACTGCTCCACCGCGCAGCCCGATAGTAGCAACGTCCTCTGAAGCTCGTCTACCCGGTCGGCGAGGGGCTGGGGGTCGCCTCGGCCCCGCCGCCTCCGCGCAGCTCCTCCAAGGCCTGCTGCACGGCGCGCTGGGCCGCCTCGATCTCCCGCTGGTAGCCGGCCAGGTCGCCCTGGCGCAGCAGCTCCTCGGCCCGCTCGAAGTGCTGCCTGGCCTCGGCCAGCAGCTGGGCCACGGTTCCCGTCGGCTGGGTCGGCTCCACGGGCGGCTGCTCGGGAGGGACGGTCTCGCCGAAGATTTGGGCCAGGGCCAAGTCCAGGGTCTCGGCGTAGGCCACCTGCTGGCCGTTCACCGCAATGACGCGCTTCAGCTCGGGGATGGAGGTCGCCTCCTGTTGCGACCGCAGGTAGAGAGGCTGCACGAACAGGAACCCCTGCCCGATGGGGATGGTCAGCAGGTCACCGTAGATCACCCGGGAGCCTATCTGGCCGAACAGGCTCACCTCCCGGGACACGTCAGGATCCTGGGAGATCAGCGCGGCCACCTGGCCGGGACCATTCACGTTCCTCTCGACGGGGAACCGAAAGGCGACCATACGACCGTACTCCTCTGGGTCCGAGACGGCTGCCAGCCAGGCCACCATGTTCGGCCGCTCCGCCGGCGTCATCGGGAGGATGATCATGAACTGCTCCTCCTCCTCGCCCGGAAGGGTCAGCAGGACGTAGTAGGGCTCCAGCGGCTGGGGCGTCCTCTCAGTGGGATCCTTGGATAGGACCGGGATCTGCCAGAAGTCCTCCTTCGCGTAGAACTGATTGGCGCTCGTCACGTGGTAGTTGGCGAACTGCGTGGCCTGGATCTTGAACAGGTCCTCCGGATACCGGAAGTGCTCCCGCAGTCGGGGAGACGCTTCCGAGACCGGCGTGAAGAGATCGGGGAACACCCGCTGCCACGCCTGGATGATGGGATCCTCCGGGTCGACCACGTAGAAGGTGGTCGTGCCGTCGTAGGCATCGATGGTCACCTTCACGGAGTTCCGGATGTAGTTGGCATCTCCCTGGAGCGAAGGCAGCCCGGTGGTCACGGAGGGACTGGCCACCGAAGCGAGGTCGATGCGCTCGGAGTAGGGATAGTTGGCGCTGACCGTGTACGCGTCCCAGATCCACACCAGCCGGCCATCGACCATGGCGGTGTAGGGATCGTGGTCGTACTGGAGGAAGGGAGCCAGGCGCCTCACCCGCTGGCCGATCTCGGTGTTGATGAGCATGCGGCTCTCCCCGTTGATCAGCCCCGAGATGAGAAGGTTCACGTCCCGGAATCGCCACGCGAACGCCAGCCTCCTGATGAACCCGCCCACCTGGATACCCCCCCGTCCCTCATACGCGGTCCGGGCAAACTGCTCCTCCCCGGACTCGGTGGTGGGGAAGTCGAACTCCGGCTGGTCCGTCCGGACCACCACGAACGGCACATCGGTGATCTCGGCAAAGTACACCCGCGGCTGTCGGAGGTCCGTCGCGAGGTCGCCTTGCGGGGGGATGTCCGAAGCGACCAAGGCAGGGGCCCCGTCGCGGCTCGCTTGGTCGGCGCGGCTCGCCACCAGCCCATACCCGTGGGTGAAGGTGAGGTGCCGGTTCTGCCAGGTCTGGCCGCCTCCCCGGATGCCGTCCTGGGTGATCTCCCGGGGGGCCACCATGACCACACGGCGGCGCCCCTCCACCTCGTAGCGGTCCACGTCGACGTCCACGAACTCGTAGTAAGGACGGATCCGCTGGAGCTGGAGATAGGACTGCTTGAGCACGTCGGGATTCCACAGGCGGATGTTCTCGACGACCCGGGCGTTGTCTTCGATCTCCTCTGCGGTGACCTCCGGGGCGGCGGTGAAGGACACCGTCTCGACGTCCTCGATGTCGTACGCCTGGCGGGTGAATTTGATGTTCCGGTCGATGAACTGGGCCTCCAGCTGAAGCTCCTGCGGATCGACCCGGAAGCGCTGGACGAAGGCGGGAAACAGCCCGCCGATCACGATCGAGGCGAGGGCCAGGATCCCGATGGCGAACACAGGGAGGGCCCATCCCCGAAACCGGATGTTCACCAGGAACAGCACCGCACAGAACAGGGCGATGAACAGGAGCACGGTCAGCGCGGGGAGCTGGGCGTGGATATCGGTGTACGAGGCCCCGGTAACGGTGCCCCGAGGGGAGATGAGCAGCTCGAACTGCCCCAACCGGTAGCCCCACGCCCGAACCAGGAGCACCACGCCAAGCAGCACCGACAAGTGGGCCTTCACCTGGGGGGTGACCCGCTCCCCCACGGCCCGGTACCGGATCCCGCCCCACAAGTAGTGCGCCGCTGCGGTCACCAGCGTTACCACGACCAGGGAGGAGAACAGCCAGGACTGGACGAATCGCTGGAACGGGAGCGACAGGACGTAGAAGGCCACGTCACGCTGGAACACCGGGTCGGGGACCCCGAACGAAACCTCGCCCGACACCCGCCACAGGCGGAACGCCTCCCACTGCGTGGACACCCCCGTGGCGGAGAACAACGCGAACACGAGGGCGACGGCCGGAAGCACCCAGCGGGCGTAGGGCTCGAACGCCACCCGGTAGCGCTCCACGTACTCCTCCTCGGTCGAGTACACCCGGTAGCGAGGGCGGAGCCGTCTCGCGATCAGCAGGTTGGCGTACAGGAGGGCGAAGAAGAGGAGGCCGAACGCCACGGCAAGGCCGAGCCGGGTCCAGAACACCGTCCAGAACACGGTGGACAGGTGGACCTCCCTGAACCACAGGATGTCGATGTAGAAGCCGGAGAGGATCGACAGGGTCACCGCGGCGAGAACGGCGACCACGGCGACCCAGAGGAGCCAGCGCCGGCGACCTCGGCGAACGATCCGGGAGGCTTCCAAATCGGAGGAAGCGTATCAGGCTAGGGAGAAAACGAACCTACGGGAGAGGGTCGTCCCCGAGGTCTGGGGGAACGTCCAGGACTTCCTCAACGGTGCAACTGATCAGATCCGTGCACCCGGGCGGTAGAAGCGGCGGTTCAGTGGGCTCATCGACGGTCCCGCCCCCTCCCGGGGTGTCCCCGGATGAACCGGCCGAGGAGGTCGAGCCGGAGGTGGATCCTTCGCCGGCCCCCCCGCCAGCCGGGCCCACCGATGGCGCCAGCCCCCGGGCGAGAAGGCTCGTCACCTGAACCAGGGTGGCAAGCGCCGTCGGGGCCAGCTGCCACTCCGCCGCGACGATCATCCAAGAGGCTCCCAAGCGGCGGAGCGCCATTACCTGACCGAACGCGTCCTCCGGGGCGACCTCTCGGACCGGGGCGGCCGTCCAAGCGACCACCGACGCCACTAGCGCCTCGGACAGCGCCCTGGCAGGGGCCCGTTCGGGTAGTCCCCTGAGCACCGTTCGCGGGTCGATCAGAAGGACCGCCGCCACCAGGTCCCTCCCGCCCCGGCGAGGCAGCTGGATGGCCACTCCCTGCTGGAAGCGCTCGAGTCTCGCCCCCACCTCCAAGGCCCGCCCCAGGAGCCGGTCGTCCCACGGATCTCCCGGGTCGACCTGAAGCGCAACCGGCCCGCGAGGAACGGTGCCGCCGACCACTCCGACCTGCCGGAACGCGGTCACCGTGCCGTCCCATCCCGAGCCCGGAAGGGAGACCTCGCCCCGGTAGACCCCCACCCTGAGCGAGAACGACCGGTCCAGCCGGTATACGCCCTCCTCCGCACGAACCTGGATGGAACCGACGCCCACGGACAGCCCTGAGATCGCCCGGGCCAGGAGGCTGCCCCTTTCCAGCTCGGGCACGGCCCCGATCCGGACCTCGGAGCCGTCGCGGAGCTCGAGCGTTCCCCCGGGGAGCTCCACGAACGCCTGGCCGAGGTCGTCGACCTTCACGCGGTCTCCACGGGAGAGGGCCATGGTTTCGGCGACAGTACGCCACACTCCGTCGCGCTGGAGCCGGACCCCGCCTCCCTGAGGGACGAGTTTCATTCCGGAGTCGCTCCCGGGCGCCCGAGCGCAAGCCCCGCCGAGCAGGGTCAACCCGACGATCAGGGCGATCCGTTTCATCCGGTCGTAACCCTCCCGTTCTCTGTATCGGCTGTGGGGATGAGCAGACTGAACGTCGTGCCCTCTCCCGGCACGCTCTTCGCAGTGATGGTACCCCGATGGGCGTCGATGATGCGTTTGACGAAGGCCAGCCCCAGGCCCAGCCCCCCGAAGCTGCGCGTATCCGACGCGTCGAGCTGGCGGAAGTCGTCGAAGATGCGGGGGAGATCGTTGGCTTCGATGCCGATCCCTTCGTCACGCACGTCCAGCCGGAGCATCCGCCGCCTCCGGGCGTTCTCCGGAGACAGGGACACCGTCACGGTTCCTCCGTGAGGGGAGTATTTCACGGCGTTGTCGAGGACCTCGTCGATTGCACGGCGCATCAGGCTCACGTCGATCAGGGCCTGCGGCAGAGAGGGATCGAAGCGGGTCACGAACTCGTGCCGGTCGGTCCGGCCCCGCCATTCTTCGACGGCTCTCGAGACGAGTGGACGAAGCGCGGTCGGCTCGGCCGCGATGGTCATCCGCCCGCCCTCCATAGCCGCGAAGTCGAGGAGCATGGCCACGATCCGATCGAGCCGGTGGGCCGACGCCAGCATGGAGTCGGCGAACTGCTTGACCCGTTCCGCGGGCACCTCGCGGCCGGAGAGGATCTCCGAGTACCCGATGATGGGCGTGAGCGGCGTCCGGAGCTCATGCGACACGCTCGTTAGGAACTCCGTCTTCATCCGCTCCACCTCGTGCTCCCGGGTCATGTCCCTGAGCACCAGGACCTGCCCGAACGGCCGTCCCTGGGTGTCTCGAAGCGGGGATGACACGATCGCTACCGGGACCAGTTTCCCGTCGGCCCGCTCGACGAACGCCGTTCCCCTCCTGAGCTCCTGGCCGAGCGGAACCATCTGTCCGTCAGCGTCCCGGACCTCGACGACCCGCTCGAGTGGTTTGCCCAGCACGTTGCCCCGGGAGCGGCCCAGGATCGTCGCCGCCGCAGGGTTGTAGGTCACCACCAGGCCCTGATCGTCCACGGCGACCAAGCCGTCCCCCATCGAGTTGACCACCGTCTCCAGTCGGCCGCGGAGCCGAGCCTCTTCCTCGGCCGCCTCCCGCAACTGGGCGTCGGAGCTCGCCAGCGACTCGGTCATCTGGTTGAAGGCCTCGGCGAGGGC
>DASYVD010000055.1:0-6290 GCA_036000545.1 Actinomycetota bacterium | reverse complement strand
AGGAGTTCCTCGACGTCCCGGTAGGACAGGCCGAACCGCAGGTACCAGCGGACGGCCAGAGTGATGACCTCGGGCGGGAACCGATAGCCACCTGAACGCGGAACGCGGGGCTGGGCAGGGACGAAGGTATCGGCGCGGTCTCATCGCGCCAGTCTCTCCAACGGGAGCCTGGGCGACCAATGCAACAGCGCCGCGACATGAGGTCCATCCAGTCCTCCTGCAGCATCATTGGCGAGGTCCCCCTCCTTGGCGCGTCGGTTCGCTGCCTTCGAGCCGGGAGGGTGGACCTACCTCGCGATCAGGTGTGGGACTTCACGCCGGTCGACCGACGCGTTTCGTCGTACGCGATGCGACACGCTTCACCGTACGCGGACACTGGTCGAACCAGGGACTCACCACCCGAGCATGATGTCGTCCGGGAGATGAGGCGGAGCACGGGAACGGACTCCGCCTCACCTCGCTCGGACGTTCGCTCAAGGCAACACGGCCTCGAAGGCCTGGGCGATCACCCCGTACCCGTCGGTGGTGGCGTGGATATCTGGCCCCAGGGGAGGGGGGGTGCAGAACCACGTCCAGTTGCACGTGTTGGCCACGTTCAGCGGGACCTCCCCGAACCCCTTGAGCTGCACCATGTCGGTGAAGTCGGAGATGGCGAAAGCTCCGGCCACGTCCGCCACCAGGGCCCCGCCCGCCTGGTAGTCCGCGACCAGAGCAGGATCGAACTGCTCGACGACGGCCTCGTCGGCCTCGGCGATGCTCTGACCGGTCGGTCCGGGCACCAGGACCCAGTACCCCAGGAACGGGTCGTAGTAGCTCATGCCGGCGATGGGCACGCCGGGGGCGGCGGCCGCCAGCGCACCCAGGATGGTGGCCAGGTTGGCCCCGATGGTCGGCAGCTGGGCCTGGACGCAGGCTCCGTCGAGAAGGCCGGTGCTCGGATCGAAGCAGGGCTCAAGGATGTCGTTGGCTCCGACGTCGATGGTGATAAATGCAATTTCGCCCCGGTGTGCTTGGAGGAAGCTCACCGCAGAGTTCAGCTGCGAGCCCTCCGGGTACGTGCAAATCGATCCGGCCGCCGGCCCAATGATCATTGAGTCGGTCGTTTCACCGCCGCAGCTCCGGTTGACGAGCCGCAGCCCGGTGTAGTTGTCCCGGACGGCCTTGAACAACTGATCGGTGTACCCCTGGCTCCCCTGGTCGAGCTCCGTGATGCTGAAGTCGCGCCCGAAGCAGAACGGCGGGCCGATCGGCTGGCACCCCGATGCCAGGGAGTCGCCCAGGGCCAGGTAGTAGGTGGCCTTGCTTGCGGCCGACGCGCTGCTCGCTGTTCCCACGAGTGCGGCGACGAGCATGGCCGTCGCCATCAGACGTCCGATCAGGCGTTTCATTGTGAAACCTCCCTCATCGCTCAGCTCGCGATCGCCATCTGCCGGCGGGTCCCCGTCGGTATTCGATCTCTTTCCACCTTCCCACGCAAGGTGGTGTGGCACGGGGTGGCGGGGGTCCCCTGGCTAAGGCGTGTCTCCCAAGTCGGGGCTGGTGATCGCGGGAGTCTGGGTGGGTGACGCGTTCAGCAGAACTCAGCGAGACGGCGTGGGCTCGGATCGAGCCGTTGATGCCGCAGGCGGAGGGGCGATCTCGTCCGTGGCGTGATCATCGGCAGGTGGTCGAGGGGATCGTTTTCCGTTATCGCACCGGGGTGGCGTGGCGTGATCTTCCCGAGCGGTTCGGCCCGTGGCAGACGGTGTGGAAGCGGCATCGTCGTTTCGCTACCGACGGGACCTGGGACATGCTGCTGCGAGTGATCCACTCCGAAGCCGACGCTGCTGGCCGGGTCGATTGGTCGGTGTCGGTCGATTCCTCGATCGTGCGGGCGCATCAGCACTCGGCCACCGCCAAACGTGTTGTTCGGGAGGATCGTGCGCGGCTCGAAGAGCACATCGGGGCTCGGTCGAATGACAAGAATTCGCGCTGCAGGGACGAACCGGGCGATCACGCTCTCGGCAGGTCGCGCGGCGGGCTGAGCACGAAGATCCACGCCGCGGTCAACGGCCGTGGCCGCCCGCTGGTCATCCTGCTCACCCCGGGCCAGGCCGGCGATGCCCCGATGATGCTGCCACTGCTCGCTGGCCTGCGCGTCGGGCGACCGCTCGGGCGACCGCGCACCCGGCCCGACCCTGTTCTGGCCGACAAGGCCTACTCCTTGCGCGCGATCCGCGCCCACCTGCGAGCCCGCGGGATCGGCAGCGTGATCGCCGAACCCGACGACCAGAAGGCTGTTGGGTGCAAGAACTCGATCACGCGGCGGCTTCGAGTTCAGGGCCGAACCGGGGCATCGAACTAGTGCCAGAGAATTTTGCCGGGCGGGGCTCGAACGGGGCCGAACTGGACGCCGCCCCCGGTTCAGGCGCGATGCGCACACGCCAGCCAGCCCGATGCCTTCGGTCACGCCCATCGGCAAGAGGAAGCTGAGCGGGGCCGGTCCGTCGCGAGGGCGCACGCAGTCAAGGGGTAATGACCGCGCAGCCGGCATCCGGACTGTCGATTCTGTCTCACTGCGCTGGGGTGCTCCCGACCTCGCTCGGAAACACAGATTGCGGCAGCAGCGGCAAGAGCGTTGCCCGGACCACTCCTTCTGGAACGAGGGTTGGTCTCCGCTATCCGGGGCCGGAGGCGTCCGGGCCTGCGCTTGCCGGCCCCCGGTCCTCTTGGCCGGAGCCTGGTGCACCACCGGTGGCCAAGATGGCCAACGCCTGGGCCCGCAGGAACTGCGACCATGTCGGTCCGATCCGCCGAGGCGACGGCCCCAGACCGCTCCGCCGCAGCACGTTTGCGATCGTCGTGGCGGAGGCCCTGATGCCGAGCTTGATGAGCTCGCCTTTGATCCTGAGGTAGCCCCACCTGGCGTTCTCCTTGGCCATCCGAAGGATCAGCTCGCGCACCGCCGGATCGATCGGAGGACGCCCTGGCCTGCGACAGTTCGACCCCTTCCTGCTCACGAGCTTGCGACGCCAGCGGTTGAGGGTGTCGGGCACGACCGGAAAGGCGGACCACCGCTCGCGGGGGAGGAACGGCTTGCGGCGGCAAGCAAGGCCCGGTCGGCGGTGCTGTAGCGCGGCCGCTTCCCCTGTCGGCTCAGAATGCGCACCGGATGGCGCAGCACGGCGATCTCCAGCTCCTGGTCATCGACGCCCACTCGGTCGAGCAAATGGAGGAGCCCGCACAGGAGGCGATACAGAACGAACGCGAGCACGGGCGCAGTCTGACGCCCTCCCCGCTGTCGGGGCAACGCCGCATGTGAACGGCCCGATCGAGTTTGTTTACCCCACAGGCGTGGCTCCACTTCCTGTACGTGCTGTTCGCGATCGAGATCGGATCCCGACGCGTGCAATCCTCGGCGTCACCAGGAACCCCGACTCGGGGTGGGTCACCCAGCAAGCTCGCAACCTGGCGGTGGGGGAGGGGCTGCAGCGGACCCGCTTCCTGATCCGCGATCGAGATGCCAAGTTCTCCGGTCCGTTCGACGAGGTCTTCCGCTCCGAGGGTGTGAACATCATCGAGACGCCGATCCGCGCCCCTCGAGCGAACGCGTTCGCGGAGCGGTGGGTCCGCACCGTCCGGACGGAGTGCCTGGATTGGACACTGGTGCTCGGCCGGCGTCACCTGGACCGGGTGCTCCGGATCTACATCGCCCACTACAACACCCGAAGACCCCATCGAAGTCTCGATTTGAGGACGCCCGTCCCGCGCCCTGATCCAGATCCCTGGCCAGCCGACGGCACGCGCGTCCGAAGGCGCGACGTGCTGGGTGGGCTCGTCCATGAGTACGAGCTTGCTGCTTGAGCAGGATCGGAGGTTTGTGTGCCCTTCAGGTCAGAAACTGCGATCATGCGCTTGACCTGCGGATTCGCGGCGGGCGATGCAGACGAGCCAGCGCCTCATTGGATGCCCGGGAACCGAGTGTCCGGCATTCGATTCGCATGCCTTGTAAACGGAAATTCCTTGACCGAGTGCGGAGCCCGTTCCGCACAGGACTTGAGTACGTCGGACTGAGATCTCATCCACTCCCGTTGGCGGCAGGGGAGCTCAGTCGGGCCTTCAAGGAGCGATTCGCACCGATCTGACTGGCGGCCAGCTCGGCCGAAGCCGCAGGTCACAAGGGTGATCGGAGTTTTTGACCCCCACAGGGTCCCAACGGTGGCCGGGGCTATGCCGAGCCGCTTTCCCAGTTCTCGGTTGGTGAGACCTCCCGTCGCAAGCAGCCGAAGCACCTCCGTCTCGCGCGGCGTAAGCTCGGCCAGGACGGTCGTGCAACGCCGTTTCGCTTTCCTTCCAGCGGCGGAGGACATCAGCCACGCCCCAGCCAGCACCCAAACATGGATACCTCCGTAAGACGAGGCTGCCTCCGCCCCGGGAAGGAGCGGGACCTTATGACAGTCCTCGTCTCCTTTGTTGATTGTACGGCTTAGGTGCAGAACGCCGGCCCGACAAGACCTACGGGTCTGTCGCTTCCGCGTCGAAGGAGCGTGCTCGCCGGGGGAGTTCCACCAACTTCACCGTCCTTCCCACGTTCCACGACCGCAGCCTCTCCCTTGGGGCCGCGCAAGCACCTCGTGGCGAGGGGGAACGTGGCCATGAGCGACGGGTTTGCCGCCTGCCGCGAGGACGTGCCAGTGAGGATCCAGCGGAAGGTCGGGGGGACTGGCACACGATCGCCTCGGCGTTCACCGACAGCGCGGGCCTCTTCCGTGAGCCAATCCGCGACCGCGTGGGAACGTACCGGGCGGTTGTGCCGAAGGTGGTCCGACGAACGTCGTCTGCGGACGGGTGGTGTCACCAGTCGTGGTCAACGCATGATGGAGAGGACCCCTTTCAGGTGCACGGTGCGAACGCACGGCGTCGCGGCCGATACGGTGGTGGATGTGGGGATTCTCCCACCGATCGCGCGCTGTACGCCTGGCGCAGAAAGACCGTTCTGCGACACGGAGGGCCGGCCGAACCCCTAACCGGGTGGTCCCGTTGGGGGGTCCGACCGGCCAGGGAAGTCTAGTCGTGGCGCAGAAGTGACGTTTCGCGACAGGCCGCCCGGCCCGTGGCGGGGAATGCGCGGTCCGCGCCACTTGCGGCGCAGCATTCTGCGACACGCCCTGGATCGTGGTGGACACTTGTGGGCGTGGCCGAGCTGAGGGCCCTGCGGGCGCAGCTCCCCCCGTCCTGGGGCGCGGATCGCCTCTGGCAACGGCACGCGGCGTGTCGAGGTGCCGCGGACCTGTTCAACGCGGCCGAGTGGTCCCCGGGCCGCAGGCAGCGAGAGAGCGCCGCCAAGGGCATAGCGCCGGGTGCCCGGTGCTCGCCGAGTGCCGCGCCCCCTGCGACTTGCTGGAGGCCGACGAGCCTCCGAGCCGCTGGTAGGGCGTGGGGGCCGGCGAGAGCCCGCCAGAACGCCGGCGGAGGCGACGCCGGAAAGCTCGATACCCGTCTCTTCCCCGTCAGAGGTCGGGAAACGACAGGAAACGTCGGGAAGCGCTGTGTGGCGTTCGCCGAGGTGAACGGCGGCTTTCGTCTGTCCTCGCAGGCCAGGACGGCGACCCGAGACGGACTCATAATCCGTCGGTCGGAGGTTCGAGTCCTCCCCGCCCCACGACCAAAGCTGCAGGTCAACAGGCACATCCCGGCGCCCACGAATGTCCCCTCACCGATCTGTCCCGCATGTGTCCCGCGGCGTCAGCCCTGCCGGCGGGGGATGCCTTCCCTTTCGTAGGGCTCCTGGGCTACGATTCGGCTTTCGGCCGGTGTGGCGCGCCCGCCGCCGACGGAGCGGGCTCCTTCGGGGATCCGCGGAAGGAGGGGACGATGCGACTGCCCGACCCGATCGCGGCCCGCGCACCGGCGCGGACCCCCAGCCAGGCGTCCCGGCACATCCTCCACCACCATCTCTCCCGTCGGGCGTTCCTGCGGGGAACCGCGGGGGCCGCCGGAGCCGCCCTGGGAGCGAGCGTCCTCGGCACGCTGCCTGCCCGAGCCGCCATTCCCGGAAGTGGGACCCCCAGGCCGATCCCTGGCGGCATCTCGCCCGCACCTGGTTCCCTGTTCCACGTGTTCCTCCCCGGGCCCGGGGCCGAGCCGTCCCTGATCACCGACCTGAACGCGTTGACTGGGGTCGCGGTCGTGCAGGGGCCCTGGACGGCAACAGGATCGCCGACCGGCGGTGTCTCGTCCGGGGTGTGGGAAGCGGACATGCGCTTCATGAGGGGCCTGTTCATCGGCACCGACGGCCTGCGCCGGCAGGG
>DASYVD010000054.1:0-10861 GCA_036000545.1 Actinomycetota bacterium | reverse complement strand
GACCCTGACGACATCGGCATCACCCCGCTCTTCTTCGACCACGCCTTCTGGTGCCATCGCTGCGAAGGAATGGCCACCGGGAAGATCTGCCCGCATGGTGACGAGGACCGCCTGATCCTCTCGGGGACAAAGGTCCGGGAGATGCTCCGGTCCGGGCAGCGCCCTCCCCCCGAGTTCAGCCGGCCGGAGGTCGCGGACATCCTGATCGAGGCCATGGCCGCTCGCCCGAACGAGACGTAGCCGGAGGAGGACGTCATGGCGCTCGCACTGCGCCGGCTGCCGGGCTGGATCGAGCGGATGGCCACGGGAGGGACCCTCGCGTCGGACTCCGAGGAAGCCCGGCTCCAGAAGAGCGTCCTCACCCTCTTCGCCCTGTTGATGGGCACGCTCGGATCCGTCTGGGTCATCACCTACTGGGCGTTGGGCCTTCGAGTGGCCCCTCTGATCCCCTTCGCCTACCAGGTCGTGGCCGCGGTCAGCTTGGTCACGTTTTTCGTCACGAAGCGTTATCGCCTGTTCCGGGCCAGCCAGCTGACCCTTGCGTTGGTTCTTCCGTTCGTCTTCCAGCTCTCACTCGGCGGCTATGTCAGTGGAAGCGGGGTCGTGGTCTGGTCGTTCACGGCGCCGATGGGGGCGTTGATGTTCGTCGGCGCCCGCGCGGCCTTGGGATGGCTGATGGCCTTCTTCGGGGCGCTGGCCGCGGCGGCCCTTCTCGATCCGGTGCTCCCCACGGTCGACATCCCGGGCAACGTCGTGATCGTGTTCTTCGTACTCAACGTTGCCGGCGTCGCCGCAACCACGTTCCTCCTGCTGCGCTATTTCGTTCGGGAACGAGACCGGGCGCACCGGGCCCTGGCCGCGGAGCGCGAGAAGTCCGAACGGCTTCTCCTGAACGTGCTCCCGCAGCCGATCGCCAACCGGCTGAAGAGCGAGGAGCGAATCATCGCGGACGGGTTCGCGGACGTGTCGGTCCTGTTCGCGGACATCGTGGACTTCACGCCACTATCCGAGCGCCTCAGCCCAGAGGATGTGGTGGCGCTGCTCGACGAGGTATTCACTGCCTTCGACCGTCTCGCCGACGATCGGGGGCTCGAGAAGATCAAGACGATCGGCGACGCGTACATGGTTGCGGGTGGGCTTCCAGTGCGCCGCCCCGACCATGTGCGGTCGGTTGCCGAGATGGCTCTGGGGATACTCCAGGAGGTGGCCCGGTGCGCCGAGCGATTCGGGGCACCCTTGTCGGTAAGGATCGGAATCGACGTGGGGCCGGTGGTCGCTGGGGTGATCGGGCGGCGCAAGTTCATCTACGACCTGTGGGGCGACACCGTGAACACCGCCAGCAGGATGGAATCGCACGGGCTCCCGGGAACGATCCAGGTGACCAGGCGGGCGTACGAACGACTGCGTGATCGCTACGAGTTCAAGGAGCGGAGGGGTGTGATCGTCAAGGGGAAGGGCAAGATGACGACGTACCGGCTCGTAGGGCGGCGACCGTCCCCGGTCAGCCCTTCGACGGCCGCGGGCTGATCCCCAGACGCCGAGCCGTGTGGCCCATGCAGATCCCCATCACCGCCGTGAGCCCGCCCGCCCTGGCGATGCTGGCGGCTTCCTCGGACACGATGCCCTCCTGGAGCCACAGCACCTTTGCTCCCGCGCGCACCGCCTGGCGTGCGATGTCGGGAGTCTCCTCGGCGGGGCGGAACACGTCCACGACGTCGATGGGCACGTCGACCTCATCGAGGGAGCGATAGGCCCGTTCGCCGAGGATCTCTCCCCCCTTCGGGTTCACCGGCACGATCCGGTAGCCCAGGCTCTGGAGTTGCCGGGGAATGGCGAACGCGGGCTTCCCGGGGTTCTCCGACGCTCCGACCACGGCGATCGTCGCCACGTCGTCGTAGATCTTGCGGAGCTCGTCGTCGGAAGGGTTCTCGAACGATGCTTCAGCCATGAACCCAGATTAACCGAGCCACCCGTGAAGCACTGCGGCGAGCCGGCTTCGATGCTCCCCGCCCTCGTACTCGTTCAACGGGTCGGAGGGCAGGAGATGCTCGTCCACCCGGGCCTCGCGCCGGACGTAGACCGCTGGGTGAGTGTCGTTCTCCGCGTCGGTCTCCACGGCGACGGCGACGGCGTCGGGCCCAGCGCTATCCACGAAGTGGGCCAGCGGCTGGATGCCCTCATCCACGATGCCGCGGTCCGGGCCGAAGGAGACGACCCGGCAGAGATACGAGGCCTGATGCCATAGCTCGGGCGCCCGGGTGGCCTCCGCCAGGAGGAAGGGAACGACCTCGTCGGGGGTCAGGGGGGGCCGCTCGGTGGCCCGTCCGAAGAGCGTCTCCACCAGGTGACCGGCCAGGACCCGTGCGTTGTAGCGGAACCCGTGGACCGCCGCTGAGCTGCTCGGGCGGCCGTACTTCTTGAGCCCGATGGAACCCTGGGTGATCGACCCGGCGAAGAAGATCCCTGGGACCGACGCACTCTCGAAGAACGCGGTCTGGGCGGGCAGGCGTCCCTGGTGGAAGGTGGCCACTCCGAGCTCCGACAGATCCCTCAAGGGAGTGGAGAAACCGGTTGCGGCGATGACCCGGTCGACCTCGAACACCATGTCGCCCGGCCGAGTGGTGCCCTGGGCGAACACCCGCCAGCCGGCTCCCGTTCGCTCCACCCTGTCGATGGCCGCATCGACCACGAACGTCCCCCCAGCCAGGATGAAGTCCTCGTACGGCTGGAGGTACCGGGCGCGGGCCCCCGCGGTCGAGTGGGTCACCACCGACAGACGCGCCGGGCGAGGAGATGCCAGGATCAGCTGCCGGGCCCAGGGCAGCAGGCCGTCGGCGAGCTCGAACCCCGAGTTCCGCTTCCCGATGATGAACACCCGCTGTCCCGCGTACGCCTTGGCCTTCTCGGTATCGACGTAGTGGGGGACCGCGTCGAGGCCGGGGATGTCGGGCCTCCACGGCTCGGTCATGCCCACCGCCACCACCAGGGCCCGGCACCGGTATTCACCGTCGGATGTCTCCACCACGAATCCGTCCCCTTCGCGGCGGGTGGCTTCCCACCGGCATCCGTATCTCGCGCGGATCCCCGCCCGCTCGGCGAACGAAACCAGGCCTTTCTCCATCTCGGCCCGGGAGGGGAAATACGAGGCCCCGTCCATGAAGTCCGCCACCAGGGCCAGGTGCCCGGGATCCGCGGCGAGCATGCTGTTCCAGTCGTACCGTTCGTACTCCCGGGTTCCGCGCTCCGCAGGTGCGTACGGCTTGGTCCAACTGATCAGGCGCTGGAAGAACGGAAACCTCTGAAACATCCCCGCCGGCCGCTCGTCGGCCGAAAGGAGGGCGTGTTCGACGCCCGCACCAGCGAGGAAGTAGCTTGTCTGCAGGCCCCCAGGCCCGGTTCCCAGCACCACCACCGGGTAGTCGCCCGGGGGATAGGCGCCTAGCTCCGCCATCCCAGGGTCGTGTGCAGCCGGCGAGCTTCGGCCTGGAGCATCCGGAAGCTCACGCTGGGATGGGCGGTCAGGAATCCCTCCAGCTCCGGGCCGGGGAGGTGGAGGCATCGAAGAGGCCCCGCGGCCACGACGTCGGCGGTGGGAGGCTCTCCAAGGAGGACAGAGATCTCCCCGAAGAACTCGCCCCGGCCGAGGCGAGCCCGCTCCTGCCCGTCGATGACCACTGCGGCCTCGCCGTCGAGGACCAGGTAGAAGCCCGTCCCCGCGAAGCCCTGGCGGAGGATCCGCTGTCCCTCCGGGAACCACTCCTCCTCGAAGGTGTGGGCGACCGCTTCGAGCTGGGCGCGGGACAGGTCGGCGAAGAGAGCCATCCGAGCCAGCACGTCCTCGATCTGGTCCCGCCCCTGCACGGCAGGAACGTTACCCGTTCGGACTTTCGTTCGTCATGGGGATGTCCCCGAGGGCTTGGGGCATTCGACGGCGTTGGGAGGCTCGCCCCAACCCAACCACCCTGTTCTTGGTTGCGTTGTGAGTTGAACGCCTCTCGGGCCGATGGTAGGGTCCGTGCGAACTTTGCCCGGCCGCCGACGTCCGAACCGGTGGTCAGTCAGAACCGTGGGAGGAGGCTGTTGACGGTAGCAGGACGAGTTCGCGTTGCGCTGAGTGTCGCGATCCTCCTTGCCGTCCCCTCGCTCACCCAACCCGTCGGAGCGCAGACCACCGAAGAGAAGCTCGAGGCGGCCAAGAGCCGGTACGAGCAGGCCCTGGCCCGCGCCAACATCGCCACCGCGGCGTACGAGGCTGCCCACGGCCGCTACATCGAGACGCAGGAAGACATCGAACGAACCGAGGCGGCCATCACCGATGCCCGCCGGCGCCTCCACCGGTTGAGGGGAGACCTCGCGACTCGGGCCCGGGAGGCCTACCTCATGGGACCCGTGAGCAGCCTGGAGCTCCTCCTGACCGCGGAGTCCTTCACCGAGTTCTCCGACCGGATGGTCTTCCTCGACCGCCTGGCGCAGGACGACGCCGACCTGGTCACCAAGGTCAGCGTGACCTCCGAGATTCTCCATCGGCTGGAGGCCGACCTGGATCGCCAGGCCGAACAGCAGGCCAAGGCTCTGGCGGAGGCGAAGGCGCATCTGGCCGACGTGTACAACCAGCTGGACAAGGCCGAAGCCCTGAAGCAGGAGCTCGCGGACCAACTGGCGTCGGAGCGCCGGGCCGCGGCCCTGGTTGCCGCGGCGGGGGCCCCGGTCGTCCAGGGCCAGGCCCTCCAGGCCTGTCCCGTTCCAGGCTCTTCGTTCGTCGACAGCTGGGGGGCCCCGCGGTCGGGTGGCCGGACCCACCAGGGCACCGACATGATGGCGCCGTACGGCACGCCCGTGTACGCCGCCCAGAGCGGCACCGTCTCACACAGCTCCAGCGATCTGGGCGGCATCCAGGCCTACGTGTACGGCGACGGAGGCGACACCACCTTCTACGCCCACCTCCAGGGGTACAGCGACGCCTCGGGGCAGGTCTCGGCGGGAACGCTCATCGGATACGTGGGCGACACGGGAAACGCCACGGGGACTCCGCACCTCCACTTCGAGTACCACCCCGGCGGGGGCGGGGCGGTGAACCCCTACCCGTACCTCCTGGTGGTCTGCTGAGCCCGGATAGTAGGCGCGCTGTCCCTTCCGGGCGATAATCCTCGTCGTGACCGACGCCCCGATGATCGGAGGGAAACGGCGCATCGACAGGGTCCTCGCGCCGGAGTTCACCAAAGGCCTCCAGGACATCGACCAGGACGAGGTGAAGCAGCGGCGGGACGTTTGCCGTGCCGAGCGCGAGTACCTGTCCTTCCTGCGGAGGCTGCTCCAGGGCCGCCGGGACATCCTCCAGGCCGAGCTCGACCGGCGGCGACGGGGTGGCGACCAGGAGTCGCTGCTCGCCCAAATCGCCGCCATCCTGGCGGACGCCCCCACAGGGCCCTCCCGGGGAGAGGCGCTCGTCTTGACCATCCCCGATGACGAGATTGCCCTGGCCAGGCGCAGGGTCGAGCGGCTGGTCTCCGATGCCCGGCTCTCCGACCTCCCCAGGTTGTCCGACGAGGAGCTCCAGGAGGCCGTGGCCCGGATCGACGAGGAAGAGCGCGCCCTCTCCGACGCGCGGTCACGGGTGATCGACGTGCACGACGTCCTGCAGGCGGAGCTGGTTCAGCGGATCCGGGAACAGCTCAAGGGGAAGTTCGGGTGAGGCCTGGATGGGGGACGGCCGTCCTCGGGCGTCCCGCCCGCCGGCGTCCCACGGCGTGGGGCGTGAGCCGGAGGCAGGGATAGTGCGAGCGGGCTCTAGACGACCAGCCCGGGGAGTGTGACAGTTGCGCAACAGCATGGCAACCAAGACTTCCCCCGTCCGAGTCCTCGTCGTGGACGACGACCCGACGATCCGAGACGTCCTTCGGGTCATGCTGGGCTTCGAAGGTTGCCAGGTGGTTGCTGCGCCGGATGGCGAATCCGCCCTCGCCATGTCCGCCGCGATCCGTCCGGACGTCGTCATCCTCGACGTGACCATGCCCGGCATCAACGGGATCGAGGTGTGCCGGCAGCTGAAGTCGAGCCCCCATCCACCGCGAGTAGTGATGCTCACCGCTCGGGACCGACCTGAGGACGAGCGCCTCGGGCTCGACGCCGGCGCGGATGCCTACCTCAGGAAGCCGTTCTCCCCGCTCGAGGTCCTCGAGATGGTGGGGTTGCACGTCGACGGGGGCGGTGCGTGAGCGAGGAGAAGCGAACCGACACCGAGCTCGATGCGGCCCGACGCCAGCTGGTGGTCTTCGCCGAGGAGATTAAGGAGATCTACCGTCGCGAACGCCAGCGCACCCGGGAGCTCGAGCGGGCGCTCCAGGAGCTCAACGACACCTACCTGGACACGATGAAGACTCTGGCCTTCCTGGTGGAGGCCAAGGACGTTGGGACCCGAACCCATCTCGACCGCGCTCACTCGTACGGGATGGCCCTGGTGAGGATGATGGCTCCCGAGCTCGCCCGCCGCCCGCAGATCGGCTACGGGTTCCTGTTGCACGACATCGGCAAGATAGGGATTTCTGAGCGGATCCTGAACAAACCCGGTCCGCTGACGTCCGCGGAATGGTCCGTGATGCAGACTCATCCCGTCATCGGGACCCAGATCGTCGCCCCGATGCGGTTCCTGGGCGAGGCCGTCGAGGTCATCGCCCACCACCACGAGAAGTTCGACGGGTCGGGCTACCCGCGGGGCCTGAGGGCGGATGACATTCCGCTCGCGGCCAGGATCTTCGCCATCGTCGACGCGTTCGACGCCATGACCACCGATCGCCCGTACCGGCCTTCCATGCCGGCAGACGAGGCCCTCGAGGAGATCGTCCGGTGCTCCGGCCGTCACTTCGATCCCGACGTCGTGGAGGCGTTCCTGCTGTTCATGGACGGGGCGGGGCGAAGCCCCGCCGCCGCGACCGCTTCCTGAGTCTCGTCAGGTCGTTCCCTCCCGGGCGCACCTGCGACGGATAGGCTACGGGCCGTGCCGGGCCCCGTTCCCCTCGTCAGGGTGATGCGCTCGGGGGTGGAGGAATCCGTCCACCTCGGCTCGGTCGCGGTCGTTGACAACCAGGGCCAACTGGTTGCGTGGGTCGGCGATCCCCACCGGGTCGCGTTCACCCGATCGTGCAGCAAGCCCCTTCAGGCGACGGCATCCCTGTTTCTGATCGGCGAAGAGGAGGACCTGACGGATCGGGAGGTCGCGCTGATGTGTGGCTCTCACAACGGAGAGGCGGGCCATCTGGAGGCCGTTCGATCGATCCTTCGGCGAGCGGGTCTCGGACCGGATGCCTTGCTGTGCCCCCCCGCGATCCCTCTTGGTTCGAGCGCCGCCCAGGCGGTGACGGATCGGAGACCCGAGTACCACAACTGCTCCGGGAAGCACGCCGGGATGCTCCTGGCCTGCGTCCGAGCGGGGCTCGACCCGAAGTCCTACCTGGAGCCCGACCATTCCATCCAGCGGACCGTGCTCGACGTCCTGTCACGGGCAACGGGAATGGACCCGGTGGCCATCGGGGTGGATGGCTGCGGGGTCCCGGTCCACGCGTATCCCCTGACCAACCTGGCACGGATGTTTGCCTCGATGACCGACCCGGCCCGGCTCGGGCCGTTCGAAGTGGCCGCTCGCCGGGCAGTGGCCTCCATGCTGGCGGAGCCGTACTTCGTGGCCGGCGAAGGGACCGTGGACACGGAGGTGATGACGGCCACGACCAGCGTGGTAGTCAAGGGCGGTGCCGAGGGGCTGATGAGCGCCGCAGTGACCGCTCGCGGGTTGGGGATCGCGGTCAAGGTCGCGGATGGCGCCGGGCGAGCGACCGGGCCGGCCCTGATCCGCGTGCTCGAGATCCTCGGCGTTCTGGACGACGGCGGCCGGGAGGCGCTCGCTCAGAGGGCCCGACCGGTCGTCACGGGCGGCGGGCGCCGGGTCGGCGAACTCGTCGCGGACTTCGACCTGGAACGTCGCCGGTAGGGTGGGCCGCTCCCGGCCTGGGAATCGCTTGCAATCGTTATGCGAGTGCTTGCAACTGTTATACAATGTGCTAGGCTGCGATCGGATCGTGGAGCGATCCCCGACCGAGAGAACGAGGAGCGGATGAAGGTTCAGGATCTGGGGAAGTTCATCCGGGAGCAGCGGCGCGGCGCCCAACTGTCGCTCAGGAAGCTGGCGAAGCTGGCAGGTGTGTCGAACCCCTACCTCTCCCAGATCGAGCGGGGGCTGCGCCGTCCGAGCGCGGACATCCTCCAGGGGATCGCCAAGGCCCTCCGGATCTCCGCCGAGACCCTGTACGTGCAGGCCGGGATCCTGGACGACCGCAAGCAGGAGGGCTCAGGCCCGGACGTGGAGGCCGCGATCCTGGCGGACGCGGCCATCACGGAGCAACAGAAGCAAGTTCTGATCCAGGTGTACTCGACGTTCAGGGAGGAGACCGAGCGCCGCCGAGTGTCCCGCAAGGGATCCGGTCGCAAGAGCGAGAGTTCGAAGGCTCGGCGCCGGGGCGGGGCATCGCGTTCTCGCTCACCTGGCTCCCGTTCCGACCGCCCGTCCACTCTTCTCGAGAGGAGGTGACACGATGGACCTCAGGAAGCCGTTCTACGCGCTGATCGGTGCGGGAGAGGCAGCCATCGAGGCCGGCAAGTCCCTCGTGACCAGCGCACGTGGGGTGAAGCCGGACGAGGTACGGGACCGCCTCTCGGCCTCCGCGAACACGTCCCGCAAGTGGGCCGTCAAGCGCTACGCCTCGTGGGCGAAGCGCGGGGAGCGCCTGGCCAGGCAGATCAGCAAGTCGGTCCCGGCGAAGCGCGCCGCGGAGCAGACCAAGCAAGCGCGCAGCCAGGTGAAGACCGCGGCCACCAGCCTTCGCAAGGCCGTGGGCGCCCAGGCCGACGGAGCCAAGTCCGCTGCCAAGAAGGTCGGCTAGCCGCCGATCGGACCGGGGAACCCGCCCCCCGGGGGGTCCGGGAGTAGCTTGGCCCGGAGCGAGGAAGCGACGGAAAGTCCAGCCAGCGTACCCCCCGGATTGAACAAGGGGGCGGGTTTCTCGTTTCCCCCGCCGTGTCCTCCTCAGCCCCTCGCCTCGGCGAGGCGCTTCGGCCAGGGGGAACGAAGCGGCCTGATCCGCTCGGCCCCGGCTCGCGGGGGCTGCCCCCTTGGATCCCCTCGCCGTGGTTGGAACCGAAGGTCTCCCATAACATGGGTGCAATGGGAGCGATCGAGGCGGCCCGGGCCCGGGTCGCCGTCCTGACTCTCCATACCTCGCCTCTCGACCAGCCCGGCACGGGCGACTCCGGGGGCATGAACGTCTACGTCCGGGCCCTGTCGGAACGATTGGCTGACCGAGGCGTAGCTCTCGACGTGTTCACCCGATGCAGCGGTCGCGGCGTGCCGCAGGTCGAGGAGGTGAGCCCCCTGGTTCGGGTCATCCAGGTCCAGGCGGGGCCGTGCGCGCCGGTGGGCAAGGAGCATCTCCCGCCCCTCCTGACGGAATTCGCCGGGGGCGTGATGGGAGCCGGGGAGGCCCGGTACGATCTGGTCCACTCGCACTACTGGCTCTCTGGATCGGCCGGGCGGTCCGTGAAGAGAGCGTGGGATGTCCCCTTGGTGGCCTCGTTCCACACACTGGGCAAGGTGAAGAACCTGGCCGATCTGGGCGAACCGGAACCTCCTCGGCGCGTGGGAGGAGAGCGCGCGGTGGTTCGCGCGGCGGACCTGATCCTGGCGCCGACCCCTGCGGAAGCAGCCCACCTCGTCCATCTGTACGGGGCAAGGCCCGAGCGGATCCGAGTGGTCCCTCCTGGGGTCGACCTGGATCGGTTCCGCCCGCGCGCCTCCCTTCAAGCCTGGCGGGCCCTCGGTCTCGACGGCTTGCGCGTGATCCTCTTCGTCGGTCGACTGCAGCGTCTCAAGGGACCCGACGTCGCCATCCGCGCGTTCGCCGAGGCGGCGCGGCGGCGACCGGACCTTCTCGACCAGTCCGTCCTCGTTCTGGTCGGCGGTCCGAGCGGTCCCGGAGACCCCGTGGCGGAGATGGGGCGGCTTCGACGCCTCGCCGCCCGGGCGGGGGTTGCCGATCGTGTTCGCTTCCTCGAGCCGGTCCCTCACCATCAGCTCCCCTCCCTATACGCGGCGGCCGACGCGGTCCTGGTGCCATCCCGATCCGAGTCCTTCGGCATGGTGGCCCTGGAGGCTCAGGCGTGCGGGGTGCCGGTGCTGGCCTCCGCCGTGGGCGGACTGCCCTACGTGGTGGCCGACGGAGAGACCGGCCTCCTGGTCCCTCCGGGCGACCACGCCGCGCTCGCCGACCGGCTGGTCCGGTTGCTGGGCCACCGCGGGCTGCGGACAAGGCTCTCGGTGAACGCCCGGCGGCACGCGTCGCGGTTCTCGTGGGAGCGAACGGCCGATCTGGTTCACTCGGTGTACGGGGAGCTGATCCCCGTCCTGGCTGGTCCCGGCGCCCTGGCCGGCGCCTAGCTCTCCGCGCCTCCCCGTTCCTCGCTCCGGGGGGGGTCCCCGCGGAACCCGTGTCACTCCGAAGGTCTGCTGGCCGTCCTGCCCATGGCCCTCCCCGCTCGGGCCAGCTACCGCCGGGGAAAAAGGTTGACAAGAAAACGCCCCGCCCGACCTGCAGAAATGGCTGGTCACCAGGTGTTTTGTCACCTTGACGGTCCCCGAGTCGGCGTTTATCTTTCGCTCGCTCCGAGCAGCCGGAGTGACCCGGTCGGAAAACCGACCGGGGCCCCCTGGGAAAGCTGTAAGGCAACTGGGCGCACCTGGTCGTACGGTCGGGACAGCTAACTGGCTGTGCGGGCGGGGAGGCTCGGAAAGCCCCAAAGCCCAACGAAAGGGGCTACC
>DASYVD010000053.1:0-2108 GCA_036000545.1 Actinomycetota bacterium | reverse complement strand
AACACCGGTCGGCCCCGACTTCGCACGTGGACAGGAAAAGGACGAGGACTCGCCGGAGAAGCACCGCAAGCCCCGGTTCCCACGAGGGCAGGAGGCGGAGGCGCCCGACGAGCAGCACCGCCACGAGGGCGACTTCGCCGCAGGCCAGGAAGAGGAGCCACATCACCCCGAGGCCGGGGACCACGGCCGATTCAGCAAGGGACAGGACAACCGGTAGAGGGGACCGACGTGGGCAGCTCGCCCCACAGCGCCTAGTTTCGGCTCTCCCGCATCAGGCCCAGCACGGCCAGGGCCGTCACCGCCAGTCCAACGGGCAGCAGGAGCAGGCCGTAGACGAGGCTGGCTCCCACGGTGATCGTCCCCAGGACCAGGACCACCGGCCAGGTGCTCGCCGCGGGGAAGGTGCCGAGCTCCTGGCCGGCGGCTCGGTCGGGCGAGGCGTCCGGATCGTCCTCCAGCGTGCGTGCGCGCGCGCCCCCCTGGATAAAGAGATAACTGGCCACGATGAGCGGCATGAGCGAGAACGACCAGAGCAGGAACGTCCCGGCCGGCTCGTACGAGACGAACCAGTAGATCGTGCCTGAGATCGCCCCGAACGCGAACAACGCCAGCATCAGCCACGCAGCGATCCTCATGGCGCGAGCTCCGGATGGCGCAGGTCGAAGGCCGGACGTTCCGAGCGGATGGGCGGGAGCGCGTCGAAGTTGTGCTCGGGCGGCGGCGAGGTCGTCACCCACTCGAGCGAGTTCCCGCCCCACGGGTCGTCCCCCGCCGGGATCCTCCGCCGGAGTGACACGACCAGGTCCGCCAGGAACAGCACGACGGCGACGACCATCACGGCGTAACCGATCGTGGAGAGCAGGTTCGGTGTGTCGAAGCCGATGTTCGCCGGGTAGCTCACGTATCGCCGGGGGAAGCCACGAAGGCCAAGGACGAACTGCGGCCAGAACGTGAGGTTGAACCCGACGAACAGGAGCCCGGCCACCACCCGCCCCAGCCCCTCGCGGAGCATGGCTCCCGTCATCTTGGGGAACCAGAAGTAGATCCCGGCGAAGATGGCGAAAACCGACCCGCCCATGATCGTGTAGTGGAAGTGCGCCACCACGAAGTACGAGTCGTTCATGTGGAAATCGATGGGGGCCGAAGCGAGCATCACCCCCGTTACGCCGCCGATCAGGAAGTTCAGCAGGAAGCCCAAGGAAAAGAGCATCGGCACGGCGAGGATGATCTTTCCTCTCCACATGGTGCCGGTCCAGGCGAAGAACTTGACCCCGGTCGGGACGGCGATCAGCAGGGACATCGCGGAGAAGAACGGGTTGTTGACGACGCCAGTCGTGAACATGTGGTGCGCCCACACGCCCATCGACAGCGCCCCGATGGCAATCGTCGCAAGTACGAGCCCCAGGTATCCGAACAGCGGCTTCCGGGAGAACACCGGAACCACCTCGGTGATGATCCCGAAGAACGGCAGGATGAGGATGTACACCTCCGGGTGGCCGAGAAACCAGAACAGGTGTTGGTACAGGGCCGGGTCGCCGCCCCCAAGCGGGTCGAACGCGTGCCCGCCAAGACGGCGGTCGATGAGAAGGAGGGCGAACGCCGCAACGGCAGGGGGGAAGGCCACGAGCCCGAGGATGGCCGTGACCACCATGTTCCACGTGAAGATCGGGATGCGCCACATGGTCATCCCCGGGGCCCGCATGAGGAACACCGTTGCCAGGATGTTCACGCCACCCATGACGTTCGAGATGGCCACGAGGACGATCCCCAGGATCCACAGGTCCACCCCCACCCCCGGCGAGTACCGCAACTCGGAGAGCGGCGTGTAGGCGGTCCACCCCATCGCCGCTCCGCCGCTCGTCGACGCCACGCCCGAGAGCAGGATCAGCAGGCCCGCCCCGGCGAAGAACCAATACGAGGTGAGGTTCAGGCGGGGGAACGCCATGTCCGGAGCGCCGATCTGCAGGGGGATGAGGTAGTTGGCCAGCCCGATCCCGAACGGGGCGACGAACAGGAAGATCATCACCGTCCCGTGGATGGTGAACATGGTGTTGTAGGCCTGGGTGGACACGACCTGGCGAGCCGGCTCGGCCAGCTCCACCCGCATG
>DASYVD010000052.1:0-2645 GCA_036000545.1 Actinomycetota bacterium | reverse complement strand
ATCGGCATCCCTTCCCCTCCTTGAGCTGCGTGCCCAAAGGGTACTGCCTCACCCGCCACGGCGACCATCAGCCGTGACCGGGTCGGGGGGTTTGTTCTAAGGCCCTCGCCGGGGACCGCCGATACACCCATGAAGCGACGGCAGGAGGTGCCCGCCCTGACATCGACACCCGACGAGCCTTCCGAGGCTGAGCGCCCGGAAGGGCCACCCCCGCCTCCCCCGCCCAGCCGAACCGCTGGGCCGGGGCAGCCGCCGCTGCCCCGCCGTAAGGCGCCCGCCCCGCCTCCAGGCGAACAGCAGCCTTCCCCGCCGCCAGGCGAACAGCAGCCTCCCCCGCCACCGTGGCCGTCGCCTGGGCCGCAGCCTCCCATGTGGCAGGATCAACCCCCCGCTCCATCTCTGCCGCAGCGGGCACCCTCGCCGCCACCTCCTCCTCCGGTGCGACAGGGGCCACCCCCCGCCGGGCCGCCCAGGACCGACCCCGTTCCTCCCCTACCTCCGCCTCCGGCCGCCGAACCGCCCGCCGCCGGGGGAACGCCCCAGGGCGGCTTCTCCGGCGCGGGCGAGTTTGCGTTCGCGCCGCCCGACGCGAGGACAACCTCCCCTCCCGATCGAACGGCCGAGCCGAGGAGCCGGCGGCCCCGGCTCCCGCAGCCCGAGCGCTCGGTGGGGACCGCCCACTTCGAGATCGCTCCCTCTGAGGGCTTGACCGCAGGACCGCCGGGGCGGGTCCGCTCGCTCAGCCTGCCGTCGGCGGGACCGCTAGCCCTTGCCATGGTTCTCGTTGCGGTGGCAATCGGGGGGGCCTGGTGGCTCTTCGGACGAGGGAACTCCGACACCGTCCGCCTCTCCCTGACCGTACCTCGAGAGGGCTCCATGGTGTTCCGCGTGCACAACTCGGCGGGGGCGAACGCCGACTTCATTGGTGAATTCGAGTTCGACTCCGAGTTCGAGGGAATCCTCACGCTGAGGACCCGGTCGGTCGACGGAGACATGGCACGGGTAACGGGACTGCTCGACATCTCCCGCCTGATCTGGAACGGACGGCCGGAGACGGGCCGGCCCACCCTCCGCGCCCGCTTCCGGCTGCGATCCGACGGGAACGTCGTGGCCGGCAAGTCCTTCAACCCGGGGGTCCCCGCGGGAACGTACGATCCCCTCGTCGCCGGCCTCTCTCCGGACCTCCCACCACATGCCGTGAAGCTCGGTGACGCCTGGAACGACGAGTATCAGTTCCGGGACAAAGGAGTACGCGTGCACGTCACCACGTCGTCGAAGTTCCTTCGCATCGAAGAGCTTCGGGGCGTGATGGTCGCGGTGGTGCAAGGTACCCGGACGCTCGATCTGTCGACGCCCCGTGATCGGAAGAAAGGCGTCGTGGGGACCATCACGGTGAATCAGACTGCGTGGATCGACCCCGTCCTGGGCAAGGTGCTCCGGATGTCTGCCACGATCAGCGGCAGCATCACCGAGTCGGGGCGCGGCAGGCCGGCCACGGCGCAGGCGACCGAGCGGCTCGAGCTGACCGCTCTCTAGCGGGCCGAGACCTCAGTCGAGCACGATCGAGCGGGCGCTCTTCATCCCCACCGCCTCGACCACCTGTCGGAGCACCTCTGGGGGAATGGGACTGTCCACGGTGAGGCACATGAGGGCCACGCCCCCCGCTTCTTTCCGACCGACCTCCATGCCGGCGATGTTGATGCCGGCCTCCCCGAGGATGGTTCCCACCTTGCCGATCACCCCCGGGCGGTCCTCGTACAAGAAGAACGCCATGTTCTCCGCCGGGGCAATGTCGATGTCGAAGTCATAGACGCGCACCAGGCGCTCGGCGTCTCGCTTTCCGACGAGTGTCCCCCCCACGGTTACTTCACCCTGCTCCGTTTCGGCCCGAAGGAGGACCAGGTTCACGTAGTCCTCCGACGAGGGTGACCGCCGTTCCGACACCCGCAGTCCGCGCTCCCGGGCGATGATCCGGGCATTCACGTAAGAGACCGGCTCCTCCACGACCGCCGACAGCGCGCCCTTCAATGCGGCGAGGGTGAGCACCCCGGTGTCGTGCTCGGCGATCCGTCCCCGGTACTCCGCCTCCACCGAGCCGATCGCCTCCTCCGCCAGCCCGGTGAGTACCCGTCCCAGCCGCTCGGCCAGCGGAAGGAATGGACGGACCTGCTCGGCCACCTCGGCGGCCGGCACGTTGACCGCGTAGGGAACGAAGTCGCCTCGTAGCGCCAGCCGGACCATCTCGGCGATGGCTACGCCGGCCTTGTCCTGAGCCTCCCGCGTGACCGCTCCGAGGTGGGGGGTGACGACCGCGCTCTCCAGCTCGAAGAGCGGATGGTCGGTGACGGGCTCGCTTTCGAAGACGTCCACGCCCGCGCCGGCCAGCTTCCCGTCGCGCAGCGCCTGCACCAGCGCGGCCTCGTCTACGATCCCACCTCGGGCCGTGTTCACGAGGACGGCGCCCTCCTTCATCAGGGCGAGCTCGCGCACACCGATGAGCCCAACCGTCTCGGGAGTCTTCGGCAGGTGAACGGTGACGAAGTCTGCCTGCACCAGGAGGGCCCCGAGGTCGGGCATCAGCTCCACGCCGATCTGCCGGGCCCGTTCGCGCGACACGTACGGGTCGTAGGCGATGAGCCGCATCC
>DASYVD010000051.1:0-6302 GCA_036000545.1 Actinomycetota bacterium | reverse complement strand
CCGCTTCCGCCCTCGCCCTCTCCTCGGCCGCCCTCGCCCGCTCCTGGGCCGTCTCTCGGGCCCGTTCGTGCTCTGCGTCGTCGCTCACGGTCCACCCCTTTCAGCCGGGATCAAGAGAGTCTGCACGCGGTCGAGGGTCCGGCCCAACGGGGGCTCAGGGCCGACGTGACATTTGGGCGAAGGAACGTCGTTTCTGGCGGGAACGGCAACTGGCGTGAGTCACACTTTCGTCACGAAGCGACATCCCAGAAGGCGACGAAATCCGTGTATGGGCGCAGGAAGGCGTCGTGCGAAGCAGTCCTGACCACCGCCCACTCGTGACGCCCCTCTCGCCCCTCGTCCTCGATCACCCAGCCGAGGTTCGCGACGCAGAACTGGACGGCGTGCTTCGGGCCGGGAATCTGGACGTCATCGACGAAGATGACGCGTCCTTCGGGCAGCAGCCGACCGGCGTAGATCAGGTCGAGGAAGACAGCCTCGAACCGGTGGTTCCCGTCGAGGAAGGCGAGATCGAACTGCCTGCCTTGGGCGAGCAGACGCGGGAAGACCGTCTGCGACTCCTCGGGGTAGAACTCCACAAGGTGGCGGACACCAGCCTCTTCGAGGAGCTGAAGACCGACGCCCGCGTAGCTCGTCGAGTGCGTCGGCAGCCCGACGTGCTGGAAGGGGTCAGCAGCGACGTGGTGGCCATCCCCGCCGTTTGTTAGGAGGCCTTCACAGATGAAGAGTGTGGAGATTCCGAAGCCGAGCCCCGCCTCCAGCGATCGATGAGCCCGCTCCCTGCGAACCCAGGCGAGCAGCGCCTCGCCCTCTTCCGGGCCGATAGCAACTGGGAAGAGATCACGCCTACGGCCGTCCACCTTGGCGACAACACTACGTTCGGCGACGAGTCGCTCCCGAAACTCCCGAACACAGTCTGCGGCCTCTCGTTGGCGGGCGTCGTGGTTCGACACGATCGGAGCGTGCCATCGATGGCTAGTGCTGGCAAGAGTGTCGCTTTCGGCGGGAACCGCTACTCGGGCGGCTCTATCCAGCTAGCGGGGCGAAGTTCGGCGCACCAAGAACACGATGCCCGCTCCGATCAATCCGCCGAACAACCCGACGACCCGGAAAGGAGCGTTCAGATCGCGCGGGAAAGCCGGACAGTAACCCATTGGCGGGCAGGTCCACCGGTCGGGGAGTAGCAGGGCGACCATCGCCCCAGTCGCGAGAACCACGACGGCGAGGGCAACCCGAACGCTCAGCTTCATAACCGAATCGTACCCGGCCAATGCCTCACAGACCAAGATGTCGCGTCCGTCACAAACCGACACCCTCGAGACTCTCAGGACAAGCCGTAAGCGATCAGCTTGTGACCAGCAGTGACGAGCAGCTGCTCACCCGGTCCGGCGGCGGTCCCGCTCACACTGTTCAGATGGACCTTCCACTCTCGCTTACCTGTCGCGAGATCGAAGGCGTAGAGAAGATCGCCGCCCTGGTTGCTCGCGATGTATGCGGTTCCATCGATCACCGTCGGTGTCTGGATGCTGAGCCCGTTGGGAGTGGGCGTGGCCCATAGGCGGTCTCCGGTCGAGGCGTCGATCGCGGCCACGCGCTGGTGGCCGTCACCGACGCCGACGCCCGCTACAACCAGACGGCCAGCTCCGGCGGGGAACTGCAGGCCGTAGCGCGGGAAGCGGTGGACGATCTCACCCGTTCGCGCGTCGATCGCAAACGAGGGCCCGCCGCTCTCGGTCGAGACGAACAGTCGCCCAGCGTCGAGTACCGGAGGGCTCAGGATGTCGCCTTTCGTCGGCGCGGTCCACCGCACGGTCCCCGTTCGCGCGTCGATCGCCTGAACGACAGTGCCCCACAGCATCCCCGAGGGCGGTCCGGCGGAGGTGCCGGAGGGTACGTAGACGATCCCGTCCGAGGCCGTGGCGGGCTCCGAGCTCGTTCCGGCGAGGGCGTGGCTCCAGACGAGGAGTCCGCTTCTCGGCTCGATGGCACTGATCCCCTGCGCCACGTCCTGGACGAAGACAAGACCCGCGGTCGCGGTCGGTGACCCGATGGCTCGCCGCTCGACGCCACGACTGAAGGTCCACGTCACGATCGGCTTCCGCCACAGCTCGTGACCGGTCAGGCCGTCGAAGGCGACAACCCACTCCCCGCAGGACACGACGACGACGCGTCGAACGATGGCTGGTCGGTCGCAGCTTGACCGTGGAACCTTCGCCGTCCACGCGATCGTGCCATCACGCAGGCGAACCGCCGTGAGTCCCCCGGTGGATGCGACGAACGCGACTCGCCCTCGCACGACCGGCGCGCTCGGCTCGCCGCCGACACGAACGCTCCAGGCCTGAGGGGGAACGGCCTCGGCCGCGGGTGAGACGGCAACGACCGAGCCGGCCGGCGTCGGAGGTGACGGCGTCGCAGGCGACGAGAGGCTCCGAGGAACGGAGTGACAGGCAGTCGCAGTCGCAGATGCGAGGACGAGCACAGCCACCACGCGGAACCACGATCGAGAGGACCCGGCCATGGGTTGCTCCAACCGGAAGGTACATCGGAAGTCCTGTTGCGGTCCAGTGGTTGACATCCAGGCAGTCGCTACCGCCGCGCGCCTTGGCACCTCCTGATCTCGTCCGCGAGAGCTGGCCAACGGGAAGGAGGTCTCGATGTCGCGACGGGTGGGCCTGGCGCTTCGTTACGGCATGAACCCGCATCAAGGTGCGGCGCGAGCCTGAAAGGGCACAGAAACTCTGATCACGCCCGCGACCTGCCCATTCACGAATCGGTCCTTGTACAAACCACGCACGGCCGGATGGGCTCGAACATGCCCAAGAAATCCGCCGGTGCTCTCTCCTGTTCGCGGTTTTGCGCAGGCTTCTTCGGCTACTCGCCGGAGGCTCACCATCGGTTGCCACCCTCGAAGTGCGGAACGCCACTTGCTCCGGCATCAGCTCACTGTGCTCCGCCGGAAGGTCAAGCGGCCGCCTCTCGGGCGGATAGAGAAGATGGGATTGGCGGAGTCAGGACGCATTTCCGGATCGCCCTGGCCGTTGGCTTCTGGTCCCCGAGCAGCCCTGAACTCGGAGAGGTGGGCCAGCGTCCGACTCGAGATGACCTCGTCGATGACCCCGTAGTCCTTGGCCTGCTCGGCGGCGAGGATGAAGTCCCGATCGGTGTCTCGGGAGATCTTCTCCAAGGGCTGTCCGGTGTGCCGGGCCAGGATCTCGTCCACCAGGTGCCGCTGCCGGAGGATCTCCCGCGCATGGATCTCGATGTCCACGGCCTGCCCGCCGACCTCCCCGTGAGGCTGGTGCATGAGGATCCGGGCGTGGGGGAGGGCGAACCGCTTCCCGCTCGCACCGGCGGCCAGCAGGACGGCGGCGGCCGAGGCCGCCTGGCCCATGCAGATGGTGGAGACCTCGGCCCGCACGTACTGCATGGTGTCGTAGATCCCCAGGAGGGCCGTGCTCGAGCCCCCCGGGGAGTTGATGTACAGGTTGATGTCCTTGTCTGGGTCCTCGGACTCCAGGTGGAGCAGTTGGGCGGTCACCAGGTTGGCCACGGTGTCATCGACGGGGGTTCCCAGGAACACGATCCGGTCCTTAAGCAGCCGGGAGTAGATATCGAAGGATCGCTCGCCGCGGCTGGTCTGCTCGATGACGATGGGGACCAGCGAGTCGGACATGGTCTCGAGCCTCCGCAGATATGCAACCGTCCAGTTGCACATGGTAACCTAAGCGCCCGAGGAGGCGCAACCCGTGGGTTGCGCGGGCTGCGAGGATGAAGGACAGACCAGCGGTGGAGAGGGAGATCGTCCTGCCAGCCTCTCCGGAGCGGGTGTGGTCAAGCTTGACGGAGGGGAGGGAGCTCTCCGCGTGGTTCGGCGCACAGGTCGAGTTCGAGGCCCGCCCCGGTGCCCCGGCGACCTTCCGGTGGCCGGACGGCCGCTCGCGGGAGGCCACCATCGAGGAAATAGAGCCTCCTCGCAGGCTCTCGTTCCGATGGGCGCCATTCGAACGGACGGGGAACGACGCCCGGGTGGTATCGGCGACTCGTGTGGAGTTAACGCTGGAGCCCTCGCGGGAGGGGACCCTCCTCAGAATCTCCGAACGAACGCTCGAAGGCTCCGCCATGGCCGTGCCGAGCTACCCGGTCTCCGTTCCGGCCAGTTGGGCCCGGCCCAGCTTTCCCATGGGGTCGTCGGCGCTCCGGGTGCCTATTCGATGAACCGGGGGCGCTCCGCCGGAGACGTGTTCCAGGCCCTGGCCGACCCCACCCGGCGGGAGGTGATCCGCTGCCTCTCCGAGGGGGGCCCGGTAACCGCAACCGGGCTCGCAGCACGGCTCCCGGTGAGCCGCCAGGCGGTGACGAAGCACCTGGAGGTGCTGGAGGAGGCGGGGTTGGTGGTGTCCGAGCGGGAGGGACGGGAACGGCGGTTCCGTTTGTCACCTGCCCCCATGGCCGATGCCGCGAGCTGGATGGCGTCGATAGGCTCCCAGTGGGACGAGCGGCTGGAGAGGCTCAGACGGCTCCTTTCAGAGTCCTCCTAGCCCCCGTCTCGGGGAGGCTCCTCCGATTTTCGCCGTCAGACACCTATTTCTCTACATGGTCGGGCCATACCGGACCCCGTGCCTCGCCTCCGGATCGAAGCAGGGATCCATCAGCCATCATGGGAACAGTCTCCGGATTCCGGACCAGCCGAACGGGGCCAGAGGGAAACCCCTGGTCAGGTCCACGATCGGAAGATGCACCCTTCCGGGTCCTTCAGTCCCCCCGAATGGGGCCGGGGAAATCACCCGGAGGTCGGCGTACAGAAACAAACCCCCCGGCGATGTACGTGACACATCGTCGGGCAGGGTTCGACACGAGGGACGATGCCGTGGATCACATCCTCATCAGCGAGGGGGACTTCGGGACCGAGCCGGGCGGTTGACGGCCGCCCCGAGGTCCGGCCGGCACCTCCAGGTCCTGCTCGTGGAGGACGACGCTGAAACACGCGGGATGCTTCGAGAGCTCCTCGAGGGCGAGGCGATCGTCATTGTGGGGGAAGCCGGGAACGGCTCCGAGGCCATTCTGTTGGCCGAGGAGCATGAACCCGACGTCCTGCTCATGGACCTTCGGATGCCGGTCATGGACGGTATCGAGGCCACGCGGATCATCACCTCGTCACATCCCTCGACCCGTGTGGTGATCCTGTCTTCCTTCGAAGATAAGGATCTGAGGCAAGCCGCGGCAGACGCAGGAGCGTCGGCCTACGTGGTGAAGGGGAGCTCCTCTGAGCCGATCCTCGAGGCCGTCCTTGAGCCTGAAGATCCGGGCTAGTCCGATAGGACGAGCGTAGGTGCGAAAACCCGGATTCGTCCCCTTACCACCTAGGGAGCGGGTTTCTCACTTCGACCCGAGCAAGTGCGGATGGGGAGGGAGAATCCCAGGTGGGGGTGCATCCGGATCCGGGGCGAGCTGCTGAACGTTGGCATCCGAGTCTCGGCTACGAAGATCCGCACGCTGCTTCGAGCGGCCGGCCTCGGCCCGGCTCCTCGCCGTGGCGGCCCCAGCTGGAGCGGGTTCCTGCGAGCCCAAGCGCGGGGATCCTGGCTCTGGACCTCTTCACTGTGGAGACGGCGTGACTTCGCACGCTCTACGTGCTCTTCGCGATCGAGGTCGCATCTCGTCGCGTGCTCGTCCTCGGCGTCACCGCGAACCCGGACTCGGCGTGGATCACCCAGCAGGCGCCCAACTTGGCGGTGGGGGACCGGCTTCGCGGCGTCCGGTTCCTGATTCGCGACCGCGACTCCAAGTTCACCGGTGCGTTCGACGAGGTGTTCCGCTCCGAGGGTGTGAGGATCATCCAGACCCCTGTGCGAGCCCCGCAGCGAACGCCTTCGCCGAGCGGTGGGTCCGCACGGTTCGGACCGAGTGCCTGGACTGGATGCTCGTGTTCGGCCGCCGCCACCTGGAGCGCGTCCTTCGGACCTACATCTCTCATTACAACGCCCGGAGGCCGCATCGGGGCCTCGAGCTGAAGACGCCAGAGCCGCGGCTCGATCCGGTCCCCTGTCTTGCACAAGGCGCCCGCATCCGAAGGCGCCACGTGCTGGGCGGCCTCGTGCATGAGTACGAGCTTGCGGCTTGAATCGGTGTATATGTGCCCTTCAGGGCGGGACTGCCTCCGGCTCCGCGAAGGACCGGCCCCTCATGGACCGAGTTCCTCCGAGCCCAGGCCAAGGGCATCCTCGCCATGGACTTCTTCACCGTGGAGACCGCGTGGCTTCGCACCCTGTACGTCCTCTTCGCCATCGAACTCGCATCCAGGC